>JAPLWO010000031.1:0-3824 GCA_026396555.1 Candidatus Magasanikiibacteriota bacterium
CCTAAATTCTTCATCCCAATTCACGGTAACCGATTTATGCTTGCGGCGCACGCGCGTCTTGCTGCGTCTGTCGGCGTGGTGAAAGAAAATATTTTCGTTGCAGACAATGGCCAAGTCATGGCATTCGATATGAATGGCGGCCGATTGACTGAAGAACGCGTTCCAGCTGAACACATTATGGTTGATGGTCTTGGCGTGGGCGACGTGTCAGAAATCGTGTTGCGCGATCGTATGGAAATGTCTGCGGACGGTATGCTCGTAGTCATCGCAACCATGGAAGAAAGCACCGGCGAGTTGATCGGTAACCCAGATATTATTTCTCGTGGATTTATTTTCATGAAAGATAATGTTGAGATTATCAATAAAACCCGCGACCTCGTGCGCAAAATTCTCGAAGCGTCAGATCACAAATCTCCGGTGTTCGATGAATTCATTAAAAATAAAATTCGAAACGATGTTGGGCAGTTCTTGTTCTCACAAACAAAACGACGTCCGATGGTGTTGCCAGTAATTATTGAAGTCTAAGACAAAAATCAATCCGCTTTCGAGACCGAAAGGCATGCTGAAAAGCATGCCTTTCTTGTTCCTCAACTTTCATTCTTTTCCAATTTCCTGCAAATATTCCTCAACTGAAATTCCAAGTACGCGTAAATTATTCATGATAATAAAGATCGGCAAATCTTTTACTTTTTTTACAATAATCGGACGCGATAATCCAGGCCGCGTGTAGACCAGATGATCTCCACGTTCACGTTTTAAATAACACCCAGCATGAATTAAAAATTTTTCAAAAGTACGCCAAGAAATTGGTCTCACCCCTCCCATATGAGTCCATTAAATTAATTATTAAACAAGTGCGATTGAAATTTTTTCGTTCCTTCGCGCGATTAGCTGTGGAGCAACCCATTGATTACGAACAATTCTCCATCCCAAATCTTTTAACACGATCTCTAATGTTCCCATCGAGATAAGTTCCTCAAAAAATATCTGCATAGCTTCTTTAAAAGAAGCCCGGGCCTTTTCCACAGTTGCACCACACGTTGATAAATCAACTGCGGGACTATATGCAACAATATTTCGCCCTTCCTTAAAAAAAACAACTGGTATGGTTCCCTCCAAACGCATAGGTTTTTTCATAAATAATTATGAAACGAATATACGAAAGATATTATTTTCTGTCAAATAAAAACACGGCGTACACTGGGTTCCATGCGGTTGCATGTTCCATATGTACGCCGTTCAAACTCTCGGTAGTTCACGGACTTGTTGGTCCGCTGGATCCCGAGTCTACTTGCCGCTGCCCTGACGCAGAACCTTGTCGGCCCGTTCAGCCGCACGTTCCTGCCGCATCTGCCGCTTGGTCTTGCCTTCCTTGCCGCCGCTGAGACCCTGACCGACGCCACCACGAGAGGCGGTTTCGGAAGGCGTGAAGCGCAGGAGGGTCAAGCTGCCCTTGTTGTTGTCAGCGGCCGTATCGTCGCCATCGTTGTCGATTTCGACGTCGTCGTCGCCCTCAACCACCGGGGTGGTGGCGGAGACCGGCGGCACGACCTGATGCTGCAACTGACCCGGGAGCGCGAAGGGCTCGGTGCGCGTGGGCTTCGGAGCCGGAACGGGCGCCGGGGCCTGGGGCTGTTGCGCAGCCTTGGTGGCAGCGACGCTCTGCGGCATGTTCCACGCCAGGGGCTTCGGCGATTCCGAGGCCTTGGTGGGGGCGGCAGCGGGCGCCGGGGCGACCTGGGACGACGGCTGCATCTGCTGCGGGGCCGCGTTCTGGGTCAGCGCGCGCTCGACGGTCGTCGTGGCGTTGTGGAAGAGCATGTCCTGCATCACCACCGCCATTTCGACAATCGGCATGCCCGCCCAATCCGCGAGGAAATCGCCGTGACGCGGGCACACCGCATTCTCGACGAGATCGTGGACCGTGATCGCGCTGCCGTTGTACTTGTCGGCCAACCAGCGGAGCGACGGGATGCCACACTCGTGGAGCGGGCGCGGGTCACTCGGGCAACCGAGGATGGAACAGGCAACTTGGCTGAGGTTCAAAGACTGATTCATGACTTCCTCCAACTCTCTTCTCGTTCGTAACCATTTTCTGACCAGACACACCTCGAGGAACACCCCCGAAGCTCCCGTTCGATTGCTCAATTGGGACTAATCAGAATAACATATTATCAAAATCTTGTCAAGCCCCCGCTTAACAAACTGTGTAAAAATAAAAGCGGCACGGGTTCAAAGCATTGGTTTTGCTTCAAACTCGTGCCGAGACACTTCTGTTCACTTCCTGAGACTACTTCTTGCCACCGCTCGCTTTGCGGGACGCAGCCTGCTTGCTGCCAACGCCGCCGACCGGACCGCCACGCTTGACCTTGTCCGGCGCCGTCATCTTCGCGACCGCACCGAGGTGCGTCATCGCGCCACCGCTCTCACCCGCGCCGACCGTGTCGTACGCGCCGGCCGCAATCTTCTCACGCGTCTCAGCGAGGATCGTCCGCTGCTGAGCCAGAGCGCGCTCACTCGCCGTCGTCAACTTCAGCGGCTGGTTGATCGACACGACCTTGCCATCGTCACTCGTCGCTTTCGGCTTGAGCGCTTCGGCGAGATTGCCGACTTCGAGCTTGCCGTTTTCGACGTAGTTCAGCATCCGAATGCGCAGGTCCGCGTCCGTAATGGCAGCGAGACCGGCGAAGTGGTTGAAGAGCATGATGCCGCAGACGACGTCGTCTTCCGTCGCGACCCGCATCTTGTCCGGCCGCAGCTGGTAGTAGGTGTTGAACACTTCGACCATCGGCGCAATCACGCGCACACGCGGATCCTGGTAATCCACCGGCAGCTTGGCCCGCACGAGCGCCTCGACCTCCGACTTCATTTCATCAGAAATCGCGATCGCGGCGAGCCAGTACGGCTTGATCTTGTCCTGGCGGATGCCGAACAAGAGGGCGAGGACGCGCGGAAGGATGACGTTAGAGCCGGAACGGACTTCGGCGCCCGAGAACGCGCATTTGTGACCGAACATGATGAACCTCACTTCAATTCAAAAGACCTCAAATACACACATCGCATCCTTTGCGACATGCCCCGGCATTGGACAGACTCCAACCCAGACCGCATAGCATAGCACAAAAACTAGCCTTTGTCAAGATCAGAGAATTAGGCTATAATCAGGCAAATTCTATGAAAAAAGTCATCGTGTCAGGAATCCAGCCAACCGGCGAAATGCATATCGGGAACTACTTGGGCGCAGTCAAAAACTGGGTCGATCTTCAAAATGACCCACAATTTGATCGTTTCTTTTTTATCCCCGACTGGCATTCGATGACGATCGAGTATGATCCAATGACTAAACAGCGCATGATCAAAAATTTGGTGCGTGATTTGTTGGCGCTCGGGATCGATCCAAAAAAATCGACGTTGTTTATCCAATCTCAGATTCCGGAACACCTTGAATTGGCATGGACGTTCATGACGCTGACGCCGATGAGCGAGCTTGAGAAGATGACACAGTATAAAGATAAAGCCGCGAAGCATGTTGAAAATATTAATGCAGGATTATTCACCTATCCTGTTTTGATGGCTGCGGATATTTTGATGTATCGCGCGACAATTATTCCGGTCGGCGAAGATCAGGTGCAACACGTCGAACTCGCGCGTGTGATTGCGAAAAAGTTCAACAATAAATTTGGACAAATGTTTTCAGAACCACAATCAGTTTTGACTGCAGTGCCACGTGTCATGTCGCTCCTCGAATCAAATAAAAAAATGAGCAAAAGCGGCGGAGAAAAATCATGTATTTTCTTGAATGATTCGCCAGAAGTGATTACCGC
>JAPLWO010000031.1:3830-8760 GCA_026396555.1 Candidatus Magasanikiibacteriota bacterium
TGAACGATTCACCGGAAGTTATCACCGCAAAAATTCGAAAAGCTGTAACCGACGAGCAGGGCGTTAAAAATTTGCTCGAGCTCACCCGATTATTTGATACGGCAAAAGGACAACAAACATACTCACAATTAAAAAAAGATCTTAAAGAAGGTGTCTTAAAAAATGTCGCGCTCAAAGACAAACTCGCCGAATTAATCTCAAATTATTTTGCAGATTTTCGTGCACGCCGCGATGAAATTTCAAATGATGATATCAATGCAGCGCTCGAAATGGGACGTGAACGCGCAAGTGCAATTGCAAAAGAAGTGATGCAGGAGGTGCGCGAAAAAACAGGTTTGCGATAAAACAAAACCGCCGCCCTTGCGGACGACGGTCTCTACCACACACACCTATAAGCCGGATTTTGTCATCGCTTTCGCGAGTGATGAGTATCTATCTGGGCGGCCGATTACTCGACGCGCTCGTTGCGTGTTTTACACTTGCACCAGGTGGGGTTTGCCACACGCAGGACTCGCGCCCTGCGTAAGAGATGTAGCGTTTTGGTCGCACGCTCCTTTAGGGAACGCACGGATCACGAAACACACCATCTCACTTTTCACCTTTGGTTTTGGTTTTAAGGCCAAAACTTTAATTGTCTCTGTGGCACTTTCCGTCAGGAGGTTTTCGCGGGCGTCTTTCGACGCGTCGTTTATACCCCGCAGAATGCCTGGCTGTTAGCCAGCACCACGACTGTCGCAAGTTACCCTGCGAAGGGTGTCCGGACTTTCCTCCCTACTGCGCACCTTGCGGCGACAGCGTTGGGCACTCATCCGGTGAATGTGGTTTGGACATTAAACCATTTTTAGACGAAAATGTCAAGATAACGCGATCATTTGACAACTTTTTTTCTCTACGATATAGTTTTAACATATTTTGAGATAGGCTCAGCGATTCCCGCCCCACAAAGGCGGGATGAAGATTTTTAAGAGGAAATTACTTTTATAAACTGACTGAGAATCCCGTTTATTGTTTCAGTTCGTAATCTTCCAATAGGCTCAATGAGCCGTCGAGCATCCAATGTTCGTGCCTGGCTCAAAATTATCCAACGTCGAACTCCTCCTAAATTTGTCTCAACAAAATACGTTCCAGTTTTTTCCTGTTGCGTCAAAGGCAAACCCAAAAAAGTTGTGCGACTAAACTTTTTTAAAACTAACACTGGCCGTTGGAATCGATCTCCTTTTCCATACAACTCTCCACCCGCATTCATTCCAATACTACACCACCACACTTCGCCCTGTTTAAATAACGGAGCAACTACCTCGTCTACGTGCAGTCCAATTTTCTGTTTACACCAATTACTAAAAACTTCGATGATTTCAAACATACCCCTCCCCAGAGTAAATAAATTATGCGGAGAGTTTATGGCTGGCCGAAAAATATGTCAAATTTCATATTAAAATGGACGTTTTTTTATTTTTGGGCTACACTGATTCCATCTATGCATCCAGCAAAAAATCAGTATCGAAAACTTGTCTGCGTCTGCACCAATATGCGCGAAAATGGCGCGGAATATTGTGCGATGAAAGGTTCGGTTGAATTACATGCCGCGCTTAAATTAGCGGTAAAAGCAGTCGCGCCGGACATTCGCGTTGCAAAATCAGGATGCCTCAACAACTGCCCGGACGGCCCAACAGTCGTTATTCAGCCTGATAATATTTGGCTCGGCGGCGTGACTGAAGCAGATATTCCCGCGCTCGTGGAACTCATCACAAAAAAAGACGTATGAAAAAATTTGAATTAATTTTAACCGCGTTACTTGTTCCGCTCGATGCTGTTTTACTTTTTGCCGCGGGCATCGCTGCGTACGGATTTCGTTTTACAACTTTTGCGATGGGTTTGCGTCCGGTGGTTTTTTATCTTCCCCTCAATCAATTCATCCAAATTTTATTTGTCGCGGTTCCGGTGTGGATTTTAATTTTCGCATCAAACGGTTTGTATACAATCGACAGCAACCAAAAATTTTCAAATGAATTATCGCGCGTTTTTTTCGCATGTACGGTCGGACTCGCGGCGATTACCGTTTACATTTTTTTCCGCGGAGAATTTTTTAATTCTCGCTTCATTGTTTTAGCCGCAACTATCAGCGCAATTATTTTTGTATCGCTCGGCCGTCTCGTAATTCGGCTGACAAAATTAATTTTTTATCGATACGGCCGCGGCACACGTCACACAGTTTTGATTGGTTCTGGCGCAATTACTGACCATGTTTCGCAGCTATTGCAATCACAAAAATCTTTAGGCTACACTATCGTCGCGCGCTATCCGATTTTCAATGAAAAAGTTCGCGCAGAAATCCTTGAACTTGATTCAACACGCGAAGTTGATGAAATTATTTTAACAAACCCATCGAGCTCACGCGAAGAAACGCTCATGATTTTAACGTTTGCCGAAGAACATCATTTTACTTTAAAATATTCTGCGGATTTATATTCGACACTCGCGCCAAATATGCGCGTGTCTGCAATTGCCGACGTACCACTCATCGAATTTCGTCGCGCGCGCCTTGATGGATGGGGAAAAATTAGTAAACGCATGTTTGATCTGATCGGCAGTTCACTATTAATTGTAGCGGCGTCACCGTTCATGCTCGCAACTACCGCAGCTATTTTAATGGAGGATGGAAAACCTGTATTATTTAAAAACACGCGCGTCGGATTTCGTGGTCATGCATTTAAAACGTTAAAATTTCGATCAATGTACACAAAATTTTCGACCGAAGGAAATGGCGAAGCATTAAAATTAGAAGAAGAATTAATCGCACAACATAACTCTAAAGAAGGTCCAATTTATAAAATCGTAAACGACCCACGCGTTACGAAAGTCGGTCGCTTTATTCGTCGCTGGAGTATCGATGAATTACCACAATTCTTTATTGTGTTTATTGGCACCATTAGTTTTGTTGGACCGCGTGCACATGATCATGGATTTATTTGTTTTAGTAAAAACACCTTTCGCAGTAATCCGACGACGGAAAGTTGAGTAAACAAAATATTGCGAAAATCCGCCATTTGTGGCAAGATGGGCGGGTATGAAAATTGCTTTAGTACACGATTTTTTATCGCAAAATGGCGGGGCTGAACAAGTCCTCAAGGTGCTGCATGAAATGTACCCTGACGCGCCGATTTTTACATTGTTCGCCGAACGAGAGCGATTCCCTTTTTTAAAAAGTGCTGATATTCGCGAATCTGTACTCGCGCATTTTCCTGGCGTCTATCGCCATTATCAATGGTACTTACCGCTCATGCCGCTCGCGACCGAACTATACGATTTATCTGAATACGACGTCGTAATTTCTTCTGCGTCCGCGTTTGCAAAAGGCATTATCACAGGACCGAACACCACGCATATTTGCTACTGCCATACGCCGACGCGATTTTTATGGAGCGATGCACATTCTTATGTTCGTGAATTGTCACGCACACTCGCCGTAAAATTATTAGTACAGCCCATTTTGTCATGGCAGCGTGTGTGGGATCGCATCGCGGCCGATCGTGTCGACGTGTTTATCGCAAATTCAAAAACAGTTGAAGCGCGCATCAAAAAATATTATCGTCGCGACAGCACAATCATATATCCGTCAGTTGAAGTTGAAAACTTTTTTATTTCTTCGACCGGTCCGAAAAATTATTTTCTTGCAGGTGGACGATTAGTTGCGTATAAAAAATTTGATTGGATTATTGAAGCATTTAACCGATTACAATTGCCACTCAAAATTTTTGGAGAAGGTATCGCAGCAGAAGATTTAAAAAAAATCGCAGGATCTACCATCGAATTTTTAGGACGTGTGTCACCGGAAGAACAGAAAAAATTATATTCAGAATGTCGCGCCTACATTCAACCACAAGTTGAAGATTTTGGCATGACCGCAGTCGAAGCAATGGCGAGCGGCCGTCCAGTTATCGCGCTTCAGGAAGGCGGATCAACAGAAACGATTATCGACGGAGTGACTGGTGTGTTCATGAAATATGGCGGCTGGGAAGGCGTGCTCGACGCAGTTCTCCATTTTGACGATACAAAATTTGAACCAGAAAAAATCCGTGTGCACGCACACAAATTTTCGCGCGAAGTTTTTGAAGAAAAAATCCGTGCACTCGTTGCGCAACATTCATTACATGATAATCATTGATGGTCGTACACTGTCTGAACCGCAACCAACCGGCGTTACCGAAGTCGCGCGCCAGTGTATTGAACATATCACCTCGGCTTTTCCGAACACTAAAATTGTTCAAGCCAGTGAACACCTTTCGAATTCTTTCACGAATTTTCTTTTATATTCTCGATTAACAACACTCGAGGATATTGCACATGCACCGCGCGATCCGAAAAATATTATTTTTTTACCGAACACACATTTTATTCATACTCGTGTCGAAGGTGCACGCATTCAAGTAGTTCATGATTTATCTTTTTTACACGCACCGCAGTGGTACAGCCCGCGTATGCGCGCATGGCATCATGCAACACGCGCGATTGAATCATTACATCGCGCAGATTTATTGATTTCGGTTTCAGAATGGACACGCCAAGATTTAATTACGCATGCAAAAATTCCCGCTGATCGTGTTGTTGTAGTGCCGCCTGCAGCGCCCGAACCCCACGGTGGCACACGTCCACAAAAACTTTCATTTCACGACAAACCATTTTTTCTTTTTTTGGGCACACTTGAAAAACGAAAAAATATTCGCGGTGTAATTGAAGCGTTCGAACTCATCAAAAATATTCCTGAACTAAAAAATTACCAATTAGTGCTTGCAGGTCGTTTAGGCTTTGGCGCGCCGAATACAAATAAACTTCCGGAACGCGTGCATCATCTTTCCTATATCAGCGATTCAGAAAAATGGTGGCTATTAAAACATGCAACAGCACTCGTCTATCCATCTTTTTTTGAAGG
>JAPLWO010000038.1 GCA_026396555.1 Candidatus Magasanikiibacteriota bacterium
AAGATCATTGTGACTTAGATCATGTAGTGATCTCACCAGCAGATGCAGAGGCTCATGCACAAGGTGATGTACAAGAATTTGTTGCTCATCCTTATTCAAAACCAGATGTCTGTTATCCAAGTGGGCAAGAATTAAAACTTCCTGATATTTGGAATTGGTGGGCCGAGGATACGGATGTGGCGGATTTTGTGACAGCGACAACAACGGACAAACAGACATTTGCCATGATTGGCAACGGCGTTGTTGATCCAGGAACGAGCGCGCAGACAACAAGAATTCGTGCTATTCCAGTTGGCATGTCATTTGGAACGCTTACTTCTGCAAACTGGTCGTTGACATGTGTTTCGCCGCCGGTTGCATGTCCATCGAATACATATCCAGGATCTGATAAATGTTGTCATTTGTCACCACATGTAACAGCGACGTTTCCTGATAATGTGAGCACAAATGTTTGTCGCAATGCGTTAATCACGATTGACGTCAATGATTATTTAAATGGTGAAACAGTTAATACATCAACCATTCAGCTTGGTGTTACAACAAGTACTGCTGCGTGTGGACACGCACTCGATAGTTTTGGCCAATGTTTGGGATTGATTCCATATTCATTGACGCTCATTAATAGCACAGATGCTGATCTACACACGCGCAACGGGCGGATTATAGTAAACCTGGACGCTCCATTACCCGCAAATTCAACGGTTTCTGTTTATGTAGGGCCTGTAATTACAGGGTTGCTAAATGCCGCAGAAAATCAGCTTCTGAAGTCTGGGTTAAATGTACCCGTCACGCCATACGAATTTGTTTTTGCAACATCAAATAAATTCTGTCAGCTTGATAAAGTTTCGGTTTATCCACACAATACGTATTTTACGAAACTTAGCCAGTCGCAAAAAATGTTCGCAGAGGGTATGAGTAATCAAGGCGGTTTGTTCGTACCTATTTCGCAAATTACAAATGCGTATACGTGGGATTGGAATTGGAATACTAATAAAAAAGTAATTGCTGATTTTTCAATCACTGCTGCATCAATAGATGGTAACGCTGCGACAACCACAATTCCAGGTGGAGTAAATGGCGCTACAACCGTGAGCGCAATTGCGAAGATCACTACAGATATTGTCATGGCTTCATCGACTGTAGGGACTTCGATTGCAGATTCGGCAAACGTACAGGCGCTTTTGTGCGAAATTCCGTGGATTCCCGCACAGAACGCAAATGATGGTGTTAAGAGTATTTTAGATCGCCAAAACTTTAATTTTTGGTACTGCCGAACGAGTGGAAAGAATATATTGAACACACTTTCGACAGTTTCATTTACCGCAGCTCAGTTTAGTGACTTGGGCCAAAGTGGCGCGCAAACATATGTGAACGGGCAACTGGTTGATAAGCCCTCGTTTTCATTTACGACACTCGATGCATTTCAATTGATTGATACGCCAGAATTTGGTTCAGCGACATCGTCAGGCGGTTCGATTGGATTTCGTGTTGAAAAAAATCTCAAGCAGTATTCTGCGTATGAGTGGTACTATCAAAAACAATTTAATGCAAAAGTTCAACCGATTGCGATTGATGGTTTCGATGGGGTGCGTGTTGGAAATACTGCATACATTGGTTTTGTAAATCAAAAAAATGGCGTGCAATATTCAAACATGCTGGTTGTTAGTTTGTCCGAACCTGCGTCAGATGAAATGAAAGGAATTTTTGATCAAATTATAAACAATTTGCGCTTTGCAATTAACGTTTCTGATATTGGATTATGTTATACCGGTACGAACGCCCTGAATAAACAGTGTAATGTTAATGGACAGTGTGCTGGACTGGCAGTTACAAATGATTGTCACGCAGATCATTCCAAACTTGTTCGTGATTTTAAACGCGTGATTGATTCTTCGACCATGGTACGCGCACTTGATAAAGCTAATGCGTTTGCAGGAAAATATCCAATTATTGCGGCTGATTCGTTTATTTCTGGACTGACGTCAAGTAAATGGCCTTCGTGGGCAGCGTTTATGAGTCAGCTGGGTATTGATCCTGTTGCTGATCCACTCAATGTGTATGATACATGTGGTCCAGATTCTGATAGCGCAACTTGTTGGAGTATAAAAAATAAAGTTTATCAGTGCTCGACCGATTCGCATGTGTATCATTACAATACAGTTAGTAGCGGTGCAAATTATAAATTGGGAATTCCACTTGAACAGGGTTCGGGCAATCAATCGAGTTGGGCGGGTGAGTGGACAGGAACTGTTAGACCACACATTTCCAATGGTGAGTTTTGTAATAATGCATCGTTTGGTGCCTCAAGCGTGTGTGGAGATGGAATTGTTGGGGCGGGTGAACAGTGTGATCCTCCCGGCAAAACAATTACTGGTATTGATACGAATATTTGTACCGCATATGGTGCGTATTCGACGCAATGCAGTAGTTCATGTCAAATCGTTGTGGCAGCTGCGAGCTGTGTAAATTTGTGTGGCGATGGAATCATAAACGGAAATGAGGTTTGTGATGATGGTTCTAAATATAATGGTAAGTATAATTATTGTAATTTACAATGTTCGGGTCCAAGCACGCTTGGTTCGTGTGGCGATGGTATAAAACAGAGTAATGAATTTTGTGATGTAGCGAAACCAAATGAATCAATATTTATCACTACCGTAGGCGATCCAATATTTCCAACGTATTCTGGTATCCGTTGTCATCAAGTCAATGGTGTTCAAGGATTTTATTCAGGGTTTATCGATGTGACAAGTCCAACAGTAAAAAATGATCTGTTAACCAGTGCATCATTTCAGACTGTTCAGAGTGCAACATTGAATTTGTGTAAGGGTGCTGTTACGACTCCTTACGGTCACTGTAGTCTTCACTCAGACATCTCATGTAATATTGGTGCGTATTTTCCATGTCCGCAATCAGAAACGTGTATTTCTGCAAGTGCGGGTTCTACGTATGCACCTGTTGCCGCAGATTCATGTAATTGGGATTGTAAAGGCGTTGGTTCATATTGCGGCGATTTAAAAGTTGATACGTTGAATGGTGAAGAATGCGATGGTAATACACATGCGGTTGATAACGCGGGCGATGCGTGTACTGTATATTGTACGAGTGAGTGTAAATTTGTGACGCCGCCTGTTAGTGGTGTTCCTGTCTGTGCAAAAGACGCGGTAACTGTAGCGCAGTCAATAGCTATAGGTTGTGGAAATGGTATTGTTGATCCAGCTGATGGGGAAGAATGTGATACAGGATCACTCGTCGGCGTAGCGTGTGTGCCACAATATGGCGCAAAAAATTCATGTCAATATTGTGACAATCATTGTAAGCGCGCGTATGTCACCGGAGGTTATTGTGGCGATAACGCGATCAATGGACCTGAAGCGTGTGATGGTGGTAAAGTTTTTGGCGGACCTGTTTGTCCAATTGCTGACTATGACTACACAACATTTACATGCACACCTTCATGTGTGGTGACAAAAAATGGATCATGCCAAAATTGCGCTGTAAATACAAAAACTTTTACGGATCAACAAACAATTAATGCGACGCTGGTGTCCATGTCACCAGCAGTGCTCATGGATCCAACGCTTGGTTGGCTTCCTGCGCTGATCGATGTGTCTGCAACGTTTGCGTATACAGATCCATCTCTCGCTCCACGCGCGATAAATTTCGCAACGCCTGTTCTTTTGAATCCTGTAGTTGACGTCACAAAACAAACGATTACTACAGCGCTTGATAAAGTTAGATTTGACGGATCAAATTCATGTTTTACTGCAGCTGGTGGCGCGTCGTATTATGTAACGTTTGCTGCTCAGCAGATTGTCGGCGAAGTATTTGTGGATTATCAAGATTTATCGCTACTTCCGTATGTTGGGTATAAAACCCTTTCGTTAGGAGCTCAGGTCTTGGGTGGTGGCATTTCTGACTTTTCTGGGTCGACTGTATTTAATTCTAAACAAGATTTGGGTGCTGCAAAAACAATTCAGGTTGATACGGACAATACAGCGCAGGCAGGAGATTATCGCATTGTGTACCGTGGCTCATCAAAAGATGAGCTTAAGGTTGTGTGGATTGATGATCAGGCGGTTACCGGCTCTCTTACGAAAGGTTTAACAGGATCATGTGTTCCTGTTGGTCGCACCGCAAATGAATCGCCACAAACGTGGAGCGCAAATAATTTGTTTAGTCGCTTGCGTCAGTATGGTTGTTTGGGTGATAGTGGTATGGAACAAGATCAAGTTGTTGCTTTTACGTCTGCGGCAAGTTCGGCAATTTTCGAACCTGCGTCTCGACAAGTTGTGACCTTGCGTGGGCTTAAAAACGGCTGGCATTATTATGTGTATGTACATGAAAATCATTTACCTACACCCGGCGGTCAACAAGGAACATTTTCATTAGCGAAAGATTCATTTGGAAATGTGAGTTTACCTGATCCTGCGATAGTGCCGTTCGATGCAGATAAAAGCGACGTGAGTGTGTGGCGCTTTGATGGAGCGCATTGGAATTTGGTTCAGAAATTTGTTCCAACATATAAACAAGTTGATGTGGATTATCAATGGCATGTGTTGAAATTTGATGGAAAAACATCCCCGCTTGCTCCAAGTGATGTTATGTTGGCGACTGATCTGAATACAGATAAAGATATGGGTAGTGCCAACGATTCGATTGCATATCTTTATGCAATATTGATGGATGTAAAAATGTCGTCTACAAATCCGTATTAAAATCTGTATGCCTAACGAAATTATTCAGCCAACACCCATACAGCTGCCAACTGAAATTATTGCGCCGAACGGAAATCAATCGCTCATAAAAATTTCATTACTGATTATTGGAATTGTTTTGGTGGTTGTTGGAAGTTTGATCTGGTATAATAAAAAAAATCCAAGCACCGGTTTATCATCGCAAATTGCAAAACCACTGGTGCCTGATGCTGACTTGGATGGATTGAGTGATGTGTTGGAAAAAAAATACGGCACTGATCCCAATAAGCCCGATACAGATCAAGATGGGCTAACGGATGGTGAAGAAGTTTATATTTACCACACGGATCCAAAAAACGCGCACAGTTTGTCCGCTACGAGCACTGATCGGCAAGTCATGCTGCAAAAGGAACATAATGATTATTTGCAGCGACGTCAAACACTATTTACCAAATCAAAAAAATAACCATCAACCTATGTTCGACGATGACGCATCAACCCAACCTTTAGCACCTGTTGCTCCCACAGCTGCTCCGTTAACTGCAAATAATGTGCCGGATATTTTTGATGGTGAAGGGGATTCAAATGATGGATCAATCGGTGGCGCAGACTCATCGCCTGAAACTTCAATCGAAGGACCGAGCGCGCTCGCTGCTGGAAGATTGAAACCAATTTCTTCACAGTCCATGGGGAGTATGCCTTCTATGTCATCAATGCCGATGGACAATTCTGCGGATTCGTTAATGCCGCAAGCTGACGACTTACATGAACCAACTGCAATTAAACGAATTATTATTGCTGCAGTTATTTTAGTCGCACTTGCAGGCGCTGGTTGGGCGGTTTGGGTGTATGTGATTCAAAAAAGTGCGTCAAATCCAACACCTACAACTGCAACTGCAGAGCCTAAAGCAACATCACCGATTCCAACTCCAACGCCTGTCGCGCCTGTTGATACGGGTGTGAATGTTGACGCATCAGCGCCAACTGCTCCAAAACCTGTTGCAACATCAACTCCAGATACAACAGTTGCTCCTGCAATCCCTGCGGCAATCCCAACTCCTGTCTTGCCAACAGCGGACACACAAAAAGATTCTGATAAAGATGGTTTGACCGATGTGCAGGAGGCAAAGCTAGGGATCGATCCAAATAATCCAGACACAGATGGTGATGGTTTAACAGACGGCGCTGAAGTAAATATTTGGGGAACTGATCCGTTGAAAAAAGATACGGACGGTGACGGATATACGGATGGACAGGAAGTTTTAAATGGATATAATCCAAAAGGACCCGGCAAGTTACGATAAAAAAAGTATGGCAGATGTGCAGACGGGAAATCAACAGCCCACAATTCCGTCAATGGTGATTCACACCATTCCGATGGACTTTTATGGCGGGAAAAATCCACCATCGTCTGAGCTGCCGGTGACCGCTTCCGAACATGTTGTGGTTTCTGCACCGCGAAGCAGTGCCTCAACACCAAGTCCACGCCCCGTCACGATAGCAACGGCGCAGCATGCCCCATGGATTGGAATCGCTGCGATTGGCGGTGCAGTATTCGTTTTAGTTGGTGCAATTTTTGGTGGCTGGTGGTTCTATTTTAGAACACCTCCAGCGGCGCAAAAAATTATTCCGCCACCTCCTGCGATTACCACAAATCCTGTTGCTGCCACATCGACGCCAGAAATTCCGGTCGATCTTTTTGCAACATCAACGGCGACGTCGACCCAAATCACGACATCAACATTACAGTCTGAAATTTTAATTCCTGATCATACATACGCTGACGCGATTGATACGGACAAGGATGGATTGACTGATACAGAAGAAGAATTGTGGACGACAAAAAATGATATCGCTGATACGGATGCGGACGGCTATAATGATGGAACGGAATTATTAAATTTGTATAATCCGGTCGGCACAGCGCCTCAGCGACTTGCGGAAACAAATTTGGTAAGTACATATATCAATCCAGCATTTCAATACGCGGCATATTATCCAGCGAGCTGGATTGCACAGTCGCTTGATCAGGAAAAAACAGATGTATTATTTACATCGATCACAAAGGAATTTGTAGAAATTCGTGTGCTGCCGTTTCCTGTTGTAGATCCATTTCCGGTTTGGTTTGCGAAGAAATTTCCAAATGAAAATTTGAGTGCATATACTCCATTTGTAAATAAATTTAAGGTTGCGGGCGTTGAAAGTCCGGATCATTTGGTTGCAATTTTTACTGATGGATCCCATGTGTATTTGATGACATATAATGGTGGCGTGCGTGATACGATTAATTATCGTCGCACATTTGAAATGATGGTTGCATCATTCAAACCAGCAAACGTTGCGACGCCGATTGAGTTATTGCCGCAAATGAATGCTGTATCGCAGCAAACTTCGGCGCCAACTGTTGGACAATCTGTTGCAACCACAACGGCGACGAGTGCGGATGTTCAGCCTGATCAGGTAAATTTTGTATCGAGTACTCCATCCGGCATGGCGTCGTCTACGATTAACAGTTCAACATCAACACCATGAAGAAAAAATTATCAGAAAAAAAGTTAGAGAAAAAATTACAGTTGGCGAGCCAGCTTGTATTGCGAAAAGAACGAAAAGGAAAAATGCATGCCACGATTGTTTTTGTGACGCCGAAAAAAATTCAGAGCTTGAATAAAATATATCGCAAAAAAGATTCGGTGACTGATGTGCTTTCGTTTCGTGAATTTGATGACGACGCGAGTTATTTGGGAGAAATTGTTGTGTGTCGATCGCAAGTTCGTGCGAATGCGCGCGAGTATGAAGTTCCGTATGATGAAGAATTAGTGCGCATGGTAATTCATAGCACATTGCATTTGTTAGATTATGATCACATGAAGCCATCAGATGCGCGTGTGATGCTGCCGCTCCAGGAAAAATATTTGTCGCTTTTTTTGAATGAATATGAAAGCGCTCAGTAGTTTTACGAAAAGTTTTGTGTTCGCAGCGCGCGGAATTAAAACGGTGTGGAAAGAAGAACGAAGTTTTCGCGTGCAAGTTTTAGGCGCGATCGCTGTTTGTTTTTTGATGGCTACATTCTCGTTGAAGCCGTGGGAATATATTGTGCTGACGTTAACGATCGCGGGCGTGCTGATTTTAGAAATTGTGAATACTGTTGTCGAACGTTTTGTCGACATGGTAAAACCACGACTACATAGTTACGTCGGATCGATAAAAGATATGATGGCAGGCGCTGTTTTATTGATGAGTTTCGCTGCAACAATTATCGGCGCAATCATTTTTATTCCACACATCATCGCATTTGTGATACAATACGCACATGAAATTTAATGCACGACCAACTTTGATTACGGGAATTGATGTCGGCTCTTCAGCCGTACGTATCGCCGTCGGTCAAATCGTGCAACAAGGAAACGGGCAGCTGTTACAAATTTTAGGATGTGCGGAAGTTCCTGCAGAAGGAATTCACAAAGGAATTATTACCAGTATTGATGACGCAGTGTCTTCGGTAACTGCATGCTTGGAACGTGTTGAACGTCTGGCAGGCGCGGAAATTGGTCGCGCGGTTGTTGGCATTTCTGGCAGTCATATTTTATCCCAACAAAGTAAAGGTGTTGTTGCAATTGCAAAATCTGATGGAGAAATTACGGAAGATGATGTTGCGCGCGCGATTGAAGCGGCGCGAACAGTTGCAACGCCGGTGAACTACGAAATTTTGCACGTGATTCCAAAAACATTTACCGTTGACGGTCAAGGCGGGATTAAAGATCCGACTGGAATGACGGGGGTGCGTCTCGAAGTTGATGCACAAATCATCCAAGGTGTTTCGTCGCAAATAAAAAACATGAGCCGTGTTGTGTATCGAACTGGTTTGGAAATTGATGCGATGGTATTAACAATTTTGGCGAGTGCGGATATTGTAACAACTGATCGACAAAAAGAATTAGGTGTTGCGGTGGTGAATATTGGCGCGGCGACGACGAGTATCGCAGTGTTTGAAGAAGGGGATGTGTTGCATACAGCGATTTTGCCGATTGGGTCGGAGCATATTACATCGGATATTGCGATTGGACTTCGAACATCGATCGATGTTGCGGAACGCGTGAAAGTTGAATATGGAACTGCGCTGCCGAAAATGGTTGGAAAAAAAGAAGAAATTTTTTTGGCGGAATTGGGCGCGGCAGAACAGGAAGTTGTTGATCGAAAATACGTTGCGGAAATTATCGAAGCGCGTGTTGAAGAAATTTTTAGAAAAATCGATAAAGAATTGCGCGCGATTGAACGATCAGGACTGCTTCCTGCAGGAATTTTATTTACGGGTGGTGGCGCGCGGCTAGATGGATTGGTGGAACTCGCAAAAAAAGAATTGCGATTGCCTGCAGCGCTTGGATATCCGATGGACATTACAAGTTTGTCAGAAAAAGTGAATGATCTAGCATTTACATC
>JAPLWO010000078.1 GCA_026396555.1 Candidatus Magasanikiibacteriota bacterium
GATTTTGACGAAGCATTTAGAACAGTTGATGTAATTTTGACACCAACTGCGCCTGAAGTTGCGTTTAAAATCGGAGAAAAATCAAGTGATCCGCTCAAAATGTATTTAGCAGACGTATTTGTGGGACCAACATCGCTTGCAGGATTATGTGCGTTATCGGTTCCATGTGGATTTGTCGATGGACTGCCAGTTGGTATGCAGCTGATTGGCCCGCGCATGCATGAAGAAATCCCACTGCAATTTGGTCACCAATTTCAACAAGTAACAACCTGGCACCTTGAAAACCCAACTATATGACACCAATAAATCGTGGCTCAGCAATTGATTTACGTGGATCTGCATGGAGTGTGTTTCGTATCATGGCAGAATTCGTGGAAGGGTATCAATTTTTGTCGCAATTAAGCCGACAGGTCACGGTTATGGGGTCTGCGCGCACATTTCCGAATAGCCCGTACTATTTGGCAGCTGTCGAAATGGGAAAGTTGCTCGCAAAAAATAAATTCACGGTTTTAACGGGTGGCGGACCGGGAATTATGGAAGCGGCAAATCGTGGCGCGTATGAAAATGGTGGTGATTCAGTTGGAATTAATATTGAATTGCCGCACGAGCAACGATTGAATCCGTTCATTCATAAATCGCTTGGCTGTTATTATTTTTTGACGCGCAAAGTTTTTTTGACAGCTCCTGCACAGGCGTTCGTGATGTTTCCGGGTGGATTTGGAACGCTTGATGAATTATTTGAAATTTTGGATCAGATTCGTAGTGGCATGTTAACGCGCGTGCCGGTTATTTTATTTGGTAAATCATATTGGGAGCCGCTTATACACTTTTTGAACAATAATGTTTTTGAAAGAATCCATGCGCTCACTGACGACGATATGTCGATGGTGTTTATCGCGGATAGTCCAGAAGAGGCGATGGATATTATTCGTCAAACAAAACCAATTGAAAAAGTGTGTAGCATGGATGCGCGTCAATTTTGTTCCGACGATGCGATTAACTGGCGTGTGTTTCGTATCATGGCGGAGCTGGTTGAAGGTTTTGAATTTTTGCAAAATATTGGTAGCGTTATTACTGTTCTCGGAACGCCGCGCGTGAAACTCGAAAGCAGTTATTATAAAGACGCGTATTATTTAGGACAAGCGCTTGGGAAAAAAAATCTGGGAGTTGTTACAGGAGGTGGTGCGGGTATTGCAGAAGCTGCGAATAAGGGCGCATACGAAACAGGCGCAGGTTCGTATGGTATGGATATGTGGGTTGATCGACAAGAGCGAATTAATCCGTATGTAACGAAAAGTCGAAATTTTTATTTTCCCTTCACTCGAAAATTAATGTTAACGACTCCGTCAAAAGGATTTGTCTTTTTTCCAGGTGGATATGGAACGCTCAATAACTGTTTCGAATTGCTGACGCTTATTCAAACAGGGAAGATTCCAAAAATTCCAGTTGTGTTATATGGAAAAGAATTTTGGGAACCGCTTCTTCTGTTTATCAAGGAAAATCAGTTTGAGCGAGAACATACGATTGATGCAGAGGACATGAATTTATATCACATTGCGGATACTCCGGAAGAAGTCATGAAAATTTTAAACGTTTAATTCTTTTATTTAAGCGTTTGTTGTATGCTGCCTTATTTTGAGCAAACGACGATTCAAATCGGGCCACTGGTTATTTATATTTGGGGGCTTTTTATTGCGCTCGGTTTCGGCGCATTTTTAGCCGCTGCTTATAGAGAATCAAAACGAACGCACACTTCATTTGATAGTATTACGGATTTGTCGCTCTGGACTATTTTCGGAGCTTTTTTGGGCGCGCGATTAGCGCACGTACTTTTTTATGAGCCGAGTTATTTTTTAGCGCATCCAACTGAAATCTTAAAAGTGTGGAACGGTGGACTTTCTTCTGTAGGAGGAATTATATTCGGTGTCGCAACTGCGTTATTTTTTGTGTGGTATAAAAAAATGGATGTGAAGGTTTATGGAGACGTGATCATGCGATGCATGCCGGTCGCATGGATTTTTGGGCGATTTGGATGTTATGTGACGCATATGCATCCCGGAATTCGTTCAGCGACGTGGTTTGCTGTGGCATATCCGGGCGCGCCACGATTTGATTTAGGATTATTAGAATGTGTTGGGTGGATTTTGATCGGACTTTTATTTTGGCTCATGCCGAAACCTAAAAAAAGTGGAACATATCTCGCACTCGTTCCGCTGTTGTATGCACCGCTGCGATTTGGTCTTGATTTTTTTCGCTCGGACGAAATGCTGGGCATGTCAGACACCATGACTTTCACACCAGACGCGCGTTATTTTGGTCTTACGCCGGCGCAGTATGGAATGATTGCCTTGTTCGGAGTTGGTGTATGGATGGTATATCGTTTTAAATTATTAAAAAATATATGATGCAAGATGCGTTGAAAACGTTTCCACAACAATTTGATTTTGTTCCCGTTATTCACAATCATGAAAAATTACCACAAGACAACCGTCCCGTGATTTTATGTGGTATGGGCGGCTCGCATTTATCAGCAGATATTTTTAATGTACTTGCGCACGGTCGCATTCGTGCGATTCACATGGATTACGGACTGCCACACATAACGAGATCGGATTTGCACGGTGCGTTATTAGTGATGAGTTCATATTCGGGGAATACTGAAGAAGTGTTGGAAGCATATGATGCTGCAAAAGAAGCAGGGTATACGATGTGTGCAATGGCGGTTGGAGGAAAATTATTAGAACGCGCGGCAGCTGACGGAATTCCGTATATTCAATTTCCAAATGTCGGCATTCAGCCACGCGCGGCACTTGGTTATGGCGTTGTTGCACTTGCGAGTTTGTTGCATGAGCGCAGCACATTAGAAGAGTTGCACACGTTAAAATTGGATGTAGAACGTGCACGAATGTCCGGTGAAATGTTAGCAGAAAAATTACGGGGCAAAATTCCACTCATCTACAGTTCATCGCGCAATGGGGCGATTGCGCAAAATTGGAAAATTAAGTTTTGTGAAAATACAAAAATTCCAGCATTTTGGAATTCAATTCCTGAATTAAACCATAATGAAATGACTGGATTCGACGCGATTGATTCTACGCGTGAATTGTCGAAACAAATTTCGGTCATTATTTTAATGGATGCAGAAGATCATCCATGCAATCGTCGCCGCTGTGAAATTACGGCGGAATTATATAAAGAACGTGGCATTGAAGTCACGACGATTGAATTATCAGGCGCATCACGAGCGGAACGAATTTTTTCAAGCTTGATGATCGCTGATTGGACGAGTGTGTTGCTCGGCGAATTTTACGGTGTTGAAACCGAACAAGTGCCGATGGTTGAAGAGTTTAAAAAAGCAATCGCTTAAATTAAACAATTTCAACGAGTTGAATATCAAACGTTAAATCCTTGCCCGCAAGGTGATGATTTGCGTCAACAGTTACCATGTCGCCGTCGATTGCCGTAATTTCAGCAACCATTGGGGTGCCGTCGGGTGCTTGAATTTGAAACTGGATTCCGAGCTCGACCGGAATATTTTCTGGAAAACGGCTTTTTTCAAGTGTCGCAATCATTTCAGGGCGTTTTTCGCCGTATGCTTCAGCGGCTGGAATCGTGACCGTAATCGATTCGCCGGCTTTAAGATCTAAAATTGCATTTTCAAAACCCGGAACTACCTGATGGCTACCGATGGTAAATGAAAGTGGTTCGCGATCACGTGATGAATCAAATTCAGAACCGTCTGAAAGGCGGCCTGTGTAGTGGATTTTTACGGTATTTCCGTGTTGTGGTTTTGACATATGGAACATTCTATCAATGGTTGACGGGGCGCGTCAAGATTGGTAGTGTGGGGGCACTCCCGAGTGGAGATTGGAGGGAAAACTCATGGCATCACCATTGGCTCAAGGACCGTTGGATCCGTGGCTTGAAGCGGCGCTGGAAGCGAAGCATCTGAATCCGAACAGCCCGTTCGTGCACAGGGCGTCTTACGTGCCTGATAGTCAGGATCAAACGTTTGCCAGATGGCTCGCGGAGGAATGGTCGGCTGATAAGCCGCGACTGCTGAACGGCGACTGGTTGCGAGACAAGTTCAGCAGGCAGAAATTTTCAGAGTTTCTGGTGCAGTATATTTCAGAACGACTCGTGACAACGTTTGATCGACCTGGTTCGCACACGAAGGAATTTCTCGAATTTGTGTTTGGCGATCAGCCGCTTGAGGGAAGAACTGCCCGACAGAAAGCTGCTGGATGTGGCTACAAAGGTTTGCCTCTTGAGCTGTGCGCTGCATATGCGGGCAATCCCTTCATGCGCGTGTACGCCTCGCTGCAGTTCATCATTGTCTGGAACGGCACGCGTGCATTTCAGATCGAAATCGAACGCGGTGGCGAGAAAGTGAAGGGGATGATCGATATCGGCTCTCAGACCGTGTATGACCACCTGCTCCATCGCTGGCTTACGCACAGTGAGAATTGGCAGACTGTACGCACGATTTTGTGCGACGCCATCGGTGCGTTTCAGTTGGTGGAGTATTCGCGGGTTATGACGGCGTTTTCGAATTCGGTTGCGCTCCATCGTGAGCACGAGTCGTTCGGCGCAGACTTTGTGGTTGTGTTCTCTGAATTGGATCCGCGGTTTTTGCCAATTCCACAATTGGAAAACGCGATGGTCGTCGTGTATGAGCGGAAACAGTTTGCGGGACGTAGAATCGACTTGTTTCATGGGCGAAACGTAATTGCCTCTGAGATGATCGTACAAGCAAATTCTGCTGAAGAGCGCGACAATGCTCAGGTCCTGCTGCAGCGCAGCATCCCGCATCTGATTCAACGTCGCGCGACTGATTTGATCAACAATGGCTATTTTGTCCTCGTTGAGTTCAAGCCGTTTGTGCTTGTCGGCGAGGAGAAGCAGCAAGGGAAACATTTTACAGCGCTGGTGCTGATTCCTGAGATGCACACGGATTTCGATTTTGGAGCGCTTGTCGGAAAATAGTTCGTCAAGGAATGAAACTTGGTCCGTGTCATGTCGCGTCGTTCGTCGGGAAAACTTCCGACGGGTGGCGCGCTTTTTTATAATTTATAGAGGTTGACAGAACGCGTCAAAACTGCTAGTTTGGCGTTACTCCCGAGTGGAGATTGGAGGTCAGGAACATGAAGAAACAACCGAAACGGCATCAGTGGCTGGAGGAGTATCTTGCTCGTAACATGATGCTGCCAACGTCTACGGTGACCGCACAAGGTCTGACGTTTGATGAATGGTTGGCTGAACAAAGGGTGTTGTCGACTCCGACGTTGATGATGACTGGCTGCTGGTTCGGTAAGAGCAGTGAAGCACTCGAGTTTGCGGATTTTCTCGTTCGCTGGATCCGGCAGAACGTTCTACCGCAAACTTCGACTGCACCAGAGAGTTTGATCGACATTCGTTTGCTGCATTGCGTTTTCCGCGGTTCATTGATTAGTCAAGATAATTTGAAGACTGTGCAAATCTCGTCCGAGTATTCGAAGCTCGTGCAACGACTGTTCAACGCGCTCCGCGACAATCCGGACTTTGATCTCTTTATGCTACCGAGTGGTTCGATCATCGTTTGGGGAGGAGTACAGCACGATATTTACATGCTCGACACATCGAAGCCGCGCAGTGCGAATTCGCAAATGCGTGAACTGAACAACTCCGACGTTTTCCACTATCTGCTCAACGACTGCTGGACGGCTCGTGCGCCCGGCTGGGAAGAAATGCGCGGCTGGCTTTGCGACGCTTTAGCAGAATATCGCGTAGCTGCCGTGAAGCGGGCTGAAGATGAATTTGCGCGATGTGTCGCGTTTGACGGCGTGAAGCGAATGATCGTGGCGGACTATGTCGTTACGGTTTTCGATTTGAATGCCGAGTTCCTTCCGCGGTTTCAGTTGAAGCACGCGAATATGCGAATTTTTCCAGGAGCGCAATTTCAGCCCGGGCAAATTCGCATGTCAGCAATGGAGGATTTCGCTGAGTTCCAAATTGAAGTTACTGCTGAGAATCCGCAGCATCACAACGAGATGCTGCGTCAAGGTATCGAAGCGATTCGAGCGCAGTATTCTGAACGGATGGTGAATTCGCAAGCGATTTTGTACATTGATTTGGTGCGGCAAAAAACGGCAGGGCATACGCCAACATACGATGTGCTCTTGAAATTGATCGTGCGTATGCCGGGTGCGCACACGGACTTTGATTTTGGTGTCGCTCAGCCGATCAACACACTGTTTTTCCGCTTGCGACACAATCAACACAAGAAATAATTTGTTTGTGGCAGCGCATGTCGGTACAATTAATATAATGATCAGAAACTACATTGCAGTGTTCGCAGTTCGTAATAATTTGATGATCCGGAGAATCTGTTTCAAAACCCATTGAAATTCTATTATCAAACACGTATAATTTTCCTTTGAAATCTTTGTTTGGAAATTTTTCCATGTACGTCACGATACCGCCGTAGAGCTGCGACACATTGGTAAAACCTTCGCGCAATAAATATGCTGACATTTTTTCACATCGAACACCGCCGGTGCACACAGTTATAATTTTTTCATTTTTAAGCGGTTTCAATTCTTTCACAGTCAGCGCAAGATCACGAGAATTTTCGAGTGATGGCAAAATTGAATTTTCGAAATGTCCGATTTTAAATTCGTAATCATTCCGCATGTCGATGATGGTGACTTTTTCATCGGAATTGTGGAGTAACTCGTGGAGTTGCTCTGCGGTGATGTGTTCACTCGTCTGTGCGCGCGGATCAATTTCTGCAGGGAAATGAGTGCCCACAATTTCTTGACGGACTTTGATACTCATTTTATTAAATGCAGATCCGGTTCCGACGCTGCGCTTAATATGAATATCAGAAAAACGCGGATCTGATAACAGCGCCGCAACATATGCTTCCGTTGCCGCAGTTTCGCCCTCGAGTGTTCCGTTAATTCCTTCTTCTGCAATCAAAATTCTGCCCTTGAATCCAAGGCGCGTACAAATTTCTCGCTGCGACTGCATGAGCGCTGTGGGATCTTCGATTTTTGTGTACTTATAGTACAGGAGAATTTGATAAGAGTCGGGCATAGGTTTCTCGGAATTTTTTTAGTTTAGGTTCGATGACGGCTTGGCAATATGCTTGATCAGGATGACGCGCGTAATAATTTTTGTGATAATCTTCGGCTGCGTAAAATTTCGCAGCGGGTTCAATCGTCGTAACAATTATTGCGCCACTGAAAACTTTTTGCTCCGTTAATTCCGCGATGATTTTTTCAGCTTCTGTTTTTTGCGCGTCATCAACGTAAAAAACAGTTGAGCGATATTGAGTTCCGACGTCATTTCCTTGTCGGTTTAACGTTGTAGGATTGTGCGTTGAAAAAAAAACTTCAAGTAAATCGCGATAGGAAATAATCGTCGGATCGAATTCAATTTTAATTGCTTCAGCATGGCCTGTTTCGCCTGAGCAGACTTGTTCGTAGGTCGGGTCTGGAAGTTCACCACCCGTATAGCCAGGTGTTACTGAAATAATTCCGCGTAAATCTGCGTAGATTGCCTCAGTGCACCAGAAACAACCACCGGCAAAAATTGCTGTTTGAATTTGTTGAGCCATATTTTTTATGAATAGTGCACTCGTCCGGAGCATCTTGATTATGCTGCAAAGCGGAGGGAAGGAGATTCGAACTCCTGGTACAGTTTCCCGTACGCCACCTTTCCAAGGTGGTGCACTCGACCACTATGCGATCCCTCCGCTTTGCAGACAATTCTGATGATGCTCGCAATTGTATTAGACTATCAAATTTACGAGGTAATTACAAGGCTGGAATGGTTGGTGGAATATGATAAATTTTCTTCCAGCGGACCAAGAGCGGAAACGCCATGTGCATCGCACCGAATAAAATAAACGCCGCAACCGGTGAACCGTAAAACAGAAGAATAGCTGCGATGACTTGAATGATAGCGCGACCAACGTTTAAGTAAAATTCACGTGAGATCCAATTGATCGGGTGCGGATGTAATATGTCCTGCATGACATTAGAACGCAGTGGTTCTGCAATGATGAGCGCAGAACGTGTGATGATAGTGAGAATGATAAAAATAACAAATGTATGTGCAAATGAAAATGACATGGTCGCAATTCCGGCGATCACTGCTGATGGCCATAAAAATTTCATACGCTTTCCGGAAGAATCCGATTTTTTGGCGATGATCCATGAGATGCCGACCATGATGAGTGAAACAAATGATAAATAATTTCCGTAATCAACAACGGTGCTGACAAATAAAAGTGCGAATAATCCAACATCGCCACTGACTCGATGCAGTGCGCCGTCAAGAAGATTGATTGTTCGAAGTGTTTTTATGTGCGAGAGAACTTCGGTCGGTGTATATCTAACAATATCAGCGGGTGCAAAACGTGCAATATAAATGCCGATGAGTAAAATGGCAAGCGGAATCGAAAGAAATGCAACAGATCCTGTATGTGTAAATAAGAACGCGCCGATAATTGGACCAATCACGCCGGCAATAATGCCAACGATCCAATACGCAGTCATACTGCGCATGCGTTCGGTTGGAGAAATTTTTTCGAAAAATAAAATGTTGAGCGGAACGTAAAAAATGATGCCTCCGATTGTTTGAAACGCGTAGAAAATATAAAAAATCGGTTTTGAATAGGGAACGATCATTAAAAAAATCAGTGAGAGTGCTAAAACTCCAAATCCAATTTGAATATCGCGTCGAATATGGATTGAACGGCGCGCAAACAGAGAAAGTGCATTGATCGAACAGCCAATCGCATCTGCAAAGAAAATATCTGAAAGTCCTACGTGCTGTTTATAAAAATGAAATAATAAAATACCGGTGAATCCGGCGTTGACGAAATTAAGGATTGCCTGGAGCCAAAACGGCTTGAAAGTTATTTTCACGAAAATAGCGTATCACGTTGAATCAAATCCAACAACTGTGTTTTTTCAAGATAGGAAAAAGATTTCCATTGTGATTCGGCTGATTGGCGCAGCGGACTGTCTGACGGAAGTTGCGAAATGATTTCATGAAATTCAGATTCAATTTCAGGGCGAATTTCCTGAACGGAAAAATTATTTCTGCGTAAAAAATCAACGAGCCCAAGAGAAAAACGCGGATCGGAAGAATCAATTGTCTCGGATTTCATGGTGTATGTACCGTCAAAAAAATCTTCGTAAAAAATTTCAATGCCCGCGCGCACTGCGTTGGCGAGAAAAATTTGGGTGTCGTTATTGCCGATAAAATGATACATCACGTCATCAAACGAAAGTGTACCTAAATTTATTTTATTTTTGCTTAAAACAAATTTCATATTAATTTTCTTCAGGCAAGCCAAACGTTGATCGACGCATGTGATCAATAATTATAAAATCTCGCATGTGTAATTCTTCAGACGCGAGAAAATAGGCTCGAGTAATTTCTGCGAAGTATTCCTGGCAACGAAGACGAAGATTTATTTGTGCGTCGACAGCACTGCATGATTCAACAAAAATTGATTTATAGCGATCAGCAGTTTGAACACGCTGCGCAATGTTAAATAATAATTCGAGTCGCTCGAGCGGCTCCAGATCATTTTTTGAATTCCAGTCAGCACGATGTGCAAATTCATGCGAAACAGGTGAACCAGTTTCGTCATCGACAAAATGTGGCGCAGATTTTTTTTGAGACCGAACGTCTTCGATGTAATGTTCGCCAAACATTTTTTTAAGTTCAGCGACAGATGTTAAATCAAACTTTTTTTGTTCATGAGCGCTAAATTTTGCGCGTAATTTTGCCACTGCATTCTTGTCGTCAAGAAAGGTCAGTGCGGTTAAAATAGATTGTGCAAGATCGTTATTTTGAAAAGCTGAATTCATAGAAACGTGCGCTCATTATAGCGGATTTGCGCTGTTCTCACAATTTGAGTTAGTATGTGCATATATGAAGGCAGTATTCAAAGAATCACCGACAGATCCATCCCATATTTTCATGCGCGCCGCTGGTTATGCGAAATACGCGAACCGCGAAGGCGATGAAAGTTACGTGCGCCGCGTGACAGGACAAGAATTTCCGCGATTTCACACGTATGTCCAGGAATCGGGCGACCGCATCATGATTTCAATGCATATTGATCAAAAAGGCCACAGCTACGACAGTGCACACGCACACAGTGGTGAATATTTTGGAACGTTGATTGAACAGGAATTGGCGCGCATTAGCGGCGCGCTCGGACTTCGAATGGCGATCGTTGTTGGAAAAGATGGTAAACCTGTTGCAAGATGACCAATGATGTTGAAGTAATTAAACAACGACTCGATGTCGCGGATGTGGTTCGCGATTATTTGACGTTGAAACAATCGGGGACACATCTCAAAGCAAATTGTCCGTTTCATCACGAAAAATCAGCAAGCTTCATGGTGAATCGCGAGCGCCAGATTTGGCATTGTTTTGGATGTAATGAAGGCGGCGATATTTTTACGTTTGTGCAGCGGATCGAAAATATTGATTTTCGCGAAGCGCTTCGATTGCTCGCGGAAAAAGCCGGCGTTGAATTAACATCATCGCAAAAAACAGAAATTAATCGAAATGAAAAAACGCGGTTTCTTGACATCGTGCAAATGGCCGCAAGTATTTATCATCGCATTTTGCGCGAGCTGCCGGGAGCTGCGGGCGCGCGCGATTATTTGACGCGTCGCGGTGTCTCGCCTGAAATGATCGAACAATTCCAAGTTGGATTTTCTCCAACTGCGTGGGATTTATTGACGCAATATTTATTGAAGAAAAATTTTGCGATTAATGATTTGGCGCAAGCCGGGGTTACGATTGTAAAAACTGATGGCGCGCGCACAAAACAATTTGATCGATTTCGTGGTCGCATCATGTTTCCAATTTGGGATACGCATGGTCGCCCGATTGGATTTACGGGCCGCATTTTAATTGAGACAAAAGATTCGGGCGGGAAATATGTGAATACACCAGAAACGCCGTTGTTTCATAAAGGCAATGTTGTGTACGCGTTGCATTTAGCGAAAGCTGCAATTAAAGAAAAAGAATTTGCAGTTCTTGTCGAAGGACAGATGGATGTGATCGCGTGTCATCAATCGGGGATGAAAAATGTTGTTGCGTGTTCGGGTACGGCGCTCACCGTCGAGCAGCTTCGATTATTAAAACGCTACACCGATGAATTACGATTTGCGTTCGATGCGGACGAAGCAGGACAACACGCCGCAGAGCGTTCAATCAGTCTTGCACTTGCGGAAGGATTAGTGGTAAAAATTATTTCAATTCCAGAAGGCGGCGGGAAAGATGCGGATGAATGTATTAAAAAAGATCCAGCGGTCTGGGAAGCGGCGGTAAAAAATGCACGACCTTTTATTGAACACATGATGGAGCGCGCGGTTCCGGAGAATCAGCGCACAGAAAT
The DNA here is from genome assembly GCA_026396555.1 of Candidatus Magasanikiibacteriota bacterium. Classification (GTDB taxonomy): domain Bacteria; phylum Patescibacteriota; class Patescibacteriia; order Magasanikbacterales; family 2-02-FULL-50-9b; genus 2-02-FULL-50-9b. Next base: position 11,417 of record JAPLWO010000078.1, read on the forward strand.
TTTTAAGGATGCGCGAAAAAAATCTGAGATCAGTCAAAAAATTGTTTCGTTTATTGCACTGCTTCCAAGCGCGATTGAGCGAGACCATTGGATTCAACAAGCTGCAATGAATTTACAGACGTCGCCTGACGCGTTAACAGAATTGGTTCGAAAAGCGCGCGCAAATCCAGCGCCTGAAAAAACAACGCACACTATTGATAAAGGGCTGACGTATGTGGTTGATCCAAAAAATCGTCAGATGCGCTCCATGCTTGAAGAACGCGTGATGGCGTTGCTTCAGGAAGAATTTAAATTATTTGGAGAGGCGAGCACACAACTTGATGAATCATTTTTTTCTGAACCAGCGTACGCGGCGCTTTACAAAGTGTGGGAATCTGGATATACTGCGGCGAGTGCGCCGAAGACGCACGGACCTACGAACTTTATTTCGACTGAGGCGCCTGTAAAAGATCCTACACTTGAGTTATTACTCAGCGCTGTTTATAGCGAACTTGGATCAAAAGAGCGTCAAGCGGAATTACGATCACTTATCAAACGTCTCCGAGATATTTATTTAACTGAACAACGTGAACTGCTCATTCGAGAAATTCAGCTTGCTGAACGCGCTGGAAATAAAACTCGCATGAGTGAATTGCTCGTCCGCTATCAAAAGCTCATATCGTGATATGCCTAAAAAAATAAAAGCGCTTAAAAAATCGCCTGTCAAAAAGGCGAAAGTTGTTGTTAAAAAAGTTCAGGTAAAAAAACCTGCACCAAAAACAGTTTTAAAACAAAAACCTGTTGTTGCAGCAAAGCCTGCAAAACAAAAAGAAATTCGTGGCACAAAACCAGCTGCAGTTATTCAGCGACCAATTCCAACTGAACCAGAAGTTTTTAATTTGAAAGCGCCAACTGAAGAACGCCTCGAAGAATTAGTAACGAAAGGTCGCAAGCGTGGATTCATTACAGAAACAGAAGTGTTATTT
>JAPLWO010000065.1 GCA_026396555.1 Candidatus Magasanikiibacteriota bacterium
CACCCGTTCCATATCCTGCGAGCACATAATCAGAAATCCACACTGGTATGCGTTCACCATTCACCGGATTGATCGCGAATGTACCTGTAAACACGCCAGTTTTTTCTCGCGTTGCATCTGTACGTTCAATTTCAGTTTTCCGCGCCACGGTCGCCACATAATTCTGAACTTCCGCGCGCTGCGCCGCACTCACAATTTCACTCACCAATTCATGCTCCGGCGCGAGCGTCACGTACGTCACACCAAACAACGTGTCAGGTCGCGTCGTAAAAACGCGAATTGTTTTTTCTGACCCTTCAATTTTAAATTCAATTTCCGCACCCTCACTCTTCCCAATCCATTCTTCCTGTTGTTTGCGAATTTTCGGTAAATAATTCACTGTCTCCAAATCTGAAATCAAGCGATCCGCATATTTTGTAATGCCAATCATCCACTGTTCCTTTTCGCGCTTTTCGACCGGCCCACCGCAGCGATCGCACACGCCGCCCTGCGCCTCCTCGTTCGCCAATCCAATTTTATCTTTCGGACACCAATTAATAATCGATTTCGCTTTGTATGCGAGTCCTGCTTTAAAAAATTGCAAGAATTGCCACTGCGTCCATTTATAATATCCCGGATCCGTCGAATTTACTTCGCGCGACCAGTCGAACGACAAACCGAGCGACTGAATCTGCGCCTTAAACGTCGCAATATTTTCCGCCGTCACTTCTGCGGGCGGACGTCCGGTTTTAATCGCGTAATTTTCCGTCGGCAATCCAAACGCGTCCCACCCCATCGGATACAACACATTATTCCCCTCTGCGCGTAATTTTCGCGCCAACACATCAAGCGCCACATACGAACGCGGATGACCCACGTGCAACCCCGCGCCTGACGGAAATGGAAATTCTACCAATAAATATTTTTTTGGTTTTTCTGAAAAATCTTCGGCCTTAAAAACACCCGCGTCAAGCCACCGATCCTGCCATTTTTTATCAATTTCGCCGTGGTTATACATAGTGTATAGATAGTAGCGTAACCACGCGAAAAATTCAAGCTCAAAAAATAAAAAAAACCGGGTCAGTGCAACAGCGAGGCCAAAGTTCTTGACCCACTATCAACCACTGCCCGTCAATTACCTGAACTACCAATCACACATGACCCAAATCTGACCGTCGACGATCCTGAGCACCGGACGTTTCTCGCCGTCCGGGACTACGATGTCCTGCTGTTTCGCCCGTGGAGGAGCGAAGAAAATCCGAATGTTGTAGAGATTTGGAATCCGTTTTCCCGCTATGTCGAAGACTGGATCACGAAATACACGCGGCACCCACGGTCCGTTTGCTGCAATGAGCAGCAGTGCTTGTTTCGCAAGCGCAAATTCATCTGGCGTCTGCTGAAGATCTGCCGCCCGTGCGAAGTCGAATGCTGCGAAGTACGCTGCGTAACGTGGATCCACGATTTGACGACCGATAGAACGCGTCGCCGCAACCATGCACCAATCAGGTTCTGAAAGCAGGTCGCATAGAAACGGAATTGGGTCCATGAACCCAACCTGTCCGATCCGATACGCCCACCCTTCTCGTGGCATTCGCTCACGCGCCAAATGCGGCAGCACGCTTGAAAACGGCGCGAACTGCTGACCGTGGGGCGAAAAAAACTCAATGATCACTCGATTTATACGTACCGCTGGAAGCGGTGTTGAGCCTGGACCCATTTCCTCCTCCTATTGCTGTGCAGCGAATCTGCTGCGTGGCGCGCATTACACCACGATTTTATAAATATGTCAACTAAGCGGCCACAAGCTTAGGCGGCGCAAGTTTTATGTCCTGCGCGAGTACAGATCCGCCCGGCGCATCTGGAACAGAAACTGTTCCCGTCGTCGCTGTCTCATATCCCTGCTTTTCAACCATGACATAATAATCATTTTTTCCAACCAAAAACGCGTACCGGCCTTCATTATCCGTCACCTGAGTTTCGAGTAATTTGTTGTACTGTTTATCAAAAATACGAACTACCGCGCGTGAAACCGGTTTGCCCGTTACCGCGTCCGTAATTATCGCCCATGATTTTGGTTTGCGTGGCGCGGCAAGTCGACGGAACACAAAATAACTCACCACATGCGCCGCTAAAAATGCACCGACGATCGGCGTTGGTGAGACTGCGAACGAAACCGCGGTCAACGCAACGCCAGACGCGCTTAATGCACTCGCCAATTTTTGTTTTGTTTTTTCGCGCAAAATTTCCTTCGTTGGTTTTTGTTCACCGCCTGGATCTAATGGCAAGTTATACGAAACATGCGACGACGCTGCCAAATTCAACGCACCACCCGTATATAAATCCGTCAGTTTTCCATCGTCAGTTTTTCCTGTTAAAAACGCAGGTGGAAAATTGTAACTTGGTTTTGTAACTTCGATCGAGTAAGAACCTGGTTCAACAAAGAATTGATATCGGCCGTCTCGATCTGTCACACTTGATTGCACCACGCGCTGTGTTTTTGTATCCACGATGCGAACTAACGCCAAATCAGCCGGCATTTTTGTAAATGCATTGTACGTCATCCCCCATCCTGTGCGGCGTTTGCGCGTGAATAAAAAGAGTGGCTGCGTGAACAAAAATCTGAAATACAACGCGATCTGTCCAAAATTTAATGCACTTCCTACAGTCGCAACAGTTGCAACCGCAGCTGCAGGCACCACGACCGCTTGGTTAACAGCCTGAACTTGTGGTTGAGCCGCAACATCTGAAACAGCTTTTGCAGCAGCTGTCGCAGCGCGTGAAACACGAGCCGCCGCCAATTTCGTTTGCGTCACAACCTGCGCAGCAACCGGCGACGAATCACTAAAATTTTGAATCGCTTGCGCAACTTGTTGATTCGCGGTATCCACAATCGAAACTGGAATTTGGTCTGGCAACAACGGTTCTGTCGTTGAGGCAGTCACCAAAGGAACTGTCGATGTTGTTTCATAGGTCGACGATGTTGCGCCGCCGCCTCCACCAACTGAAGGAGTTGTGGGCGTTGGTGTATCAGGTTCTGCAGGAGGTTTAATGGGCGGCGGAATTATAATTACTTTTTTCAATTCAACATTTCTCTGCACCGCGTCGATCAAAGTGTTTTTATTATCAAAAGATTTAAATTCAAGAGAATACACTCCTGATACATCAGGCAATAAAAGTGGTAGTTTCCACGAGCCATTCATACCAGCAAGTGTAATAAATGTTTTCTTTCCGTCAAGTGTTACAACAACGGAACTTCCCGGCATTGAAGTACCATATGCACTAAATGTTGGAGAGTTCACCACCACACCATCTATCGGTGATGAAACAGAAAGCGAAACAAGCGGTTCAGCAGCAAGCACCGCAAAAAAAGCGTCAATATCTGCACTGCGATTTCCCAACGCATCTCGCGTATGAGCGACTATGTGATAACTCGCAGGCGCAAATGAACCTTGCGGTACAAAACCCCATGATCCATCTGGCCCAGAAGTAAACGTCGCAGAATCTACTAATGTGGCACCATTTAAAATCGACACATCAATCGTAGTCAACGGCTCTGCTGTTCCAAAAACTGCGACAGTTGTGCCAACAATTTTTGCCCCATCTGCAGGGCTTACAATTTGTGGAACTGGTGGTGGTGTAGTATCAAGCAAAATATGCGCAGAATAAATTGCGCTTTCAAGCCCGTCCACATCTCTATATTTAATATAAACCACATGATCTCCATCGCCCGTAGCAACTGTCCAGTTTACCGCACCCATGACTGACTGCCATACCCCCGTTGCAAATGTGGCGCTATTTGATATCTTCATCTGCGTTGCGCTTTCACTATAAGCAGGAATAAGAATAATACTAGTTGACGAAGTCATTCCTGAATTTCCAAATGAATTAATTGCCAACGAGCCTGTCGGAGCTAAGGGGCTTACAGGGGGTGTTGAAGTCGCGGTTGAATCATACGTGATAGATTGCACCGCAATAGTAGATTCATTTCCCGTTGATGACACAACTTTTGCATATAATGTTTTAAGCCCCGCAACTGCGCTCGTAAACAAATGTGTGAATGCACTCGTGTATGACTCTAAAACAGCACCTACAAAAGATGAATTTTCAGAAATTGACATTTGTACTGCGTTTGTTGCTGTTAAAATAACAGAAACAAACGTTGATGTTGTTGACGTGGATCCACCATTTAGCACAAAAGATGCAATGGTAGGAATTACCGCATTATGCGAATTACAACCCGACGTCCCGCACGGATCCACCGTAACGGTTGGTGTCGTTGATGACATATATAAAGTTAGTGTTTGATCTTGCGCTATCAAATTCGCACTTGTCGACGACGCGTATAAACCACCAACATCGGCCGTAGAAATAACGAAAGGATTGTAGCCACCCGCAGTATTTCCTGTCGATCCATTGGTTAATTTTATCGCCGTAAAATAATCAGAATACGGTGTCAAACCACTGACATTTGTTGTCATGACCGTAGAACTCGACGAGAGCGTATCATGAATTGTTACCGTCGCGCCTGAAACAGGCGCGCTATACGTGTCTAAAATTTGTCCGCGTGTTTTATATAACAAATTAATCGCACCCGCACCCGTTAAACTCGCAGAACTTGCTGTTATAACCGGAGCCTTCAACGAATTATCCGCAGACGACGAATCACACAAATCAAAATCACCGCTCGTTACTGCTTGAAAATCCGTCAACACGTTACTCGAAGAGTTTCCTGCAAATAATAATCCACACGTATTACCCGTTGAAGTCGCAGCTGAAAATGTGTTGCCCGTTGAACCAGTTTCAAAATCAAACCCGGCCCCATAAAAAAGACGAGATCGAGTTAACGTTGGTGGTGTTGTAAAACCTGGAGCAACAGAAACTCCAGCCGAAGCAACGCCCGCGCTATCATACGTAAAAATTCCGCCGGAAACCGTAAATGCGCTTGTTACAAATTTATCAACAACGACGCCGAAACCTGAACAAGCCGCTGTGACAGAAGCCTCTGAAGCGTATAAATCATTTGGCGCCCACATGGTCATTCTCGCACCTCCTAAGCTTGGAACACTGACCAACGCAACATTCCAATTACCTGTTGCTGCGCCAACCGCGGTAGCCACATCTAGACTATCATCTGTATTCTGAGTTGTGCAGCCTGGACCGCTTAAAATAAGCGTATTTTGTGCGGTTCCTCCCAGAGCAGTTCCATCTGAATAATTATTTCCCGCGTAACTGAGGGCGCTGACACTGATCAGATAATTTACAGCGGTACTGGAAGTAAATCCTGTCGCATACACTGTACTAAATGCTGAATTTGTTACGCCTGACAAAACTAATCCATTTGGGCTGTAGCCAGTGGTCTTTGTAATTTTAACATCTGAAATTGTCGCACTCGCCGCATTACTAATTTTAATTGCCTGAGAACCCGCTGTGCACGTATCTCTAAATTGAACGCCTGAAATTGAAAGCGAATTAATGCCATTAAAAACAGGGCCGTTCGCAGTTCCTACACACGTAACAATTGAAGGAGTGCCTGCACCAATTCCAGATGCCGCACCCGTAATTGTCAGACCTGACGTAAGTTGCGTACTCGACGCAATAGTACCCATGGTATACGTTCCTGACGAAAGATGGACAGTATCTCCATTTCGTAATCCTGCTGTCGATGTAACAATTGAAACGGTATTTGTTGCATCAACCGAACTATAATCGACAGTTCCCCCATCAGCCACATAAATATTATTTCGTCGCGCGGCACTGTATGCACCCATGTCAACCGACCCATTTACATCCAAGTAATCACTCCACGGTGCTGGATATAAATCATCAGCTGTTGAAGCATTTTCTAATCGTAAATGAGGATCTGTCGTTTTATCATGCGATCCGACGACAACTGCTGCAGTACCATAATTTCTGAGAGCCTGACCAAATCCATAGGTTCCATTGTAATCATTCGTAACTGTAATTAAATTGGAGGTGTTTCGCTCAAAACGAAACCCAACGACACCTCCATTACCTATATATGTAGGCGTTGAATTATACAATAAATTATAATTCGCATTTACAATTAGGTTTGCACCCGATGGGGTATTAAAAAGAATTGTGTCACCTACCGTTAGCGGCCACACTACCGTGTTGTGATTGAACTGAACATTTGTATCTATGACTACAAAACCTCCACTTCCGAATGACAGTAGTGGTTGTACCATGGTAAATGGAACTGAAATAAAATTACCATTAAGCGTAAAATTTCCAGAACTCATTCTAAGAATCGGGTTATCAACACTTGTTTTTATACCTGTGAACTTAAGTGTATTAGTTGCAAAAACTAGATCGCCACCCACAAGTGACCAAGTGATGCCGTCAAAATTATTAATAGTAAATGTATTATTTGTAATCGTAGTCAGTACAGGCGGAGAACCTAATTGTGTAATAATTGAGGCAAAACTGAGTGAGCCCACCAATGAATTTCCATCAATAAGCGGATTTGTTGAGTTTGTCAACGTGATCAATATATTTCCTGTATTATTTTGAATGATGGGATTTGTTCCATTCAGAGTAATCGTTGACCATGAGGCTAGGTCAAACGTATTTCCAATAACCGAAATATTAGCGTTACTAAGCGTTCCGTTAATAGCAACATTCCTGATATTACAATTATTGACCGAACCACCTGATGTAGTGCCAAAATCAATAGTTGTCGTAGACGCACCAGCTAAAACACCGATATATGCACCACTATTCAAACAATCAATCGCAATATTATTAAACGAAGGTGTCAGAGTTGGATTCGGATACCCTGTTTCAGTTGTAGGATCGTATGTTGCATTCACTTGAACAGTACCCCCACTAGTAAGCAATGCGTCGGCGTACGCCGCAGTAATCGTTGTATGATCGCAACCGCTCGCACACACCGTAACAGTTCCAGCTGCCTGTACTTTCATGACGGCAAAAAAAGTCCCGATCAGCGCGACATATATTAAAAAAATGGCGATCCAAATTTTATCTTTTAAATTCTCGAATTTACTACTAAATGCAAAATGCATAGGTCGTGGAACCTATGCATTATAGCGGTTTTTGTCTTTTATTACAGCGTGTTGATAACTTATTTTGGAAGCATCGCCTTCAACTGCTCAAGTGTCTGTACACCTGCTGTTTGTGCGACCGGTTTTCCGTCTTTGAAAACGATAAACGTTGGGATCGACATGATATTGAACTTATTTGAAATCTCCGTATTTTCGTCAACATTCACTTTTCCGATTTTCACTCCTTTTCCATCGAGTTCATGCGATAAATTATCAATCACCGGTCCCATCATACGGCATGGTCCGCACCATGGTGCCCAAAAATCAACAAACACTGGCTCTGAACTCTTCAAAACTTCGGCTTCAAAATTTGCATCAGTAAATTCACGTGCCATAGAAAAATATGTTAGGTGAAACCTATGATACACTCGCGCGCCACACCGGTCAAATCAAAATTATTTCGTGAACACCACCTTGCGTTTTTTCTCTTCACGCGTAAATGCTTCGAGCACATCACCTTCCTGAAGCGGTTCTTTTCCTTCGTATTTAATACCACATTCATGACCTGCTGGAATTTCTTTCACATCTGTTTTACCCATCTGTGTTCCAACAATTTTTCCATCTGCAATATATTCACGATTGCGATACACACGAACAAATGCGCCATTCGGAATTTTTCCTTGATCAACGCGTCCACCGACAACCTGCGCCTTTTTATCTGTACGAAAAATCGCGAGCGTTTTAAATGTTCCGTGTTCTGTTACGACAACTTCAGCAGGAATCATTTCGTTCAAACGTTTTTCGACAAAATTAAACATGTCGTAAATGACTTTAAACAAATGTACTTCAACTTTTTTCGTTCGTGCAAGTTCTGCCGCGCTTGGCATTGGTGCTACATGAAAACCGAAAATCAATGCACCTGAGCTTTCGGCACGTGACACATCAGCTTCGGTAAAATTACCCAAACCACGCGCAATAATTTTCACACCAACTTCTTCGGTCTGATATTTTTCCAACGTTTGCGCAATTGCTTCAAGTGAACCCAACACATCAGCCTTAACAAACACATTGAGCCAGTGCTTTTTCTCTGCAGCTTCTTTATCTTCCTCATCAGCTTCTGCAGATTGTTGTTTAACAGGCGCTGCAACGATTCCTGAAGTTTTTGTTTTCTTAACTTTTGTTGCAGTTGCCATTTTTGCAACATCTAAAATATCACCAACTTCTGGTGCAACTTTAAATCCTAAAATTTTAACAGGCATTGAAGGCGGCGCTTCGTCAACAAAAATTCCCAAATGATTTTTCATCGCGCGAACCGTTCCGTAAATTTCATTGTTCACCACGATTGGATCATTTTTGTGGAGCGTTCCACCTTGCACGAGCAACGTTGCAACAGGTCCTTCACCTTTATCAACGTGCGCTTCAATAATCGTACCAATTGCTTTGCGTTTTGGATTTGCGCGAATTTTATCTGCCTCAACATCTGACACCAACAAAACAGTTTCCAACAATTTATCAATTCCTAATCCTGTTTTTGCAGAAATCGGCACGAGTGGAACATTGCCACCCCATTCTTCGATCAAAACTCCTTGATTCGACAATTCTGTTTTTGCTTTGTCGACGTTGACGCCTTCTTTATCCATTTTGTTGAGCGCAACAACCATCGGAATTTTCGCTGCCTGAATAATTTTAATTGCTTCAACGGTTTGAGGCATCACACCATCATCCGCCGCAACAACCAAAATCGCGATATCAGCGATACGTGCACCACGAGAACGCATAACGGTAAACGCTTCGTGACCTGGCGTGTCGATAAACGTAATCGCACGATCATTTTTTACAACCTGATATGCACCGATATGCTGCGTAATTCCACCTGATTCACCACCCATGACGTTCGTCGTACGAATCGCGTCGAGCAATTTTGTTTTTCCATGATCAACGTGACCCATGACAACAACAACCGGCGCGCGTGCAACCAAATTTTCTTCTGTTTCCGCGTCAAGCTGTTGTTTCATTTCAACAACTTGCGATGTCGACACCTCAGCTTCAGGCGCAGCACCTGCTTCGAGTTGTAAGGTAAATCCAAGATCTTCCGCAATAATAACCGCAGTATCAAAATCAATACGTTCGTTCAAACTCGCCAAAATACCATTCTTCATGAGTTCAGAAATGATATTTGTCGCAGGCAACCCGAGCGCAGCAGCGAAATCGCGCACCGTAATCACCGCTGGTAAAATCACGATTTTACCCTCAGCTTTACGAGCTTCCTTTTCCGCGATGCGAAGCTGTTCCTTTGCGCGACGCTGTTTTTCCTTCCAATCCGCATACATGCGGCGCCAATCACGAATAATGCTGTCAGCGATTTTATCATCAACTTTCACTGCACGACGCCCAATATCGTATCCGTAATTAGGGAGTACTTCGTTCAATTCTTTGATGTTGACGCGCAAACGGCGCGATAGTTCGGTGACGTTCATGGGAGTGGAAGTTCATTGGCCAAGTCGGCCAAATTAAAGTACTGCAATAATAGCGCATTTTAAGGCAAGAGTCAAACTAAGGTCGCATGTCAAACAAAAAATCCTGCTCATCGATCTCCGCGGTTAGCGAAGTTCGACGAACAGGACAGAAACAGGGGCTGAAAACTTACGATGGCTTGTACGGGCGGCAGACGTTTGCCTTCGCCTCTTCAAACAACGCACGTGACGTGAGCGATGAGCTTGGCAGCCCGGCGAGTGTCGTCGCAGGCAAGATGCCCGCGAGCGGCTGCAATTTGTCCGCAAAGTACCGATCGCGCTGCTGCGCGTACCAAATCGCAGGCGTCAAGCGCTCAATTTCCTTGCCTTTGCGCCATGCCGCATACTGGTCGTACCAGTTCTTGAACCAGATGCAGCAGTACCACGCGCCGCAGATGATCGCGAGCAGGAAAACTGCCGGCAGTAAAAATTCGACCAACCCATTCGGATGGATGGTCCGAATTGCTTTGATGGGTACCATCGAAAAGATCCAGGCCCCCACATACAAAACAATCGCAAGCACCCACGAAGCAACCAGATTCCACATGGGCGTCAAGAACAAGATGGACGGCGCATGATCGAGATACCGCCTCTCCTCGCACTTACTGTTCGAACGAACGAATTGCGCCCGATAACCGTCACCCCAATCATCACTCACTTCGTCGACACGTTCGCTGAGCGGGTGAAAAAGGGGCTTGATGTTGGAACGCAAGCCGACTGCTGCACGAACCACAACGACCACCACACCGTAAATCGTGCGGAGTGGCAAGCACAGAAGCAGAAACAATGGCACGAACAACATGAGGCGTTGCTTGAATTCACAGGTATTCCTCGATTCGGCAAGCGCAAAGAAATCATGTACCAAGCTCCACAGCCACTGCGGCGGCCGATTCTCGTATTGATCCACTTTCACAGTCACCTGATCCGCGATCGTCACCAAACCCGGATATTTCTTCATACGAGAGGTCCGAGCCTTACCCCACGAAAGTTCGATCTTGTCGTCTTGCGGCCACACAATCTCAGCTGTCAGTTCATATGACCCACCGACCTCAACCACCAAATGCACGATGCCTTCATGAAGTGGAACCGTTTCGCTGAATGAATATTCGCGTTCCGACTCCCCGACATCTCGCCGTTGACACTCCACGCGCAAAAAAGGATGAATCGCTTCGCGCTGCTTGAGTTCTTCGATGATGGCATCGTTCAAACTCACCCCAACTGCAATCCGCGGATCGCCCGGCGTCTGCTGCCGAAATGAAATGCCAAACGTCGGTAACTGCGGTTGCGGCGCTTCACCATGCACTTCCGGACTGTTCTCCAAACCATGATGTTCTTTATCCTTCATTTTCCCTCCTTCCTGCTTTCCATGAATTTGACCCGAGAGTGGGCCACAATCTACCGAGCAGCGTAAAACAAAAACCCTATTTAGTCAATATATTGACAGTTTCCCCAAAATCAACTACGATACTCTATTCCATATATGCAACCATTAGCCCACCACATTCACACACATGTAACCGAAAAAACCGCAGCGGGAGCGCCGCGGCGTGTTGCGGTTGTGCCGCACAAAAATCCTGACGGTGACACGCTGGGCGCAGCCACCGCGTTTTTGGAATATTTACGTTCGTACGGGGTTGATGCGACGCTCTGGTGCAAAACGACCTACAGTTCAGCGCTCGCGTTTTTGCCGCACGCTGACGAGCTTCGCTCTGATCCGCAACTCTGGCGCGAAAAACAATTTGATACGGTGTGTATTTTTGATGCTGGGGATCCAGTTTTTGCCGGCGTGCAAGATTGTATTGATTCGCTCGATAAAAAACCGTTCATCATTAATTTCGATCATCATTTTACGAATACAAATTTCGGCAATTATAATTTTGTACAAGTCACCGCCGCGTCAACGACTGAGGTGTTACATAATTATTTTCAGCACATCGGCCACCGAATTAATTCGACAACCGCAACTTCCCTCTTAACTGGTCTCATGACTGACACGGGAAATTTTTCAAATCCGGCGACGAGCGCATCCGCGCTTGCGACCGGCGGCGCGCTGATGAAAGCGGGCGGAAATTATGGCGCGATTTTAAATTACACGTACCGAAATAAAACGCTCGACGGATTAAAACTCTGGGGCATCGCGTTGTCGCGTTTACAAATTAAACCTGAACTTGATTTGGCGTACACGGTTTTGACGCGCGCCGATATTGAATCGTTAAAAGTAACTGACGGCGATGTCGAGGGCGTCGCGAATTTTTTAAACTCAATTGGCGAAACAAAAATCGCGCTCGTATTAAAAGAAACACAAGACGGATTTGTAAAAGGAAGTTTGCGCACGACGCACGATGATGTTGATGTGAGTGCAATCGCAGCAATGTTCGGCGGCGGCGGACATAAAAAAGCATCCGGTTTTTCAGTGCGCGGCAAGCTCGCGGAAGTCGGCGGCGAATGGACAATCGTCTCGGAATAGACAAAAAACTAAGCCTCGTGTAATCTACTTTTATATGCCACGAAATTCTTCTTTTCTCATTCCAACAGTTATCGAAAAATCAGGAAACGGCGAACGCGCGTATGATATTTACTCGCGCTTGTTAAAGGACCGAATTATTTTTCTCGGCACGCCGATCGACGATGATGTTGCAAACGCGGTTATCGCGCAATTATTATTTTTGGAAAGTCAGGATAAAACAAAAGATATTAAAATTTATATCAACTCGCCGGGCGGATCTGTTACTGCGGGCCTCGCAATTCTCGACACCATGAATTACATCGGTCCAGACGTTTCGACAATTTGTGTTGGAATGGCAGCATCAATGGGTGCAGTTTTGTTATCAGCCGGAACCAAAGGAAAGCGTTTCGCATTACCCAATGCAGAAGTAATGATTCATCAGGTTTTGGGCGGCGCCGAAGGCCAAGCGTCAGATGTTAAAATTCGCGCAGAGCGCATTGTGAAAATGAAAAACGATTTAAATCAGATGCTTTCGGAAAATACAGGACAACCATTTGAAAAAGTTGAACGCGATACTGACCGCGATTATTTTATGACCTCTGCGGAAGCTGTTTCATACGGCCTCATCGACAAAGTTATTGAAAAAAAATAAGGCCCTGATGGCCAAAAAAATAGATAAAAAAATTCCTGCTGAATAATTCGCGCTCAAGAAGACTCGTTAAAGGTGGATTCGAGCCAGAGCCCGAATTCCCCTCGTAACCAATCCCCATGCTTGTCGTGAGCGCGAGTTACTAAGCAGGAACATCCCGTGACTGACTACTATATCCTATACGCACCCTTCTGTCAAGGGCTGGCTTGTGGATAGATTTGTAAATCTTCAATTTCCTGCAACTCCTGCGGCATCAGGACTAATATTCAATGCTCCAAGCGCCGTCCCAGACGGCGTTGAAGTCGCCGCAACACCTACCAAACAAACTTCGCCCCATGGTTTGTAATGGCTCGGAAAATCCTGCTTTTTAACCGTTCCGTCAGCGTAGGTAACAGTATAATAAAATATCACGTTTGCTCCTACGTGCGCTAATTCAGTACATTTTTTCTTTCCGACAGGCAACGCGGTCGTTTCAATCACCTTTTTATCAGGCGGCGGCGTTGTATTTAAGATTTTTGGAATAGTTCTCGTTGCAATACGCCCATCGCGCGTTCCCCAGAACGTAAATGTGAGATGAACGCCATTAATCTCAGGGTCAAGCAGCACCCAATGCCCCGTGTCATTAGTGAATCGAAAATCCGGTTTTGGATCATAGATCGTTGCATCAGTCCCTGACACACCATTTTCAAAATAATAATGCACTTGATAAGAATGATTCTGACGCTCTACGATTGGAAAACCAGCACCCATTGCAGCGCGAAATGTCGTCGTACCAATCTGACACAAGCCGCCGCCGTATTCAGGCTGCGTTTTATTGTCTTTAATAACCAACTCCTGAACATATCCTGACGTTCCATCGATTGCGCCCAGCGTTTTAATCAATGAAAACGTTTCACCTGGTGCAATCAACACATTTTTAATCGCAGCCATACCAGTTGCGATATTATGCAAACGACTTGGAGTCGAGCCAGACGCGTCAGATGTTCCGTAACCGATCACTTCATTAATTCCTAAATTATTTGTTTTCGCCAATGCAATTTTTGCCGGCGTTTCTGTTGTTGCAATTGTAATCGTACTTGAACTTGTCGAGAGTGATGCAAATAAATTTCGCGCGAGCACATCCCAATCAATCACTACACCTGGCTGATCAGGAACAAAAATCGATGCACGATTTCCTTGGTATGCAAAAGCAGCGTCCTTTGCAGGCTGCTCAAATATTTCAAGAGCTGATCCAAATTTTTCTTTTAACGAGTTCGCATCGATTCCAACAATTGCTTTTCCATCAACAACGCGTGGTTGAATCAGAGCTGTTAAATCAGCAGGTGTTAATTTAAACTTTTTATCTTTCATTTCTAATGTTCGTCCGTGTGTAACTTCTTCAGCAAGTGCAGCGGCTTCGGTTTGTAATCCTTCCGCCATTGCAGTTGTAATTTTTGGATCACTCGTAATAATCTGCGCAACAATTTTTTGTTCCCCAGAACCGATCGCCGCAACAAAATCATTTGACAATGCCGATCGATCAATCACCTGTCCGCGAACAGCTGGAATTACGCGTGCCACACCATCAACAATTTCGAATCGCGCGTTTGTCGGTGCTGAAAGTGAAATTTTCCAATTTGAAATCACATCATCCGTAATTGCTTCTGACGCAAGTTCCGTTGTTTCGAACGGCACATCAATGCGCTCATCAATATTAAGTGCCGACTTAATTCGTTTTGTAACTGCATCGCGTTCAGCTGCGTATTTTGCCGCACTCATGGTTCCATCAATGTCAAAATATGGCGCATACACAGGAATTCTTTGTGAAGAAAAATTTGGAACTGAAACTGAAACACCTGAGCGTTGTAAATCTGCGGCGCGTACACTAACAACCGATGTTGCATCGCTCACGGTTTTTCCACTCACATCAACTCCCGCGATAAAAAATTGTGGAGGAAAATTAGTGAATGTTGCCGCAGACGCAACAAATGCACCGACGCCAAATGCAGTAGTAACTAAAAGAATCCCGCCGATCACGGCGAGTACAATTGATCTTTTATTCGAAAACAGTTCTGAATTAATTTTCATGTATCACGAGAATTGGAATGTGGTGACTTGGTGTCTTCTTTGGAATACGTAGTGTCAACATTCCATTTTTAAAAGTTGCAACCGCAGCGTCTGCTTGAACATCAACAGGCAGAATCACACTTCGTGAAAAATCACCCCAAAAACATTCCTCAGAAAAAAAATGCTCCGGTATTGTTGATTGCTCAAATTCGCGCCGCCGCGTTCCACGAATCGTGAGCACATCGCCATCCAAATGAATCTCAATCAATTCAGGATCAACTCCTGGAATCGGCGAAATTATGATGAGCTCGTGTTCAGTTTCCGCTACATCTACAGGTAATTCACCTTCTCCCATAGTCTGAGAAGAAAGTTCTTGATCGTTATCTGCGGTGTCAAATAAGTACGCGTCGGCCATACAAGCTGCTGCTAGTATACGTTGCGCCGCGCACTCACGCAAGGTGTCCTATTGTAAGGCCTGAATCAAATTCATGAGGTTCGAACGCATGATTTTAATATACGCATCTGGCGTCGGCGCCGCGACTTCGATTGGATCCAATATATTAACCGCTCGCCCCGTATCATGTGCGATCGTCGTCACAATCCCCGGACTCACTTCCGACTCCGCAAAAATCGGCATACGTGGGTTTTTATTCAAAACTGCTATTACTTTCGCAACATCTTCTGGTGATGGATTTTCTTCTGGAATATCTTTTATCGCAACCGCGGTCAATCCGTAATCTTGAGCTAAATATCCAAACGCGTCGTGCAGTGTAACAATTTCGTGTTGTGGTAATGTTCGAATCTGTTCGTATGATTCATCGAGATCGTGCAACTGTTTTTCATATGCGTCCGCATTTGCCGCAATTTTTTCTTTTGATTCTGGAAATTGATTTTCAAAATCCTGTTCAAGTCCTTCAACTATGACCAACATTTTTTTCGGCGACAACCACACATGTGGATTTGTTTCGCTCGGACTCAAATCCAAATACCGTGATGCAATAATCACCGGCGCTTTCGATCCTGTTGCGGCAATTCCTGACTGTACCCAATCGTCGAGATGAAGCCCGAGAGTCACAATTACGCGTGCGTTCTGAATTGATTGTATCTGATCCGTCGATAAAGACACGTCATGAGGATCCGCACCTGGTGGCAAAACCGTTTCAACATCCGCGACTCCTGCCAGGATATTTTGCACCGCGCTATTCAACGGAATAATTGTTGTCGCAACAACTGGTAATCGAGTTTGCTCGTGTTCGCGCACCAATGTGCAGCCAGCACCAAGAAAAAATGTCGACGCGATCACCAACGCGGATGCAAAAAAAGCCTTCATAGATTCACTTACAATACCACAATTTTATTCGTACTTCAATCGCAGCGAATTCAACACAACTGAAATCGAACTAAACGCCATCGCCCCCGACGCGATCATTGGTGACAACAAAATTCCAAACGCGGGATACAAAATTCCTGCAGCGACTGGAATTCCGATGATGTTATAGAAGAACGCCCAAAATAAATTTTGTTTAATGACTCGAATTGTTGCGCGCGAAATTGCAATCGCGTCCGCAACTTTTTTCAAATCACCTTTGAGCAACGTTACGTTCCCTGCCGAAATCGCAATGTCAGTTCCAGTCGACAATGCAAAACCAACCGTTGCCTGTGTGAGCGCTGGTGCGTCATTCATGCCGTCTCCGACCATTCCAACTTTTTTTCCTTTTGCTTGTTGTGCTTTGATAAAATTTAATTTATCTCCCGGAAGTTGCGCCGCATGCCACGTTCGAATTCCAAGTTCGTGTGCAATAGCTGCCGCAGCATTTTCATTGTCCCCTGTTAACATCACCGGTTCAATTCCAAACGAGCGAACCGCGTCAATCGCTTCGAGCGCATCAGATTTTATTTTATCTGCTGCAAAAATAAATCCGACAACTTCTGTTCCCCGCGCGACACACAAAATCGTTGCAGCTGGAAATTTTTTTAAATCAACAGCTGGAATTTTTATTCCCAACGATTCGATAAATCGAAGCGACCCGACGTGAATTTGTTTTCCTTCAACGAGCGCGCTGATTCCACCACCCGCTGTTGCTTGAATATTTTCAACCTGCGCTCCGAAATTTATTTTGCGTTCTGTTGCGGCTGATAAAACCGCAGCCGCGAGCGGATGTTCTGAATGATGTTCAACTGCTGCAGCAAGTCGTAGCAATTCATTTTCCTCGACGCCCACAGATTCAATCCCGACAACCGATGGTTTTCCCTCAGTCACTGTTCCTGTTTTATCAAACACAATCATGTTGAGCGAACCTGCAGTCTCTAAACTTTCCGCGTCACGAATTAAAATTCCGCGTGATGCTGCACGACCGGTCCCCACCATAATCGCTGTTGGCGTTGCCAATCCTAATGCGCACGGACATGCGATAATCAAAACCGCGACTGCCTGCACCAATGTATGAATGTACCACGGTGTTGGTCCAAAAAATGCCCACACAGCCGCGGTTAGAATCGCAATTCCAATTACGACTGGCACAAAATATCCAGCGATCAAATCAGCGAGGCGCTGAATCGGCGCGCGAGATCCTTGCGCGTCTTCAACTAATTGAATGATATGAGCAAGCACAGTTTCACTTCCGATTTGTGTTGCACGAATCGTCAGAACCCCAGAACCGTTTACCGTTCCGCCAATCGCGCGTTCTCCAATATTTTTTTCAACCGGCATTGATTCGCCCGTCATCATCGACTCATCAACTGAACTTGATCCTGAGATAACTTCGCCGTCCGTTGGGATTTTTTCTCCCGGCCGAACCAACAATACATCGCCGATCATAATTTGTTCTGCAGGAATTTCTTCAATTGAATTCATGTCACCACCGCGCAATCGATGTGCAGTTTTTGCCTGCAGTCCAATTAATTTTTGCACTGCATCGTTCGCCTGCGATTTCGCGCGCGCTTCGAGTAATCGTCCCAACAAAATCAGTGCAATGATCGTCGTTGCAGTGTCAAAATAAATTGGCAATTCACCACCGCGCGAAAATATCGTCGGCATCACCAACACGACGACACTAAATATGTACGCCGCGCTGGTTCCAATTGCGATCAATGTATCCATGTTGACCGATCCGTATCGAGCTGCAATAACTGCACTCTTAAAAATCGGTTGTCCAAACCAAACCAACACAATCAGCGCGAGCACACATTGCACCCACGCGCCAAGCAGCGAACGCGTCGTAATCGAAAGAACCATCACAACTGCGCCCGTGATCAAACTCAAAATCACTTTTTGTTGTAATGCGTTATACTCGGCCGCCTTCAGTTGCTTCAAATGTTCCGCATGTTCCGATGCTGACATTTTTGGCATGGTGTGATTACTCATAAATGTCGTAGCCAGTTTCGCGAATCGCCGAAACAATTTTTGCTTCGTCCGTCGCCGCCTCATCGAAATTAATGGTTGCTTTTTCTGTCGCAATATTTACAACCGCATCAGCAACTCCTTCAGTCGCGCGCAATTTTTTTTCGATTTTCATAACGCACGACGCACAATGCATTCCTTTAAGCGGCAATGTAATTTTTTTCATATTTTTTTATTTTATTCAACAATAATTGTTCCATTCACCATCCGCATTGGACAATGAAATGCGAATTGTCCGGTTTGATGCGGAGTAAATCGAATCACATTATTCCCCGCCGAAAATGTTGCCTGCACCCCCAAATCTGGAATTTGCAACGTACGCGTACAACCAATCAGCTGCGACGTATCCATAATCAATTCTACAGGCACGTCTTTTTTTACGCGAATAACCGATGGTGAATAATTATAATTCTGATTCGAATATCCAATGTTAATTCTCTGCACCGCATCAGAAGAAGCTGGCGCCGCAGTAGGCGCTGGAGACAACGCAGCGCCAACCGAAGTTGTCGCATCAGTTTGTACCACCGTTAATGGACCACGCGATCCGTACACCATCACGAATGACACACACAACACAATTAGCGAAATGATACTGATCAATGAAATGGTTTCCTGTTTCATTGCGACGCGCGCCGACGGTTTTTGTTGTGCCAAAAATTCTCGTTCAATCATAACTGACAGTCCACCAAATAACGCGATACATACCGCCATTAAAAACCACAAAAACGCAATTGGATGATCCGGAATCATCATAACTGCGAGAATGGCGCCCATTGTTCCTGCCATCAAACCCGCCATCATTCCTTCCATGACACCCATAATGCCGCAGCTTTTTCCAGCTAACACACCGACGCCTCCACCAACCAACACACCGACAATCGATCCGATAAACATTCCGTTGCTCAGGCCCACGATATATCCAATCAAAAATCCCGCGAGCATACCGATGGTCATACCAACCATCATGCCTGACATGCACGTCAATTCTGATTTATAAATCAGCACTTGTCGTGCTGCAATAACTGTCAAACTTACCGCGATCACGAGCGCCAGCAGTTCCTCTCCTAACTGCGCAACAACAGAATTTCCTGTTCCAAACGCAATTGCGCCGAGCAGCCACGAACTCACGAGCGCGAGCGCGCACACGCGTACGGTAAAAAATCCAATGTACTTCAGATGTTTCTTCATACCAAAAAGTTAATGAATAAAATCAAAGAAACTTTTTGTGTTATACAAAACGTCGAGAGGGGGCGATCCCTCGTCGATAATAATCGATTAGCGTACCACCTGCGTCATTCGCATGATACAAAAAATATTCTCGCGCAATTTCAAACGCATCAACAGTCGCAACCGCAATGATCAGCAAACAAACTGCAGCGCTCAAAAAAAACAATATCGGCGTATCGCCCAGATGCACAAAAATTCCGTGCGTGTTTGCATCACATTCTCCACCGAGCGCCTGCACAATATAATCATGTACCATACAATGCATATTTGAATCCATTGACGGCTGATAAATATTTCCAATTATTAAAAATAATAACGCAACGCCACCGAGTGCGAGCGCTGAAAAAAATCTATGAATTTTTTTCGTTGAAAACATCATAATTCAGACCAGGTGAATACTCCAAGAATTGCGAGCGTACAAATATAAGATGCGATACAAACGATACACCACGTGCTCAGCAACTGACTACTGATCCACGCAAGATGCATACTAAATCCCGCAGCGAACGCGATGCTTGCTGCAAACATTAATCGAATGCGTCGCGCCGGTCGGATTACCATTTCTCGCGCGAGTACCATCATCCAAATATATCCGAGCATGCCAAAAATAGAAATCGGTACACCAAACATTTCAGCGTACAATCCTTTGTTCACGACATCGCAATTAAATTTTGTACCCAAATTACAAAGTGAAGACGAATCTGTGCTGTAATGTACGCGCGTTGCATAAGCCGCAGCAAGCACACCTAAAACCGCGATGATGATAATGATGCGATATGCGGTGCGGTGTTTGTGAAATAATTCCATATTTTATTTTCGAGCCGCTTTATCAAGTGGTGTGTAGAGTGTGGAATGAACTGCGCGCATTCTTTTCATATAACCTACCCACGCCTCCTGCGCTTGTGTTTTAAATTCTTCAGAATCCAAATTCCATTCAGTTCGCTCAATAATGTTAAGTAATTCAATACGTAGTGCAGTTGTTAATACCTGCGCCGTGTCCTTTGCGCTTTTTACACATTTATCACAAAGTTCAGATGGAACATTCGCGGTATGAATTCGACACATGCGCTCACCCGGTTCATCACCCGGCCCACGTTTTGTAATATCACGAAAAATACTCATGTCCTGGCCTTGGTCTGACAAGCCTTTCGTAACATATAAGATGCCGCGTTCCGACCAAAGCTCATGATCCATTTTTGCAGTTTCTCGAGCAGCTCTACGTCGGGCATTTCCTACAGTCTGACAATCCTCACATGTTTCGTCAATAGGTACGCCGTGCGGACAGGTCGCACCTAAAAATGCACCAGACTCCGGTTTGTACGCGGGATGATCACCAACTTTTTGAATAGGTCGACGAAATTCAACAGGCTGCTGTGGAGGTTGTGGAACTCTGCCTAATAATTTATCTAAAAAACCCATAGTAGTGTACGTTTGACGACTGTTTCTATATGTGGTATTCTACACCCGCAATTTTTTTCGAACAACCATAGGATCATTTCGCTTGGCTCAGCTATTTTGCCTTCACTAAAATAGTGAGATCTGTCAAAAAATTGCTCTCAGCTTTTCGCTTCGCGAAAAGAGAGACCGGCGCTCGTTAAAAACAATTGCATATATGCATTGTTTTTTCCTCACTTGGTCTCATCGTCTAATGGTTAGGACATCAGGTTTTCATCCTGAAAATAGGGGTTCGATTCCCCTTGGGACTAAAAAAATACGCCACCCTTTTGGGTGGTTTATTTTTTTTATCTTTGCCGGTGGCAATTTCGACTGCCTCGGGTCGTGTGTCCGATGGGCCGCGACCAATTCATCTTGCAATACCAACGCTTCTTGTGCTATATTTTGCGCACTAATAAAACCCTATGAAATTGAAATATTTTATTTTACCCGCAGCTTTTTTACTCGTTGGTGCTGGATGTGAACAATCGCAACCAATTGCAACACGGCCAGTTTCGCCTCAGCCACAAGTCGTAGAAAAAACAATTGAAAAGTCTGTTGCAGGACTTGTCACTGTTGGTTTGGGTGGTGGGCAAAACTATTGGGGACGGCCAATGGGTTCGATGCAAATTTCTTCTGATTTATCGCTCATTGCAGAAGCAGAGAATTGGGATAATGCAGTTCATAAGAAATCGTATCAGGAAATCTCTTTGACCGTCGCAGCAAAAGACGCAATGCAAGCATATTCACAGAAAGTGCAGGGCGGCGAAAAAGCACCTCCTTTTTTTACGATTCAAACGTTTGCTAATCCTGAGTCATATAAAGACGCTGCAACATGGGCAAAAAATAATTCCGTGTTTGCGGATATCAGCAAACACACAGGAGTCATAAATGACGTGCAATTGAAAGCTGCTGACGGAAGCACGGTGAAAGGAATTTCATTTTCAAATGATAACGAAATGTATGCACCCACAACTGAGGTTGTTTTATCACCTCTTGGCGAAGTGTTGGTAATTACAAAATACTACAGTGGTGGTGACGCAAAGCTCATTACTCAGCTTGACACGGCAATCAATTCGATAGTTCTAAATACAAAATAGAGTTTCAAATAAATAGTCCAGACAATAGAGGCTTACAATGAGTAGGCTCTCGTAAAAAAATCGCGCCCGTTTCCAATGCTTCGGCAAAGGGAACGGGCGCTTTCATTCCGAGCAGCTCGCGAGTTACACAACCAACAGACGAAACTAGAACAACAAAAAATCAAACCTTCTTTTCTGGATAAAAATATAACACCAAACTAATAATTGCCGCGAAGAAACACCAGACAGATGTAAAATCTCTCGTGTAAACAATCCACGCAATAAGTGCGAATACTAAAACAAGCACTGAAAAAATTCTAATGATTTTTTGACTAGAGATCATTCCTGGGCCAATGGTTGCAATGACATACAAATAACCAAGCACGGAAGGATATGGAATTTGGTCTGGGTAAAATAAGCATCGATTAAGGATCTGAGCTGCTTCTGGATTTCGCACGAAATTAACATACAAAAGAACACCAACAACAGCTCCTAAGATGCCCAGCAAAAACATAACTTGTCGTCTGATTTTTTCAGGCTCCATGATATACGCCGCAACCGGCATGTAAATCGGCCAAAATAAAAACGCAAAAAATAAAAATGCATACGTCATTGGCAATGTAAGCGAAGGCCCATTTTTTAACGACAGCCACAACAAACCTTCAATAAATTGTTGCGCGCCAAATGCGAGCGGTACTGCAAATAACGGCCATGATTTTTTGTTTTTTGTTTTTACTAATGTTGCAACACCCATGAGCCCGAGTGCCGCGCTTGCTGTAAAACTTGCTGTAGCTGAAAAACACATAAGATTTTATCAAGCGAATATTTATCCATTGTAGTGGATAACTGAGGTCTTGACAATCGACTCAAAATTCATCCACAGTAGCCAAACCTCAATGTTTTGTGCTATTATTTCCGCAACCATTAATATATTAACAAGTTATATGGCAAAAATGACAAAGTCAGCGATCATCGAAGCATTGGCAAACTCAACAGGCCTCAGCAAGAAAGACGTTACAAAGGTTGCAGAAGCAACAGCAGAGCTCGCACTCAAAGAAGTTAAGAAGAACGGCGAATTCGTTGTTATCGGCCTTGGTAAACTCGTTAAGATCGCTCGCCCTGCACGTATGGGCCGCAATCCAGCAACCGGCGAAGCAATTAAAATTGCTGCAAAAACAGTAGTTAAATTCCGCGTTGCAAAGGCTGCAAAAGACGCAGTACTTTAAATCGACAGGAAATCTCAATAAAAAATCGCCCCGGAAACGAGGCGATTTTTTATCGTTCACATTCTTTCACTTTTTATTTGCAATATTTTTTCAATGTAAAAACTAATTCCTCATTTTGCTCAGCACTTGGTTTTTGCGTTTCACTCCCAAGCAACCAATTCAAATATCCAAGATCTGTTGCGGCAACTTCTTCAAACGTTTTTCCACGATATTTCCCAAAGTTCATGCTCGTAAGCAATGCAGGGGTTTTTGTTAACTCCAACATTTTTTCAATAATTGCAGCATCGTCAGAAAGCAAAAATTTTGCGGCAACAATTTTTTTGAGCGCATCGAACAACGCCTCCAAAACCAGCACATCACCCAACGCATCATGCGCCGCAGCTCCCGCGTCAACTGGTAAATTCAAAAAATATCGTAAAAATTGGAGCGCGTATTGTTCTGCAGTTATCACATGACGAGCGACACGCAATGTGTCGATGTTTGATCCAAACGCAACGCCTTCATTTTTTAAAACTTCTAAATCAAACGGCGCGTTATGTGCAACTAAAATATTCTCAGCAAGTTCCGCAGCCAATTCCGATTGCAGCGCACTTCCCGAAAAAATTGGTTTATCTGCGACCATTTCGTTGGTTACATGATGAATCGCCATTGCTCCAAATGAAATCGGCATCGGCGGTTTAAAAAATTCATTTACTATTTTTCCATTTCCCAAATTTTTATATGCAAGCTGCACCAGTCGTCGTCCTGGATCCAAATCTGTTGTTTCTGTGTCAAGAAAAATTATGTTCATAGTGGACTCAGCATAACAAAAAGCCGGGGCTCTGTCATATGTGCACGCGCATACATCAGAATCCCCGGCTTTGAGCTGTTTTGAATTATTTTGTTGTAGTAGTTGCCGTACCTGTTGCTGAAGTTGGTGCAATTCCCATGAGGCGGATAATTGTCGCGTCAATCGAACCGTCACGTTCAGGTGCGCCCATCACAACGACAATTTCGCCAACTTTCACATCAGTTAATTTGACCGCATCGCGTCCTGAAACAATGATTGTTCGTGGCGCACCGTTTACAATTATTTCAATACCATCAGCACCAGTAACTACGAGACCTGTTGCACTCATTTTTACAACTGAACCCGCAACCCCTTGTCCATTTGAAAAATCATCGCCACGAAATTGACGCATAAACCCACTGCGCATCATGCCGCCACGACCGCCATTGCGACCTGACATCATACCGCGATATGAATCTGCCCAATCATAAGACGATTTTGCCTTTCGATATCCAACAAATAAACCTAATTGAAAAATTCCAAGCAACACAATCAGTGCCAAAAGAATTCCTGCGACCACTTTCAATGCACCTGAACCAGTTTTAAACAGCATAAGTTTTTTTACGTAATGCAGATAAATAATAAATTGAATAATTAATCGCCACAACCAAAATCAATGCAAGCGCACAAAATACAAACAGTGTAACCACAGGCAAAGATTCAAGCATGGTGATTGAATAATCCTGCCATGAAGCGGCAACAGTTCGAAAATCTGTTGCAATAAGTGATCCGTATTGTAAGAAGCCCGATTCAGCTAACTCTTCCAATAATTCACGCCCAGCTGACAAAATCGCATATAGCGCACCGGCCCCGACAAATACAGCAGCAGAAATTCGAATCGCTAAAAAACGACGATATTCTCGCGTAATTGCGTGCATAACCTTATCAAAAAGGTCGGCAGGCGGTTCAATTAAAGACATATTTTGCTCCATAGCTACTTATTATTACGGAGGATGAGACGCATTTGGTGCACAGCCCGACGATGCCGACTTTTGACCGTATGTAAAGACTCGCCCAAACGCTCGCCAATTTCACGAAAATTCAGCCCATCTTTATAATACAAATCAAGCACGCGACGCGCCGACGCGGTCAGTTTTTGCGCTGCTATTTGCAGCATTTCTGCGTCCATTTTTTCGATAATTTCCACGTCTGGAGCCGCCGAATCCGATGCGGTCACCGCCTCGATCATTAATTCCCCTTCCTCAGTTTCAAACGCCGAAAACGGAATCGCACGTTTTTTCTTAAACGCATCGAGACATGTATTTTTTACAATCTCCCCAAGCCATGGTTTTAACGATTTTTCCGCGTCAAATCTTTTTAAATTGCGCCACATTTTTATAAAAACCAGTTGCGTGATATCATCTGCATCAGCAGCATTTCGCATATATCGAAACGCATTATTGTACACAACCGATAAATATCGGCGAACCAATTCTGCAAGACTATTTTGATCTCCCGCTTGCGCGCGGACCACCAGTTCTGCGTCAGTTTCCTCTTTTATATCATTGGTATACAATGTAGCCATACGGGCAACTATAGCCCCCTCTTCTGACACTGTCAATTTCACTATGAACATCAGCTTTGTAATTCCTGCATACAATGAAGCAACGCGCATTAGTGATTGCATTGCAGCGATTCAAAAAGAAATTCATGCAAGCGAAAACATGTCTGACGTAGTAGAGATTATTGTCGTAAATAATGCCAGCACTGATGAAACTGCACGCATCGCAGAAGCTGCCGGCGCAATTGTTGCGTTCGAGCCGCGCAAAGGAATTGTCCACGCGCGCGCACGTGGATACGCAACCGCGAAACATGAACTCATTGCCAACATTGACGCTGACACACAAATTCCAGCAGGATGGCTTAAGACGGTAAAACACGCATTTGCCAATGACAAAAATTTGGTAGTGCTCAGTGGTCCGATTTATTTTTATGACGCGACAGAAAATACAAATCGTGCGGTTCGTGTTTTTTACTCGTTTGGTTATGTCCTCTATTTCATCAACAAATTTATTTTGCGCACCGGATCTATCGTACAAGGTGGAAATTTTGTGATTAAAAAAAGCGCACTTGAAAAAGCTGGGGGATTCGATACTTCGATTGAATTTTACGGAGAAGATACCGATATCGCGCGCCGTTTATTTCCGATTGGAAATGTGGTGTTCACGAATAAATTATTTGCACATTCATCGGCGCGACGCCTCAAAGGCGACGGCCTCGTTCGCACGGGCGTTCGATATTTTATAAATTATATCTGGGTGATTTTTTTCAAAAAACCATTCTCAGAATCATACAACGATTTTCGATAAATCGAAATAAAAAAAATCCGCTTCCACACAACCTGTTTGGGTCGATCGTGTGGAAACGGAAACTGCCTTTCACTTACTCGAACGTCGCACTGCCGTCAACTGTGTTGTACACCGGAGCTTTCTTGAACTCTTTCGCAAGAATCGAGCGCGTCCCCGCGTGGTAGGTCGGACCTACCCGCGCATACACCTCGCGCACCCATTTGTTGCCCGCAGGTGACCGCAGCAACGAACGATACATGGGCCCAATGAACTTCATGCGGCCAACAGTCGCCAAGAATTTCTCAATCTGATTGAACAGCGCTGGACGACTGTACTGCATTTTGAACAGATAACCGCTTTCGATCAGAAACAGGAACAATGCGCACTGCACTTCGGGATCCGGGTGATCCGCGAGATACAAGATTTCTTCGGCCAGAGACAACGGCGTGCGTTCACGCGACAACTCTTCCAAGTAAATCACAAATTGCCCTTCGTACTGCAACTGGTGCGGCACGATCATTTTCCGTGCACACATCATTGCTTCGTCCGCGATTTCTGAGCTGAACGTCGGCATACCTTCTGGAACGCCAACCCCGTTGAACCACTTATCCGCTTTCGCGTTTGCGAGCACATCAGGAAACCGCTTTTCAAAGAGCTGTAGAAAATCGTCGGTCGTCACCGCGCCGAACATGAATTCCGACAGATACAGCCGCAAAAACGCCATAAACTGATGCTCGCCAACGTCCAGCTCCAAGACTCGCAAGAAATATGCGCCCAGGTAGTACGGAACTGTCCCGAACACATCATCCGGATTGTCTTGCGAAATATCCGGACGCAGACAGTTGAGTTCCGACTTGCCTTGATGCTTTCGATCCGCGAACTTTTCAACCGTCCGTCGATAACCGCGTTCGAGCAGCGCCCACTGCAAACGGGCAGCAGCCAATCCTTGTACGCGCTGATTGATCTTGTTTTCAATGAACACCGTAAATCCTTCGTTCAGCCAGAAATCACACCACAGCGCATTCGTAACTCCATTTCCGAACCACGAGTGAACAAATTCATGTCCAATCGTATTTGCCCCCGACGGGTGCAACGTTGTTTTGGACATGACTGTCAGCGTCGGATTCTCCATTCCACCAAACGCGAACGTCCACACAGCGACCAACAGATTAAACTCTCCCCACTGATACGCACCGAGCAGTGCTCGAGCAGCTGCAGTATACTGCGGCACAATCCCAAACACTTTCCGCGATTGCGCCACGAGCGAAGGCTCGCAGTAAACCGTAGTCACACTATCGATCTTGACCGCCGCGAAATGGCCAACAAAGATCGTGAGCAGATACGACGGGATCGGGTGGTCGAGGTAAAACTGGTGCAAACCATCCTTCAAGTCTACTGCATAAATCCGCTCAATCGCGCTCAAACGCACCATCACGTTGTGATCCTGCGGTCGCGTCACGACAGCGGTCATTGTGAATTTCACTTGCGGCGTATCCTGACATGGCAAATAGGTCCGCACATTGATGGCTTCACCTTGCGAAAACAACATCGGTGCAATTTTGTCGTCCGTATCCGCTGCCTCAAACCACTGAAGGCCTGTGCACACGTCCGGATCCGAATCTGTCGAATACTCAATCACGACTTGAAGCGACGCCGGAACTTCAAACATCAGTTTGCCGCCACGAAGTTCATCTCCCTCGTAGTCGCCGAACGGGATGCCGCCTCCAGGTGCACGAGTTCCAACACGTTTGATCTTCAGTCCACGACTGTCCAGACTCACCCAGCCGGGCTTGTCGAACTTCCAGTACGCCACTGCATGAAGCACGTGGTTTTGAAAATCAATCTCCGTCACTTCCCAATGCAGCACTTTCGCAATCGGCCCGTTCGGGTCAAAGTGAGAGTGCGGATCAGGCAGATACTTCTGTTCTCGAACCATGGGCGCCTCCTGCGGCATGAAAAACCTCTCCGCAAAATTGCAGATTGTAAGAAGCCTAACGCAATTTTATAAAATAATCAAGTCCTTCCGACTTAGCGAATCGTTGCCCCGCATTTGTTCTGGAGCGCCACCGTAACCGCACGATGCCCAGCTTCAACTTCCTCACCCGTGAGCGTATGATCGTCAGCGC
>JAPLWO010000062.1 GCA_026396555.1 Candidatus Magasanikiibacteriota bacterium
AAAAACTTTCAACCGAACAAAAACGCGCGATTATTTCTTCGATTAACGAATCGCGTTCAAGCCATGATAATTTAAGCCGTGAATTCGAAGTTGGAAATCATTTTGTGTTTGATACCTTGATGGACTACGGCGCGTTTAGAGATTTGCAACGCCATCGATTATGCTCGCAATTAAATCAATCATTGTCGCCCGATCATGGATTCGAAATTCCACGCGATTTAGAAGATGCAGGATTGTTACCATTCTACCAAGCGCTCATGGAAAAAAATCGCGCAGCGTTTCACAAGCTTGCTGCGTTCGATATCGAAGAAGCGCGTTACGTTTTGGCGATGGCATGGCGCAAACGCACCATCTTCAAAATGAACTTGCGTGAGTTGTATCACATCGTCGAACTTCGCTCACGTTCAGGCGGACATTTTTCATATCGCACTTTGGTATACGATATGTACGAATTAGTTAAAAAACATCATCCATTACTTGTCGAACATTTGCGCGCAACGAAAATGGATTTTGATGCAGATTTTTTTGGACGCTAATATGTTTATCATTGTTGATGGCATCGATGGATCAGGAAAAAGCACGGTGACACGCGCGTGGAGAGAAATGTTCGAAGCACGTGGCGAGAAAATTTTCGACACAATCGAATTCGAAAAAACAACGGGCCGCGTTCCATCGATTAACGATATCGGGGACGCGACTGTGATTTGTTCTGCAGAACCTTCATACGCAGGAACGGGGAAAATTTTGCGCGATTCGATGTTGCGACCGAACAGTCCATTTTCACCACGCGATGTTACAGAAGCATTTGCGCAGCAACGACTTGAACGATACGAATCATTAATTATTCCCGCACTTGCGCGCGGACTTTTGATTATTCAAGATCGTGGCATCACAACGTCTCTCGCCTACCAACCAACGATGAGCCCAGAAATTACTGAGGATTTTGTTGCATCGCTTCCCGGAAATCAACTTGCGATTGAAGCGCGGCCTGATGTCGTAATTCTGTGCGAAGTTCCACCAGAAATTGCGATTCAACGACTCGCAGGGCGCGATGAAAAAAATGATGATTCACTTTTTGAGAAACGCGATTACATGGTTCGTCTCGCCGCGCGCATTCATGCTGACTCATGGAAAACATACTTGCAAAAAAATGGCACGCAATTTATTTCATTTGATGCCGACCAACCAATCGCGCTCGCAATCAAAGCCGCACAACATTTGCTCATCGATCTGATATACTAAAGACCGAATCTTTACAACGCTATGGAACTCGAAACAATTATCGGTCTTGAAATTCATATTCAACTTTCAACGCGCTCAAAAATGTTTTGCGCGTGTGACAACGCAAGCGAATTATTGCCGCCTAATACTGCGGTATGCCAAATTTGTTTGGGCCATCCGGGCACTTTACCAGTTCCAAACGCAGCTGCAATTCGCGCTGCAATTAAATTAGGTTTGGCGCTCGATTGTTCAATCGCGCCACAAAAGTAGAACGTGCAGAAGCAACTGTAGGAATTGAACGCGCACATCTCGAAGAAGATGCTGCAAAATCGTTTCATGGATCAGCCGGCGAAACACTTGTTGATTTTAATCGCGCAAGTTCCCCGCTCATCGAAACGGTTACGCGTCCAGATTTTAAAACACCGCTCGAAGCAAAAATGTTTTTACAAGAAATGCGCCTACTCGTTCGCGCGCTTGGTATTTCAGACGGCGACATGGAAAAAGGCCACATGCGTTGTGATGCAAATATTTCTCTGCGACCAATGGGCGAAACAAAGTTGTACGTAAAAACAGAAGTAAAAAACATGAACAGTTTTCGATCTGTTGAACGCGCGCTACAATTTGAAATTGAACGACAAACAGAATTGTGGAATGCAGGAACGCCTCCATCTGTCGGATCAACACGTGGATGGAATGATATTGAACAAAAAACCGTGCCACAACGTTTAAAAGAAGCGGCCCAAGATTATCGTTTTTTTCCAGAGCCAGATCTTCCACCATTTAAAATTACCGATGCGTTAATTACAGAAGTACGCGCAGAAATGCCCGAGCTTCCATCAAAAAAACGTGCGCGTTTTGAAGATGAATATGGATTCGAAAGTGCCGCTGCGCGCCAATTAGTTGAGCATGAAGAGCTGGCAGATTTTGCTGAACATGTAGTCAGCGAATTTTATGAATGGGCGGCTGAAACAAATCCCGATGCAGATCAAGAAGAAATTAAATTAAAAGCCGCAAAGCTTGTTTCAGGTTGGCTACTCTCGAAATATTTAGGCGCGCTTAGTGAACTTGGGCGACTTTTTACTCCGGACACCATTAGCGCAGAAAATTTTGCAGAATTTTTAAATTTAATTTACCAAAGCAAATTAAATTCCGCAAATGCACAGGCGCTTCTTAAGAAAATGATCGAAACTGGTGATCGCGCTGAACATTTATTAGAATCTGAACAACTTTCGAGCGCGGATGAATCGACGATCAAACAATGGATCGACGAAATCATCACAGAATTTCCAGAACAAGTCGCGCAATTCAAAGCAGGAAAAGATGCGCTCCTTCAATTCTTAGTTGGAAAAGTTATGAAAAAAGCCCGCGGAACCGCGGACCCTGTCGCTGTTGCAGAGTTACTGCGCGAAAAATTATCCTAGTATAACGGGATATCGATTAAACGAGATTTGCTTCCACCACTTCCCGCCAAACGTGAATCTGATTTTCCATTTTGACCAACAGAGGTATTTTTATTGAGTTGCGAAATAGAAACGCTATGCGCTGAACTATTTTTATCATTGATCGCCGCAACCCCATGAAGCTGTTCACGAACAACAGACTCACTGTAATTTGAGCGCGTTCGATCAAACTCTTTTAATCGTTCCTCGCGATTTTGCTGATGATGAATCCGATCAATTGCATTTGCAACTCGTTCAGCTTTCCGAAACGCAATTCCTGCCGCGCGACTATCCTCAATATCCCCACTTGCCTCCATTTTTTTTATAAGCTCTTTTGTGTCCGCAACACTTGCGCCATTTTTTAAAATATCTTTACCCCCAACGCGTGTTAATATATTTTTAACATCGCTCGGTCGTCCGCCGATCGCGCGTTGCATTACTTTTTGAAATGCTGTTGAAGAAAATTTTGGACCGAGTGACATACTGTTTCAACCGAATTATACCACACGATCTGTTCATTACGACGAAACCACGTGAGCTGACGACGCGCATATTGATATGTACGTGCAACTATTTTTTCTTTCGTATTTTGTTCATCCAACACATCACAAATATAATCAATGATTTCAGAAACCCCAATTGCTAACATGCCGGGCTCAGATTTCGTATGACCTGATTCCAGTAATTTTTTAATTTCTGCGACTGCTCCTCGCTTCCACATATCATCCACACGCTGAGCAATTCGCTTTCGTAACTCTTCTCGCTCAACAGTCCAACCGATCCAACAAACATCGTACGGCGAGTCTTCACTAGTTGCGCCAAATGACGTTATCGATTCTCCGGTCTGCAAAAAAACTTCGAGCGCGCGTTGCACACGGCGAGGATTTTTTATGTCGATTGTTGAAAATGCCATCGGATCATTCGCTTCCAACTTTTCTAACGCCGCTGATTTTGATAATGCAGCAACAGAATCACGAATTGATTTTTCTGTAACTGGTGGCGGCACAAACCGCTGTACTAACGCATCAACGTACAATCCAGTCCCACCAACAATAATCGGTAATTTTCCGTTTTTAAAAACGCGAGCAATCGCCGCATCTGCATCATGAACATATTCTGCAAATGAGTACGGCTCATCAACAGATTTCCACGAATAAAGCTCTGCATCACCCACAACTTCAGGAGCGGCACTAATAATTTCAATTCCCTGATACATTTGTCGTGCATCAGCATTGATAATCACGCCATTAAAATCAGCTGCTAACCGCTCAGCAAGCGCCGATTTTCCTGAAGCCGTAGGCCCAACAATAACCAACAGCGGAATTTTTTGTTCACGAGTTTCAGTCACAAAAACTCATTATTGCGCCGTCGTTGCTAAATCAAGTTTCACATCAATGCGACTTGCAACATGCGGCGTCGTGCTAATCCACGGTGGAAAAAATGTAACATCAACACCCGTAACTCCGTTGATCGATTTTAATTGAGTTTCAATCTGCTCACGTGTTTGTCCTGCAAACATATTTGGTTGCAATGCAGTTGCATGAGAATCAAGCACCGCACTTCCCTCACGATAAACTTGCAATGTCGCAATTTTTTTCGCCACATCAATTCCTTGTAATGATACGGTCGGTACGTCATTTACAAATAAAATTTTATGATATTGTGTCGGTGATTTTGACTGCACTTCACGATCAGCTGCTGCAAAAACAGTATCCTTAGGATACGCGACATACGCCATCGTTCCCGAAGTAATGATTTTAAATTCACTCACTTCATCACCAGCCTTTGCGCTGCTCTGTGCCGTAATATTTACGGTCGTATATAAAACATTATCGCCATCCGGAACTGTCACTGACGTTAACTGAGTTTGCCCAATTTCCAATAATGCTTTGCGCGCATCTTCCTCAGCTTTATCAATATCAGCCTGAGACACGACGCCAACTTTTCCTGATCCACCAATCATTCCATCAGCAGAAACACCAAAAACTAATTTTTGAGCTGCTGCATTTAATCCAGGAATAGAAAATTTACTTGGTCCAACATCGCCGGTCGGACCTGTTTTATCAGCCGCCACTTCTACATCAGCAGTTCCATGCGCAGGTATGGAAACATCGCTAACTGCGCGAAATAAAATACCGCTTTCACTCAAAAATCGTGTAGTTGCAACAAGCGACTGTTTTGCCGCGCCGTTATTTGTAATTGTAATTGTTCCGTGCGATTTGCCAGGTTTATCTACGGTAGCCGTTGGTTTGTAAATTTGAGTCGTGCTTGTGGTCACCGTTACAACAAGTCCTGCAAGTGCATTTGTGCTCGTGGCGGTTGAAGAGCTATCAACGATTTGAATTGGCAATGATGCTGAAACTGGAATCGCCTGCTCATGTAACGTAATTGTAGCGCTCTGCAATGTAAAAAATACAATGATTGCCACAACAAAAACCGTAGCACCGGTAAATGCGGTCGCGAGCCGTCGATACAAATTTACTTTTTTCGGCGCACGAATTGTTGCGTCAATCGAAATTTTTGGCCGCGTCTTTAAATAACGCTCATCAACTTCTGACTCTTCAGCTGCAGATGCCGCAGCACGACGACGTGGAGCTGCAGCGGTTGTTGCACGAGTACTCGAACCCTTCGTCGTTTTCTTGCGCGTTGCTGTTGTACGACGTTTTGGTGCAGCTGGCGTTACCGCATCGTAATCTCCATCAATTGGTAAATCAAAATCTTCTTCTGGCATAAAAATTAAATTATTCACTCACGCGGAACACTTCCGAAATCGAAGAAATTCCTTCAGCAGCCTTAAGTATACCATCTTGAGCCATGGTGACCATACCATCATCAATCGCCTGCTTCTGAATATCGAACTCTGACATTTGCGCCGTTAAAATCAATTTCTCAATCGCAGGTGTCATGGTAAAAATTTCATAAATACCAACGCGTCCTTTATACCCTAACTTATTACATGCCTCACAGCCAGGCGCAGTATAAAATTTCGCATTATCAAGCGAAAAGCTAATACCAGCTTTCGGTGTTAAGGTACTCATAACCTGTGTTGCCCGCGCTTTTTCCGCATCGGTTAAGGGAGTCACGACCTTACACACATCACACAATTTTCGAATCAAACGCTGACCAATAATTGCATTCAACGCCGGCGCCAATAAAAATGGTTTTACACCCATCGACAAGAAGCGTGGAATTGCACCTGACGCACTATTCGTATGAATGGTCGACAAAAGTAAGTGACCGGTCAGTGCCGCTTGAATCGCTACTTCAGCAGTAGGTAAATCTCGAATTTCACCCACCATACAAATATCGGGATCCTGACGAAGCACCGACTTCAATGCATCAGCATAGGTATAACCCTTACTTTGATCAATCTGAGATTGATTAATTCCTTCAAGATTATATTCAATTGGATCTTCAAGCGTGATAATTTTTACACCCGGTTGATTTTTTCTTTTCAAAATTGTATAGAGCGAAGTGGTTTTACCAGATCCTGTCGGACCTGTTGTAATAACCATACCGTTTGGACGCTCAATTTCACGAAGCAACGCTTCAAACGCTGTTCCCCGAATTCCCAACTGCTCAAGCTGTGTATTTGCTTGTGGACGCAAAATACGCATAACCACACTTTCACCAAACGCAGTTGGAATTGTCGAAACACGAACATCAATTTTTCCTAAATTTAACACCAACGAAATGCGACCATCTTGCGGCTTGTCATCCACGTTAATTTTCAAACCAGATAACAATTTAATGCGACCAATAATTTTTTTCCACATCTCATGAGGTACGTCACCAATTTCATTCAACACACCATCAAGTCGCAGGCGCACCACAATCTTATCTTCCTCTGCCTCGATATGAATATCTGATGCGTCCATTTTAAACGCGGCTGAAAAAATCAGTGCGATAAAATCTGTTGTGTTTACATCTTTAATTTTCGCTGCCAATTCTGGAAGTGAGTTAAACGCGGTCGCGAACCGATCTAAATCCGCTTGCGACACCGTAACTTCGCGAGAGATATTTATAATTTTTGGTAGCGCCGCATAAGTGTGCATCGCATGTTCAAAACTTTCTTCTGAAATAACGTACGGAATTAATTTAATTTTTTTATCACGCGCAACTGAACCTAAATATTTTTGAACTTCCGTATCTTCAATCGAAACCACACCAATACGCGCACTTGCATCATCTGCAAAAAAAGGAACCGCATGATATTTACGTGCATCTTCTTCCGGAATTAATGCAAGCGAATCCGGCAAAATTGGAAACTTTCGCAAATCAACATATCGTAATTTTAAACGTGCTGCGACATCTTGCGCAAAAACTTCTTTTTTACTAATGTCGATCTCATGCATCTTATCACTCAAACGAACATCAGCTGTTTTGGTTTCTGTAAGTTTTACAGGTGCACTAGAAGAACCAGACGACGCGCCTGATTGTTTAAGCAGATCTGATAAACCCGCGACGGAATTAATGTCGCTCATACCAAAAATTAGATATCACGCGAACCAATACTACCAAAAAAACGCATGATTTTGCTGTCTGGTGAATCGCCGCGCATGTGATCGAATAAAATTACCACCGACATGTAAAACCATGTTGTGTAAATAGAAACGACGAACCACACCGCAGCAAATAAAATTCCGATATTCAATGCAGCAATTGGCTCAGTTAATCCAGTAGAAACTTTCATTAAAACTGCAAAATAAAATAGCGGCACAAACAAAATTGCAAAAACTAATTTTGCAACAATGCCCATAATTACATTTGCGATCAAGAAAATAACACCAATCTCGATTGAGGCCAACCAATGTCGAATAAACAATGTCGTGCCGTGTTTTATCGCACTTTTAAATCCTTGTTTTTCAAGCACAATAAAACATGTCGCAAACAATGAAATATACGTGATAAAAATATCAAGCAAAGCGAACACGACAAACCCACCTACGAACAAAACTTTAGGCCACCATACGTCCGGTAAACGAGTGACTGCGTCTTGAATTCCGTATAATCCAAACGCAATAACAATTGTTGCCAAAAATTTCAAAAACAAAACGCATGTCAATGACCAAAAGTGTTCAATCGCTGCATGCCATGAAGCTTTAAATGAATACAATCGTTTACGGAAGATGTAATCCCCCGCTGCCATAATCGCGCCTTGGGATTGAATGACCATGAATGTAAAAAATCCAATGAACCCAACACACAATGCCGCGAGCAAAGCACCCACGACAACTTGGACCCACGAATTAGGCGAGATCAAAGGCACATACCACTGCTGACCGTATGCAGCGGCGTACGCAGCAGTTGTTCCGAGTGAGGTAATGTGAAATAAACCGCCGAGTGAATAAAAAAATTGCGATTGACCCATGAATAATGCAAACGCACCAAAAATCCAAAGTGCTGGATGGCGCCACGTTACGGACCACGCATCACGAAGCACATGTCGATATAAAGTTTGTGACATAAGAAGAGCTGAGAATTACTCATAGTATACCACGCAAATAAAAAATTCACACGAGTCCCGTGTGAATTTTTTATGTCTCTTATTACGCCGCTTTGTCGAGTGACGCAGGTGCCATCGCATTCCGCACTTTCTCATTATGCGCCGCAATCATTTCAGGTGTAATTGCTTGAAATCTACCGCGCTGCATAGCAGGGTTTGTTTCTGGGCCGCTCGATTCTTTGTTTCCTTGTAAATCACCGCTCAAACTATTTTCAGCCTTAAGATGCGCTGCATCAATTTTAGATTGATTAATAATTACATTTGGCTTGTCCTGCGCTGGAGATCGAAGCGCATCAGGAATTTGAATTGCACGTGCATTCCCTTGCTGCGTCTCATCTTCACTCTGAGGCACCTGCATGAAATTTGTTCGCTCGTTAATCATAGTACATAAACCATATCACAAAACACCACTTTTGTCAAGTGGTGTCATGCAAAAAATATGTAATTCTAGCCTTATTCCTGCGCTCCCGAACCCTTTTCAATTGCAACGATTTCAACAAACCGCGCTTCTTCGATTGTTTCTTCTTTTAAGAGTGCTTCGGTAATTCGATCGAGCGCATCACGATGATTTTCAAGCAAACGAGCCGCGCGCGCACGAGCGTCGTTGATCAAGCGTGCAACTTCGCTATCAATAACTTCCATTGTTTTTTCGCTGTAATCTTTTTCAGTTACACCTTGTCCGAGATACACCAAATCTTCACGTGTACCAAAGGTGCGCGGTCCGAGCAAATCGCTCATACCATATTGCGTCACTGCATCGCGCGCAATGCGAGTCGCAGTTCGTAAATCACTCGACGGACCCGTTGAAATCATTTCATCGCCGTACACCAATTTCTCCGCAACATATCCACCAAGCGCCACCGCCAAATCATCAATAAATTCTGCACGCGTGTAATAATGTTTATCTTCTGTTGGCATTTTCAATGTATAACCACCTGCATGTCCACGGCTAATAATCGAAACTTTACGAATTGGATCGCTGTGTTTCAGCAAATGTCCAACAAGCGCGTGCCCACCTTCATGATACGCAGTCATTTTCTTTTCAGCATCAGAGAACACGTGGCTACGACGTTCAGGACCAAGCAATACCTTGTCGATTGATTCCAAAATTTCGTTCATTGAAATCGTTTTCATTTTTCGACGAACTGCTAAAATCGCAGCTTCATTCATTAAGTTTGCCAAATCAGCACCCGTAAATCCAGGTGTGCGTTCAGCGAGTGAGCGAAGTGAAACTTCTGGCTCGAGTTTTTTATTTTTTGCGTAAATCGCGAGAATCGCTTCGCGTTCATTAATATCAGGCAAGTTCACAGTCACGCGGCGATCAAAACGACCGGGGCGCAAAAGTGCTGGATCCAAAACATCTGGACGATTTGTCGCAGCAATTACGATAATACCGCTGTTCGATTCAAAGCCATCCATTTCCACCAAAATTTGGTTCAACGTTTGCTCGCGCTCATCATGCGAACCACCCATTCCCGATCCACGACGGCGGCCGACTGCATCAATTTCATCAATAAACACAATCGCAGGTGCAATTTTTTTCGCGCGTCCAAACAAATCACGAACACGTGACGCACCGACACCCACAAACATTTCAACAAATTCTGAACCTGACATGTGAAGAAACGGCACACCTGCCTCACCCGCAACTGCGCGCGCGAGCAACGTTTTACCGGTACCTGGCGAACCCATGAGCAACACGCCCTTTGGGATTTTCGCGCCCATGCCAACAAATTTTTCTGCATTTTTCAAAAACTCAACAACTTCCTCGAGCTCTTCTTTTGATTCCTTCATTCCCGCAACATCCGCAAATGTTACTTTTGTTTTTTCGTCAGGAACCATTTCTTTTCCAACTGATTGTCCAAAACCCATGCCACCACGTCCGCCAGCAGCACCCTGCATTTGGCGTGCCATGAAATAAAATAAAATGACGATGAGCAAGATTGGTCCGAAAACCGGGATCAGCATGCCGACCCAATAGCGCCAGCCGCCTTCTTGCGTCACGATAATATTAACACCCTGAAGCTGTTCAGGTGTTAAACCATACGTGTGCAACACATTCGGCAATGACTCGCCTGTTTCTTTGCGCGAAATTTCTTTTTTGCCGTCAGCTAAGGTGATGGTCAGATCCTGATCCATCACCTCAACTGTTTTAACTTCTTTACGTCCGATACTCGCTGCCAATTCCGACAATCCGATTGTAGGCGTTACTTCTTTTGATACGCGAACAACATTGGCGATGAATGCGAGAAGCACCATCGCGACAACAAAGATGCCGAGGTTCTTGAGGAACGAACGCATAGATTTTATTCAGCAATTATTAAGCAGCTGCTTCTTCTGATTCTGCTTTTGCAGCTACGGGTTCTGTTTCTTTTGCAGCTTTGGTCTTTTTAGCTTTTGGTTTTGCTTCTGCACCTTCTTTTGGCTCTTTGTCTTTTGATTCCTTGTCTTTCGCGCGAGGTTTTACACCCGGAATGCGGAGACCGAGGCGATGTTCGTCTGCTTCGATTGAAACAATTTCGAATTCACCGTTATCGCCGATCGCAAATTTCTTTGCAATATCTTCGATTTGTTCATTTGATAATTCGCTCACGTGTGCCAAGCCCTGAATTTCAGGATCAAGTTCAACAAACAAACCATAAGGGTTTACCTTAACGATTTTGCCCGTAACTTTTTGGCCAATTGAGTATTTAGCAGCGATATTTTTCCATGGATCTGGCATCAAACGCTTCATTGACAAGAAAATTTTCTTGCCGTCGATCTGAATGATCTCAGCTTTTACCATGTCGCCGATGCGCACAACATCCTTTGGATGATCGATACGCTGCCATGCGAGTTCTGAAATATGTACCAAACCTTCAACGCCGTCGAATTTCACGAATGCGCCAAATGCGGTAATTGCAGAAACTTCACCTTCAACAACAACACCAACTTTGAATTTGTCTGGAGTAGCTGATTTAGCTTCTTCGCCGAGTGTTTTTTCAGAAACAATAAGTTTCTCTTCTTTTTCGTTAACATCGATAACTTTAACCGCGAGGTCTTGGCCAACGAATTCACGAAGTTTTTCGAGAATCTTGTTTTTGTCACCACCTGCAACGCGAGGATAATGATCTCCTGACAATTGTGAAACTGGTAAAAATGCGTCCATGCCATCAAGATCGACCATGAGACCGCCTTTGTTTGCTTCTTTAATACGAGCCTGAACGACCTGGCCGCTCTTTCGTAACTCTTCCAATTTGTTCCAAGCGCGTGCGTGGCCAGCGGTGCGGAATGATAATTCCAATTCACCGTTTTCGTTCTCAAGTTCTGTAACAGTTGCCTCTACTTCGTCTGATTCCTTGAGATTACGGTACTCTGAACTTTCTGCAAAAAGCTGTTGGCCGCGAATTACACCCGTGCGTAAGCCATCGATATCGATGCGCACTTCGTTGCGGCCTACTGAAAGCACGAGCCCCTTCAAGGTATCCCCCACCTTAGGTACTGTTCCGAACTGTTCGTCGAGCAATTTTGCAAAAGCTCCTGTTTTTGATGCTGTTGTAGTCATATGAATAAGTAGAAGGAGTTTAGCAAATAGATTTAGCTAAGTCAATAGGTGATTTTCCGTGGGGTTAGGGTTTTGCGCTTCCCTCCCGCACGAGGGGACAGCAACGTGCTTCGGGAAACACAAAACCCTAAAAACTCGATGGAAAAGCATCAGATAAAAAGCCAAATCCATGCGCTAATGATTGACGATAGCACAAACAAATGCTAGGGTGAAAAAGCGCAGAATCGCGCCACACACAGGAGCATAGGATGCCACTGATCAAAATCTACAACCTTCACCCGTCGGAGGAGCGCTCAAGCCTCCTTCAAACGCTGGGGAATCAACTCGTTCAAGCCGCACTCGACGCGAAGGTTCCTGGGCTCGTCGATCCGAACAAGGTGCACGTGAATCTCGCAGGTTCTCGAATCATTCCGAGCGGAGAAAAACCGCCCGTGTTCATTGAAGTCTACATCCACGACAAACCGACCCGTGAATACAAGCATTTTCTTGATCTGGCAGACAAGCTCGCGGAAGAAGCGTACAAAGTCGTTCACGAACTTCACAGTTCAGTCGAAGTCATCGTCGACGCGGTCAACATTGGACGCTGCGACAGCTTGCGCGTCGTCGGAATTTTCCCTCAACCCAAAGACAACTAGAGCCAGCCGCCAAAATTCTGTTCGCCACCGTCTGAATCGCTCGCCCCTGGGACGATTCGCGGTGGTTTTTTAATTTTAAATTTTCGCGCGATAAAAAAATACGCAGCCTCCCCAACGTTCGTCGGAAAAAGCTGCGCGAAACACAACAAAACTTCAATCAGAAACTACTTACACGTAATCAGCAACGAACGGCTGCAGCATACGAGAAATCAGTTCAAATTCTTCGCCCTCGCCGACAATCACCTCACGCAACTCACTGCTTCGTTGAAGCGTGTACGTACGCGGATCTGCCAGCATTCGGTCTTGCAGTACCGCCCGCACCGGCCACAACATCTTAGCAGCGAAACCTTGGATCGACAGGTACTTGAACGCCAAAGCAACGACTCCACCATCTTTGAATTCGATGATGAGAATACTGTTGCTTTGAGCGCCGCCCTGAATGTTGCTCAGATCAATTGTAGCAATTTCGCGCACTCGCCGCGGACGCGTCTCCAGGTCGGTGTGCAGCGTCGTCGCGCCATTTCGAACTTCCACGTACAGTCGGTGCGCAAAAATGTTCACCCACTGATACATATAGTATTGGACCTTGGACAGACGGATTGTTGTCCCGCCATCGAGCACCACTGCTGGAATCGTCTGAGTTGGCATGCTACCTCCTTCAAAACCGTGACTCGCACGTGCGCCATTTGTATCACAAAAACACGTTCGCGTCAATACGCACCGCATCAACATTGCACTCGCCCAAAAACTCTGTTACAATCTCTATGAAAAAATACTGAATATGCACATTTCTTGGCTTGGACAATCCGCTTTCAAAATCGATTTTAAAACTGCGCAATCGGAAGGAACACTTTCAATTGATCCGTACGAACACGCAAAAGAAACCATGCCGCGCAGCATCACGACCGATCTCGCACTTTTTTCTCGTGGCGAAAAAAATGCAATCACACTCAGCAAAGAACCATGTGTGATTGCTGAAGCGGGAGAATATGAATATAAGGAAGTGTTGGTGTACGGTTTCCAAACCGCACTCCAAAAAACTGCACCACTCGTATTTCGTCTCGAAGTTGAACACGTGACCATCGCACATTTAGGTTTGATGAGCGCTGTGCCCAACGAAAATTTGGTCAACGAATTACAGGGCGTCGATGTGTTGATGTTATCAGTTGGCGGTGGTGATGGATTAACTCCAGAACGCGCTGCAGAACTCGTCACCAAGCTCGAACCACGGATCGTGATTCCCTACGCATTCAAAGCTGATGGAACGGGCGCA
Organism: Candidatus Magasanikiibacteriota bacterium; assembly: GCA_026396555.1. Lineage (GTDB taxonomy): Bacteria > Patescibacteriota > Patescibacteriia > Magasanikbacterales > 2-02-FULL-50-9b > 2-02-FULL-50-9b. The sequence goes on from JAPLWO010000062.1 coordinate 13,619, forward strand.
GAGTTTGAACCTGTCACGAAGTTTTTAAAACTCATGGGCAAGTCAGACACCGAAGCAATTCCAAAATATAAATTCGGCAAAAAAGATTTACCAACTGACACCATTGAACTTGTGCTCCTTGAAAAACAATAAAACTTTCGGCTATGGCACACGAACTTTTTAAACATCGAATACATCCTGAAGAAGTTGCGCGTCGACAACGATGGGTCGCGGTCGGAATTACGATTCTCATGTTTCTGATCGTTGCGACCTGGTTTTCTTCACTCCCGACTCGTCTCGCAGATGCAACGGGCGCAAGCAAATCAGCGGGATGGAAGTCATGGTTCGGTGACATGCCAAAAGCAACATATATTGATAGCGAAGCATTGCTCAATACAAAAGCAAACGAAAAATCAGACGCAGAAATGATCAAAGCATTGAAAGATGCATTCCCTGCAAATGCGGCAGCCGCAGCCTCAACAACAATCGCAACTTCAACTTCAGTAATGGCTACAACCAGCACGAATAAAAAATAATATGGCGAAAGAACCAACGAAATTTGACATTGGATCGGTCACAGATCAAAACATCGTCGATGAAGTACAACAATCGTACCTCGATTACGCGATGTCAGTTATTATTTCACGTGCATTGCCTGATGTGCGCGATGGATTAAAACCAGTGCATCGTCGTATTTTGTACGCGATGTGGGATGTAGGTTTGCGCGCGACGGGAAAGTTTCGTAAATCAGCTTTTGTGGTTGGTGAAACCATGGCTAAATACCATCCACATGGCGACTCTGCGATTTACGATACGATGGCTCGTATGGCGCAAGAATTTTCGTTGCGTTATCCAATGGTACATGGCCAAGGAAACTTTGGTTCAATCGATGGTGACTCACCTGCTGCGATGCGTTACACCGAAGCAAAACTTTCTAAAGTTGCGGAAGAACTTTTGTTTGACATTGATCGCGACACAGTTGATTTCATGCCAAACTATGACGGCGTTCATAAGGAGCCACGCGTGTTGCCAGGTAAATTTCCGTTTTTACTTTGTAACGGAACACTTGGTATCGCTGTTGGTATGGCGACGTCAATTCCGCCACACAACTTAACTGAAATTTGTGACGCGATCATGCACTTGATCGACAACCCAGATTGTACGATCGAAGATTTGATGCAATTTGTAAAAGGTCCGGATTTTCCAACCGGCGCAACGGCGTACAACACCAAAGATATTGCAGCGGCATATACGACAGGCCGCGGCGGAATCGTTGTTCGTGCAAAAGCTGACATCGAAGAAGTTAAGGGTGACGTATTTCGAATTATCATCACCGAAATTCCATACATGGTGAACAAAGCAACGCTCATCGAAAAAATTGCAGAGTTGGTTCAAGATAAAAAAATCGATGGCATTAAAGATTTGCGCGATGAATCAAACAAAGATGGTATTCGTGTCGTAATTGAATTGAAACGCGATGCATATCCGAAAAAAGTTTTGAACCGTTTGTATCAGATGACGCAGTTACAAGAAACATTCCACGTGAATATGCTTGCGATCGTCGATGGAATTCAACCACGCGTGCTCACGCTCAAAAATATTCTTGAAGAATATGTGAAACATCGCCAAATCGTGATTCGTCGTCGAACTGAATTTGATCTGGTTTGCACATCGCACTTCTCAACATTCAAGAAATTATTAAAACGATTCAAGCATCAAAAGATCGCGACGATGCACGCGGTGCGTTGATGAAGAAATTTAAACTGAGTGAAATTCAAGCGAACGCGATTCTCGATATGCGTTTGCAATCACTCGCAAACATGGAGCGCCTTAAAGTTGAAATGGATTTGAAAGAAACAAAAGATTTGATCAAAGAACTTGAAGCAATTTTAGGTTCAGTAAAAAAAATCTTAGCGCTCGTAAAAAATGGTGTAACTGAATTGAAAGAAAAGTTTGGTGATGAACGCCGCACCACGATTATTAAATCTGGTATCAAAGAATTTACCACCGAAGATTTAATTCCAAACGAAGACACTGTTGTTGTCATCACGCGTGACGGATATATTAAGCGCATGCCGCCAGACACATTCAAAACACAATCACGTGGCGGAAAAGGTGTGATCGGTTTAACGACAAAAGAAGAAGACGTTGTCGACATGTTGTTCTCAACCACAACACACGCAGACATCATGTTCTTCACTTCCCGCGGTCGCGTGTTCCAATTGAAAGCATATGACGTTCCTGTTGCAACTCGCACAAGCAAAGGACAGGCATTGGTAAATTTCTTACAACTTTCGCCGGGCGAAAAAGTTACCGCGACATTGCCGATGGAAGACATGAAAGATTACAAATATTTTGTGATGTCGACCAATCTCGGTACGATGAAGAAAACTGAAATTAAAGAATTCGCAAATGTTCGCCGCAGTGGTTTGATTGCATTGAAAATTAATGTGGGCGACAGTTTGTCATGGGTTCGTCCATCAACCGGAAAAGACGACATCACGATCGTGACCGAACAAGGTCAATCAATTCGTTTCAATGAAAAAGATTTGCGCGGCATGGGACGAAACGCCGCAGGTGTTCGTGGAATTAAATTGCATAAAGATGACGCGGTTATTGGCATGGACGTTGTGTCGACTTCCCTCATTGAAAAAGGTGTGCTCGAATTATTTACGATTGCAGAAAACGGATTGGGCAAACGCACAAAAATTAAAGAATACAAGGTTCAAGGACGTGGCGGTTCAGGTATCAAGACAATGGAAGTCACCGCGAAGACTGGAAAAGTTGTCGCGGCAATGGTGGTGAACGCAACGCAAGAAGGCGACGTGATGATGGTGTCAGTAAAAGGACAGATTATCCGCTTACCATTTGGTTCAGTACCAACAATCGGACGCGCAACGCAGGGTGTACGAATCATGAGATTCAAAGAAGACGGAGACAAGATTGCAAGTGTTACACTGATCTAAACTTGCGAGACCAGAATAAGAATGCCGCGGAAACGCGGTATTTTTATTTACCCAACTACACATTCCGCGCAAAATATGTTACTGTATCTGCAACATTACTTTTATGATAAAAACATCTCGTCTCATTTTGATCGGCGGAACTATTACCGCAGTTGTATTTCTCTGCATCGGCGCGTGGTATCGCATCTTGAGCCGCAGCCCGCAAGCAATTCCAAATATCGTTCAGGAACAAGCGGCGGCACAACAAACTGCAACTCCTGTTTCCCCTGTTCTCCATCCAGATCCACCAAAACTCGCGGGCAATGTGTTGGTTGGTGTAAAAACTCCAACAAAATATTATTTAGCAGCTGACGGCAAACGCTATGTTTTTCCAGATGATACAAAAACATACGACACCTGGAAATCACAGCTCCCTGCAGTCAAAAAAGTTTCTCAAGACGAGCTCGAATCATATCCACTTGGTGGAAATGTGCTCTATCGCCCAGGAACACGTTTGATTCGCATCGCAACGGACACTAATATTTACGCAGTTGCGCACGGCGGAGTTTTGCGCGCAGTGAACGAAGGAAATGCGGCATTACTTTTCGGAAAAGATTGGAAATCGCTCGTTGATCTCATGCAAGATTACTACTTCACCAACTATACAATTGGCGCGCCAATTCTCTCGCTTCAAGATTATTCAATCGAAGGACAGCTCAGCAGCTCAATGACGATCGAACAAGAAAAAGGAATCTAAATTTCGAAGGCAAAAAAAATTCCCGGCCTCGCGTCCACGTTAGTGTGGATTGCGCGGGGCCGGGTTTTCGTAACCAGAACTTAACTCACTGCCTCGGGCGGCGAAATAACAAGTGCAACGATGATGCAGCCGCTCAGACTGAGTGTCTCCTGGATCCGCTTTTGTAACAGGCCGTCATCATCACTCGGCGTGAGCTTGATGAGCGAATTCATCACGAGCCACATCTTCGAAAGCGCGTCCGGCCGCCTCATGGTATCCAGATAGCGTTCGAGCATTTCCTGCGATGCGTTCGGCTTGAGCGCCCAACCAATCGTGATAGAAAATTTCTGTTCGCCGCGTGTGATCGTATGCCCGAAGTAAAACGGGCCCGCATTTGCCATGAGATGAATCACCGCACCGGCACGCACGGTTCCGCGAACCGGTGCCAGCCCATGCTGAGCTGACGATTCGACCACGGTGTAGTAGAATCCGCCGCACGATTCTTCTTTGCACATATCTTCGCGCGGAATGCGCATCAACGCTACGAATTTCTGCGCCACCGGAAACTCGGGCGGATCACTGATCAATTCTGCAACGCTCGCGCTCGGAGTCGAACTCGCTGTCGGCAAAGACACTGCGCGCAGCATGACCGTAAGCGCCGCAATACCGAAACAGACAACGGTTCCGATGGACAGCCAGGTTGCCAACGCGTTCTCCTTCTCAGGAGTTGAAAAGTACATCGTCGCAAATAGGAGCACCACTGAAAGTCCAAGGAATCCAAACCCAACTTTAGAACGGATTGTCATCGACCTCTCCCAATCGTGGTCAGTTTTTCGCCACGTGCCCCAACAATAACAACGAACCCGCAGCCTGTCAATCTCACCCACCCGCACCAAAAATCCCCAAGACAAGCCCCCTCTTGCCAAAATTCAACCCCCCTGCTATAATCGTTCCATTAGCTAGAAATTATATGGGTCTTCCTGGACATCGACGAACCTCGTCACACAAACGTCTCCGTGCATCACATTTCGCACTTAAACCAGCAGCGCTTACGAAATGCACACAATGTAAAAAACCTGTTTTGCCTCACCACGCATGTGCGTTTTGTGGTACATACAAGGGCCGAAAAATCTCAGCAAGCGTTAAATAAACGGCGTTCCTTTTAAGTTCTTTTATATGTCCAATCGCCATTTGTTGCGATCAATCGCAATGCAATCATTGTTTCAATGGGATTTCATGGGCTGCCCGAGCGCTATCCTACCCGCGCTTATCGATCAAAATATCGCTGAGTTCGCGCCTGGTATGAAAGACGAGGGTTTTGTTCTTGAACTTGTCGACGGTGTGTTAAAACATCAAAAAGAAATCGACGATCTCATCCAGAAATTCGCGCCACAGTGGCCGCTTGATCAAATCACGATCATTGATCGCAATATTTTACGATTGGGCACATACGAACTTCAGTTTTCACAAACAATTCCTGCAAAAGTCGCGATTAATGATAAAGAAATGGTGGCTCATGGCGCGCTCAAGCAAATTGATCGCAACCCAGCGCCGCAGCATGAACAAGAAATCGCATGAACGACGTTAACGCGTTGCCACAATTAGAAGAAAAGCTCGGACATGTCTTTACCAACAAAAAAATATTGTTGGAATCTTTAGTTCACCGATCTTATATCAACGAACATCCAACGTTCGACACAAGCCACAACGAACGCCTTGAATTTTTGGGCGATGCCGTGCTTGAGTTGGTGGTGACCGAATTTTTGTTCCGCAGCTTTGACAGCGACGAAGGAAAATTAACGAACTTACGCGCAGCACTCGTTAATGCAAAAATCTTAGCCGAAATTTCGAATGAAATCGGTTTTGAATCATTCTTGTTCCTCAGCAAAGGCGAACAAAAAGACGCCGGCAGCAAAGCACGCATGTACATTTTGGCAAACGCGATCGAAGCGATCATTGGTGCGATTTATATCGATGCTGGTTTTACCGCAGCGAGTGATTTCATCCACCGTTTCGTCATCACCCGCATTAAATACATCATCGAAAACGAGTTGTTTATCGATCCAAAAAGTAAGTTCCAAGAAGCGGCGCAGGATATTGCAAGCACCACGCCAAATTACCGCGTCTTGAACGAGCATGGACCAGATCACAATAAGAATTTCGTGGTCGGCGTGTATTTGGGCGATGAATTGGTCGCGCAAGGCGAAGGTTCAAGTAAACAAGAAGCGCAGGAAGCGGCAGCCCGAGCTGGAATCGAAGCAAAGGGTTGGCAGAGTCGTAAGTCAGCAAATATCAACGTGCCCTCGTAGTTTAACGGATAGAACGACAGCCTTCGAAGCTGTATGCGGGGGTTCGATTCCCTCCGAGGGCAAATTAAAAAATCCTATCACTCAGATAGGATTTTTTAATTTTCTCTTTGTGAGGAATCGAACCAGAATGGTTCTTGTTCATACTCACTCGCGGTTTCTACTCCGGGCAAAACATTTTTATCATCTGCTATACTACTGTTTATGAAAGACACTATCCGAACACTCCTTGCACAACTCGTATCTTCTGACGAAGGAAAAAACTGGTACATCCCCGACCGTTTTGAATCTGTAACGCGTGACCAGCTACCGTCTCAAATTAAAATTTTAAAAAGCCCTCCTTCACCGGAAAAAAACTACAATTGTTTTATTTATGTGCTGGGATTGACAGAGGAACAAAACATAATTGCAGAAACCCATGGATTTTTATATCAATCTTTTTTTAAAAAAATAATATCTAAATCTAAAATCCAGCAGTTAGACAAAGCACAGCCGGGCGCCATCATTGCATACCACAATGGTAGCGAAATAACTCATATTGGAATTATTCAACCAGATAATTCTGTAATTTCAAAATGGTCTTGGGGTCCGTTAATTCAACATGAAATTTTTGATGTGCCTGATTATTATGGCGACGTCGTCACGTACTACAAAAATATCTCAACGAGAGATGCTATAAAGATTTATAAAAAATATAAAAATTTTAATTTAAAAAAATAAGCCGATCTTACCCACTAATTCATCTAAAATTACGTACAAAAATAGCATCTGTCAACCAACCATGTTATGATCTTGATACAAATTTATGAAGGCACACGATATCGAATTCTGGTCAGCTGAAATCAACCGCGACACACCCTCGCTCGATATTCATGGATATCGCGTTGCTGAAGCGCTTGAAAAAATCGACACCTTTATCGATCAGCAATCAACGGGCAAATACCGAATTATCAAAGTCATCCACGGATCCGGAACCGGCGCGCTCAGAAAAGCGCTCCGTGGCTTGCTCGCGACCCACCCGCAAGTCAGCGCATACCGTGATTCTGAACGCGTCGAAGAGCTCGCCGCTGTCACCTATATCATTTTAAAATAGCCCGCCCACGCTTGACATTTCAAGCGATATTTGGTAACCTTTTTCACAATTGGCACACAGAGAACATGCGCCAAGATGCACCACAACGGAGGAACAAGATGTCCAAAGGCAATGAGACCACCAGAACTCGCGTCGCATGGGTTGCAGCGAATTTCGGCGAAGCAATTGGCTGCACGCGCGTCGGCGTCAAACGCAAGATCGGCACGGACGGCTGTCCATTTCAGGACGCAAAAGCGGTCGACAATTTCTTCACGCGCAACCTGGACGATCTGTGCGAACAGTTCATCCTCGTTGAAGGCAGTGCTCCGCCGCGCTACGTCCTGAAAACTGCCGACCAGCGCACTGCTGCGAACCAGCCGCCGATCAATGAGCCGGCGACGACAGCCGCGGCAAAGCCCGAAAAGGCCCGTGTTCGCGATGTGTACGTTACGAGCGCGACGCGGATTGCCTGGCTGCAAGAGAAGTTCCCGAACGGTTTTGTGCCAAGCGACATCTTCGCCGCTGAACACGAAATCGGTCGCCCGTTCAAGCGTCCCGGCGACTTCCAGTATCTGAAGACTAGCAGCTCTCATGCCGCATTCAATGCGGCGTTTGCTACGGTCGATGACGAGGCCAGCGGGAAAACACACTACGTGCCGAAGAATTTGCCGGAGGCAAAACCTGCCACCGACAAAGCAGCGGCGACCCCAATTCCGCTGCCGGCCGCACCTGCGCCTGAGGTTGCGGTGCAGGCCCCTGTGAAGTCGGAGCCGACGACACCGAATCTGCGCGAAGAGAACGAGCGTCTCAAAGGAGAGCTCCGCGAAGCTGAAGCGAGGATTACAGCGGCGAATGCAGCTGCGACGGCCGCTCACGTGCAAGTCGAAGTCCAAAAGGCTCGACTCGCCCGCATGCGGATCATTATGGCTCCCATTCGCGCCGTGGTCATCTGGGTTTTGGCCTGTGTCGAAGAAGCCAAGGCCCGCGACCCGAACCCGGAAAAGTAAAAACCGTTTCTGATCGATGACCCCAACTGCACACACCTACAGAGGAATGTGCAGTTGGGGTACTTTTTTTATTGACAATAAGGTGTGAATTCAGGTAAAATTGTGGGGTTCGAAATAGATAAACGTTCGGGCCTACAGCTACTTCGTACGCTTCGCGTACTCGTGGCTTTGCCCTCCGTTCAAAATAAATTTCGAACGCACGCGTTCAAATTTCTTTCTCACTACGGGACGGTAGCTCAGCTGGTAGAGCAGACGCCTCTTAAGCGTACGGTCCCGGGTTCGAGCCCCGGCCGGCCCATATAAAATCACCCACTTAAAAAGTGGGTGATTTTATATTTGTTGAGCGGGACTCGAAGGGTGCGTACTCGCTCACAGTTGCTGAGCACACGACTTGGTTCGTACGCGAAGAGAACCCCGGCAACAATTTAAAACTTATGGCCTATATTGAAGCGTCTTCAATAACGCCACCACATCCGTTTCATTTTTTACTGACTCAACA
>JAPLWO010000072.1 GCA_026396555.1 Candidatus Magasanikiibacteriota bacterium
TATAACATAATTAGAGCCACATGTCTATCCATGAATGCTCTGTCTGCGAAATAAAAAGTCCACATCCGGTCGTGACGACTGAATGTGGATCGAGGCCAAACGTGTGCGTGTATTTTACCCAGACGACTTGCGAGGCTTTGATATTTCCATCACATAAACACCGAGAGCTTCGTTCTGCGCATGAATTTTTCGCAGCGTTTCGAGCATCCACACCGAGTCGCGTCCTGGCGAAATCTGATCACTCGACTCAACAGACAGCATCGCTTCAAAACTTTCGTAATGGCGAACCGCGACAATGCGCACCAAAAATTCCCTACTATCTCCGATGAGTCTCAATTCATCCGCCAGATGAACTTCTCTGATCCAATCAAACCCGACGCAAATAATGAGCGTCTTTGTTCCAGCGATAATCGTATCAAGTACCGCACCACGAATTGGCATGACATGACGCATGAGAACCTCCACGGTTGTGTGTTATTTATAACTTAGCACGAATAACGAGAAGAATCAAGGCATAGACCTATAAATGCAGAGCGCGAGGCGGCATCATAATGGCGCCTGGATCTGACTTCCAAATATCGGAAACATCAACATATAACTCCAATTCATTTCCGTCCGGATCCTCGATATACAAACTGTGCGTGACCCCATGATCTGTGGCACCAATTATCGAAATATTATTTTTATTTAAATCACGAATCACCAACCGCAGTTCCTCGTCTGTATCACCTACTTTGAAACCAATGTGATATAAACCTGGCTGAGGCGTTTGCTTAGCAACAGGGGTTCCACCAATTTCTATCAATAAAAGCTCGTAGTGCGTACGACCCGAAGAAAACGCCGCGACGCCAGGCTGAACTGCAATTGCAGTAAATCCTAAAATATCACGGTAAAAATGTACCGATCGTTCTAGATTAGTTACATACAATACGACGTGACCGAGTTCTTTTATTTGCATAGTTTACTATTTATAAATTACCACGCGGCGCATAAAAAAACAATTCAATAAAAAAAATACGGCAGCCCCTCTAGTGAGACTGCTGCGCGATAGCTGAACATAATTACACACACTATTCAAAACAGCCGTTTCTCCGTGGCACGAGCCTCGTCTGTGGATCGCTCCAAATCAAAAAATCCAGCGATGAGCTGGATTTTTTAGTGGCTCCGAGGCAGGGATTCGAACCCTGGACCAACGAGTTAACAGCTCGCTGCTCTACCGCTGAGCTACCTCGGATAGCCGACATAATATATCAGATTTACCGATGGGCTGTCAACGGGTAATACCCTGCTGATTATTTCGACAAATCTAACGTGTCAGTAAATTTAATTTTTTCTACAAAATCCGCAACGTGACTGACCATAATCACTGTTCCGGTAAAATCATTGATTGCTTCTGCGATTACTGGAAGATGACGAAAGTTAATATGATTGGTTGGCTCATCCAAAATTAAGAGCGCTGGCTCCTGCAACACAAACTGCGCATAGCAGAGCAAACCCTTCTGCCCTTCTGAATAGGTTCTGATCGGCTGACCAAGCGTTGATGATTTTAATAAAAAGTGCGCACCAACTGCAAAAATAGTTTCGTTGTCTGGTGATTCCATCGATGATGCAAGCGCCTGATAGCCTGTCTGATCGTAATCTAAACCAGAAAAATCTTGTTGGTAATAACCGACTTTAACTCCCGGAGTAATTTCCGCACCCGGCGCCTCGCCTTTTGCAAGCGCACGCAAAAAAGTACTCTTACCAATTCCATTCGGCCCTTCAATAATTAATTTTTGTCCGCGACGCAATTTAATATCAACCGGCCGTTCAACGGGTTTATGATTTTTAAGTGCTGAAACTTTCGTAATCACCACAATATCACCTTTTACATCTTGCGGTTCAATTTCAAATCCACGCAATGTTTTATCTTCACGCAACGTATCAACCTTATTATCTTCAGCCTCCTCGATTTCATCGCGCAACTTCGATGCTAATTTTCGCATCTTACCACCCTTATTCGCAAAAAAGTTTACCTTTTCTTTTCGATCAATAATTTCTTTTTGCAAGCGCGCATTTTTCATGCGATCACGTTCGATCTGCGCCGCGATATTTGCAACTACGTCGTAGTAATCGCCCGCGTATTGATTTACTTTTTGCGTATAAATATCCAAATTCAACACGCCCGTTGTAAATGAATTCAAAAATTCTGTGTCATGCGAAATAACAATCACCGTTTTTTCGTATGCCTGCAAGAAATATGTGAGATGAAAAATACCTTCGGCGTCCAAATTATTTGTAGGTTCATCGAGCAACAAGATGTCTGGATTTTGAATCAGCGCAAACGCCAGCAATAAACGCGCTTTCTGTCCGCCCGATAAATCACGCACAACTTTATCGTGCGCTACATCCAAATTTACAACATCCAAAATTTCTGTGATGCGTTTATCAATATCGTATTTTTTTTCTGCAAATGCTTCCTCAAAATATTCTGTAACTGTTTTTTCCATTTTATATTCCGGCATCACCTGTTCTGCAATCGCGATTTTTGCGCCTGGCCGAATGGTGACAGTTCCTGTTTTTGGTTTGAGCTCGCCGGTGATCATCTTAAAAATAGTTGATTTACCCGCGCCATTTTGGCCGATCACCGTCACTTTTGCGCCTTCGCGTACGCCAAAACTCGCATCTTCGAGAAGCGGTCGATCCTCAATATATTCAAATGTTACATTTTGAAAACGCAAAATGACGTCACCAGTTTCTGCCATAGTTTTTAGTAATAGAATTCTAACAGAAAAACTTAGCTTTGGCAAGATCGCTGCCTTAAAAAATAGCGCCGAGATCCCGTTGAGGACCACGACGCGTGAACACTAGCTCCAATCTATCCAAGCGGAGGCTGATACGAAGCGAATTCGAACCACGGAAACCCCGGACCTTTTCCTTCGGGCGTCCCGGGCATCCAAAACTGATTACCGGGAGTTACCGGCGACTGAGCGGGCCGTGTTTTATCGACCGCCATGTCATACGGCAGTGCAAACGGCGTCCCCTCAAATGCCTTGAGAATATTTCCGATGTGAATGATGAGCCAGAGTGGCACCATGAACTCATCGAACGATTGATCTGTCATCGCTCCAATACTGACCAGAAACCGTAGAGCTCGTTGCGACTGAATATTCCTGAAATAGTACAGCCGCGGTTCCCACGGCAGACCGACCGGCTTCATCATGTGCACACGCAGTGGCGAACGCAGCGTTTTTCGTTCGAACACGATAATCGCACGCTCCATGTCAGGAATAAGTTGATACCTGTTTACGTCGATCAGTGCATTCAGTTCGATTCGGTATCCATTTTTTGGCCACTCGCCCGCGAACATCTTCGTCTTAATATTATGCCACAAACCGCTAACAAGCCAATCGTTCAACGTCATATCCTCTGGAAGATTGACGACCGATGATTGAGCAGCAACAACTGATCGCAGCTCATTGTATTTCGGCTTATCAAATGCTTCCCGATCGCGTGCGATTTCATAAATCCTGTTCTCGATGGCCCAACGCGAATAGGCCGCTCGGCCGTACTGATATTTATTCCACACCAAAATCGCGCGCGGCACCGGCATATCAGGTTCTGCTTTGAGTAGCACAACGTCAAACTCCTCGAGTGCAGGATGAACGGGTGGTGGTTTTTTCGCCATGTTTCTCCCCTCGTTTTTGCGAAAACAAAAAGCTCCCGCTAAACGGGAGCCTATCATTTTTATTTCTAGAAGTCAATCTTAGAGGAACGTGTAGTAGTCGCGCAATTTGTCGATCTCAGGCATGTTCTGAATTTTCTCGAGCGCCTTTGCCTCGATCTGACGAATACGTTCACGCGTCACATCAAATTCCTTACCCACTTCTTCCAGTGTATGTGACACACCATCAATTAAACCAAAACGCATTTCAAGAATTTTCTGTTCACGTGGCTGCAAATCTTTAATCGATGAACGAACGTAATCACGGAGTAATTGAAGTGCAGACGCGCGATCTGGCGAAACATTTTTAACATCTTCAATAAAGTCACCGAGCGAAGAATCGTCGTCGTCATCACCCACCGAAGTTTCGAGCGAAACAGTTTCCTGAGAAATTTTAATGATGTGGCGAACTTTTTCTACGTCCTCACCCATTTCAGCTGCGATTTCTTCTGGCGTTGCATCGCGACCTAAATCTTGGAGTAACCGACGTTCAACTTGTTGAAAACGATTAATTGT
>JAPLWO010000016.1 GCA_026396555.1 Candidatus Magasanikiibacteriota bacterium
TCATCATTGATGTAAAAATAAACAACGACTTTACCATTGGAAGATACCACAAAATCGCAAAAGATGCTAATGGAAACATGATCAAATACGTCAGGTCACCCCCCGTCGCTTTCTGATTTAGTTTTTTCATTTTGAAAATAATGTCTACAACCAAAACAACACCGACAAGCGCTGCCCAAAATAAACTACGCTGACCAACGTCAAACGCAATAAAATCTTTTGGCGTTGATCCGTATTGATACGAAAAAAAGAGCGTATTCAAGCGACCCGGATATTCAACAAAAGAATATAAAATTTTCGACAGCTGCGCACCAGAAATTCCTGTGATAAAAACCTGATACAACAATACCAACACCAACAACTGAATCGCGAGTGATAAAGTTTTTGCCCATGGTCGAATCTTATTTTTGCGCATGAGCAAACGAATGTGCTCTTTCATATACATCGGATCTGCGCGAAAATGTTTTTCTGCAATTGCAACATCTTCCTGCATTTTTTCAATCACTATTTCGTTGCGACCTTCCACAATTGAAAGTGGAAGCAATACGACACGCAAACTAACAGTCAGTGCAACCACTGCCCAGCCTAAATTTTGTCCTGCAACTGTTGAATATAAATACACCAATAAATTTACCAATGGTTGGTATAAATAAATTTGCCAAATATGAGAAAGGAGATCCATAGATAGTATCAGCGTATCATGATGACGCTGTTGTTACAACTCAGATGTATCACGCTTCAACACGGCGTGCAGCATCCAATCAAGCGTAACTTTTGCACGATTGAGCGGGCTTGCGAGTCGCTGAATAAATACAACGCGACGCATAATCCACGCGAGCGGACCGAAGAATCTAAACCCGCCTAATTCAGCAACGGCATACCAATCTCCAATCGGGATAATATCCCCTTTGCTTGCAAATTTAAACGGCTGCAATTTTTTATTTCGCAAAAGCGCCACGAAATTTTTCGCTGCGTGGCGCGCAGTTGCGGATGCTGCCTGACCAGTTTGTGGAACCATGTACGCATTGGGCGACGTAATTTCCATATTGTCACCAATCACAAACACTTCAGGATGATCGACCAGCTGTAGTGTTTCTGTAGTTTGTAAAAAACCACGCTTGGTTAAATATTTTGAATCAACTAATTCCACGAGCGTTGATTTTGTGCCTGCTGCCCAAATGCGCAAACTTCCCGGAACGTGGCCGTCACCTTCGAGATGAATTTTATCTGCTTCACATCGAATCGCACGCGTATTCAACATTATATTTACGCCCATTTTTTTTAAACGTAATTCTGCAAGATGCCCAAGTTCAGGATGAAATTGTTTTAACAATTGATCACCGCCATCGATTAAAGTAATTTTTACTTCATCAGGATTTACGTCAGGATACAACTCTCGCATTTCATGAAACATGAGATCCGCGAGCTGACCCGCAAGTTCAACGCCCGTTGGTCCACCACCAATCACAACAAACGATAACAATGTTTTTCGCGTTTCTTCATCATGCTCATGTGCCGCTAATTCATAATGATGAATCACATGATTTCGAACCGTCACTGCGTCAGCAATTGATTTAAATGAAATACAGTGTTCATCAGCGCCCGGAATATTAAAATAATTCGGCTGTACACCAAGCGACACGATCAAATAATCGTACGCATGCGATCCTTGATTAGTCGTCACTATTTTCTTTTCAAAATCAATTTGCGTAATTTCTGCTTGTAAAAATTTTTCGACGCAACAGTCGATAATTTCTCTGAGTGGTTCCGTGATGTGTGATCGCTCAACAGATCCTGTTGCAACTTCGTGGAGCATCGGATAAAACAAAAAATAATTCCACCGCGAAATCATTTGAAATGCTACAGTTGGTAAACCGTGAAGCTCTTTATGAGCCGTACGATAAAATTCAACGCCCCCGAATCCGCCGCCGAGAATCACTATTTTTTTCATATATTGGGTGATGATGTGCCTTCCAATAAGCACATATTAGCAAAAAAATCTCAGTTGTACCACACGTTGCGCCCGCGATAGCAATCACAGATATAAATCCACGCGCGCCAACTATATATATAATCAACGGAATTCCAACGGCGAATGCAAGTGCTGTGTTTGGTTTGAAACCAAAATCCCATTGAAAGGTGCGTCGAAGTGCCTCTCCAATTGTCACAAAACTGGACGACATCGCAACCACCGCAAAAATATTTCCGATCAACACAACGCGCGGACCAACAGCCGCACCTAATCCGATCGTTGCAATTTCAGTTGTATTCACGCCCGTTACCGCAACAACCGCGGCTGCAAAACCAACATACAAAACAATCGGGACTAATGACCCAACAAGCACTGCAAGTCGCAGCGCACGAGGATCTCGTCCGGTAATAATTTCTAATTCCGGAATCGCAGATGTTCCGTGAAACGCAAATAATAAAACGCCGTATGGAAGGAGCAGCGACGCCAGCTGTTTCGGCGCATAAAATTCTAAATTTGCACTTGGCACACTTAGCATAATCAACACAACGATTACTACGGTTGTCACAATTGTCATGATCGCATCAAAATCAGTAATCACTCGAACACCGCGCAAAATAATTGTGGTGCCAAAAATAAAAAATAAAATTGCCCACGCAAAGGGTCGTCCACCAAACAACACCGACAAACTATCACCTTCCCCAATTAAATACGCAATCATCGCGCTTACATGCAACAAAAAAAACACAGTGGCCATAATCCACATACCGACAGGCCCCAAATATTTTCGCATGAGTCCAGTGAGCTGCAAATGGTGCGGAGTTTTTATCACGAGTTCTGCAAGTAACAAATGCACCACACACATGATGAGCCCCATGCCAACGATATAAAAAAGTCCAACAACAATACCAACTTGCGCGACTACAAATGGAATGCTGAGCATTCCAGCGCCGACAATCGTAGAAAACAAAACGCCCGCAGCACGAAGCCACGGAGCGTTAAATAATTGTATCGTGCGACGTACAAGGAGCATAGATGATGCTATTGTACCGCGCGAACAGTCTTAAGCGCAATATAAAAACAACGAACGTTATTTTAATTGCAACATGCCGCGCATTGAGGCAAGCAAAAAAAGAGCTGCAGCCGCAAGCACGATCGTTGGTCCTGTAGGAAGTGAAAAAGCTGCTGCGATAAAAAGCCCGCCAACCATTGAAATTGCAGCGACTAACACACTCACGATTATCATTCCTCGAAATGAACGCGCGATATATTGCGCAGTCGCAGCTGGCAAAATCATAAGTGCACTCATCAAAATTGCACCGACAACTTTTAAGCCGACTGCAACAACTGCAGCGAGCAAAACGAGAAAAATAGAATCTAATAAACCGACGCGCACACCATCAACACGTGCCATATCTTCATGCACCGCAATTTTAGTAAGCGATCGAAAAGTGAAAAATAATACAACTGAAACTGCTGCGAGCAAAACTAAACTGACCCACACATCAACAGGACTTACTGCAATAATATCTCCAAACAAATATTGAAATAAATTTCCACGATATCCTTTCATTAAACTAATCAGCAACACACCTGCAGCGAGCGTTGTTGAAAATAAAACTCCGATAATCGTATCAACTTCTTGCTTGCCTGTTTGCTGCAAACGAGCAACCAACAAACCAACAAAAATACTAATCGCGAGCGCACCAAAAATAGGATTAATTCCAACCAGCAGCGCGAGCGCAACACCGGTCAAACTTGCATGCGCAACAGCATCTGTAAAAAATGACATGCGACGCACAACCACAAAAACGCCAAGAAGCGCCGCGGTCACGCCCATCAATACGCCGACGATCAGCGCGCGTTGAAAAAAAGGAAGTTGAATTACTTCAAGCATGTTCATGGTGTTCATGATTATGTGAAAAAAGTGAGGCGTGTGTTCCATACATGCGCTCAATCGTTTCTGCTGTTAACACAGATGCGGGCCGGCCGTGACAAATTTGATGTTTGTCGATGCATAAAACTTCATCCGCATATCGAAACACAACATCAAGATCATGCGAAATAATGATGATTGTTTTTCCATGATCCGTACGTAAATCACTCAGCAATCCGTATACGGTTTTTCCGCCGCCAATATCAATCCCCGCAGATGGTTCATCAAGACAGAGCACATCTGTATCACCTTGCAATGCATACGCGATGAGCACCCGCTGTAATTCTCCGCCTGAAAGTTCAGACATTTTTTTATCAGCCAAATGTCCGCCGCCCACGCGATCAAGCCATGTATTTTTATTTTCTTTTTTATGAAACCAAAAAGATTTTTTAGATTTCAACAAAAAAAACTCACGCACGGTGAGTGGAAAAGATCGTGAGATCGAAATTTTTTGTGGAACGTATCCAATTTTAATACCTCGAGCCCACGTGATTGATCCGCGCGACGGAATTAAATTCAACATCGCTTTCATGAATGTGGTTTTTCCCGCACCATTAGGACCGACAATTGCGAGCACTGCACCTCGATGTAACGTCACTGAAATATCCTGCACTACATCAATGCCGGATCGTTGTACTGAGACATTCGTTGCTGTAAAAACAACATCGTTCATTATTTTGTTTTCGTAATCGGTGCCGATGGCATCGTTATAATTTCAATTGCGGCAGCTCGAATTGTTCGTTTTGCTGCGTCGTATTTTCCAGTCACTTGTACACTGTAACCAATGTCCATTTGATCAAATGTTTTTTCTTCACCTTCTTTTGTTACAATTTTTGTATTATCATCAATAGCAATGTAGCGCTGTGCATACGCTTTGATATGGTTCAAAACAGTTGCTTCGGTAATAATTACTCCGCGTGAACCTTCGTTCACACCGATAACTAAACCTTTCCATGAATCAGCCTTGCTTGCAGCGCTTTTATCAGCACCTTCAGCTTTTGACTTACATTCAACACATGTTTTTGAAACTTTTTTGACAGGCTTTTTAGCGACAGCCTTTTTTACAGGGGTCGCTTTTTTTGCACTCGAAACAGTTTTAACCGGTGCTTTGGTAGCAGCTGTTGCAAACTGTGGAGTGATGAGGATGAGGGCCGCTAAAACTGCTGTTGCGAATTTCTTTGGCATAGATTGAAACGACTATAGCACACAGGTGCAAGTTCGTCAAGGTAAAATGGCATTATTTAGCTTAAATTAGCCAAAAAATGACACTAAATTAATTCAGAAAATCCAACGAAACCAGAGCACCACAACCCACATTGCAGGGAGCAAAAAAGCGCCCATCGGAAGGGTCTCGTGGAGCTGTCGTTTCTTCAAACCAAGCATAATGAGAGCGACGCACGCGCCAAGCACGTGAGCAATCACCAGGGTCAGGCCCAAATACGTCGGAAAACCAACTGCTGCGCCAATTACAAAACCAAGCGCAATATCTCCGTCCCCCACCCACGAGCCGCGCGAAATGGTATAGAGAAAAAAGTAAAAAATGGTACCGAGCAGCGCGCTCAACATCACCATCGGCATGACTGCGACTGAACTTGATGCGGCGAACAACGCGAGTAGTGCCACAAGAACTGAGTAACCGCGCGGCACCACACTCCAACGCAATTCAATATAGAACAGCAGCAGCGTCGCAAACGCAAGAATGCACCACCACAATAAATCACGTGAACTTGTAAATCGAATTGCACCCAATCCAAAAAGAATTGCGCCGATCACTTCCATCATCCAATCTTCAACTAAAATTGCATTTCCGCAAGAATGACATTGTCCACCCAAACCAATATAAGAAAAAACGGGAATCAATTCCCACCACGCAAGTTTTCGTCGACACGCATCGCACGTGCTGCGCGGGCGTGCGTTCGGACGATCCATGACAGAGCGTCCCAGCCATGCAAGAAATGAGCCGACAAAGGCGCCGAGTGCGGCAAAGTATATTGTGTAATACACACGGGTAAAAGTTATTGATGAAAGTATATCACAGTGCACAACAAATAGAATACAAAAAAACGTCCGACTTCCTGGCGCAAAGTTCTACGCAAGAAAGTGGACGTTTGAAACAGAGCCTCGAGACGAATTACACGAGCGTAACGACTTGATCCGGAAATTCAACGGTAATGTGAAGCTTGCCGCCGAGCACGTGTGCGACTTGCATCAGTCGATTCACCGAGCACGGCCGCTTCTCCATCACGCTGAGCGTGGGTTGAGTGATGCCGAGACGGTGCGCGAGTTCAACCTGAGTGACGCCGCAATGTTCGCGCAGCTGCTTGACCGGATTCTTCGTGCGCAGAAATCCGCTGGCGCCTGCCTCCGCGAACAACTCGAGCGTCTTACTGACTGCTTCATTTACGGAACCTCGCACGAAATCCGGAGCAGTTCCGTAACCTGTCTGATCAGTGACCAAGCTGATGCCGAAACCCTGTTTCTCGCGGTACTGTACGACGACCAGAATCTCACCGAGTTTCACATCGATCCACCAAAACCCGTCTTTCAGGGCTGGCAGCTGTACTTCGATTTCCACACCAGGCACAGCGTTTTCAAGCGCGCGACGAATCGAGTTGATCACCTTTGTGTTCATGATACCTCCACACGAATAAGTCCGTGTTAGAGCGCAGTAAATCAGTTTTTAGATAAAAAGTCAAGTATAAGACCTTGCTCTGCTCTTGTGGACAACTATTATTGACACTACAAAAAATGCATGGCATAGTTTATTTACATTTCGCCGTCAGGCGACTACACCTCCCCCACCAGGGGAGGTCTAATTTATTTTAAGGGGGGTATGTATCAAAAAGAATTCGATAATTGGAATCATGTTAAACAAATCGCTGATAGACGTCGTATATCAGCAAAAATTCGTGCAGGAGAAATACGATGGATGATATTCGGTGTAAATGTCGGTAGCGAAATAGATGGAAAGGGCCGATCGTTCCAACGCCCAGGACTTATACTCAATGTCATTGGACATGATTTAGCATTCATAATTCCATTAACTTCAAAACAAAAAGATCCTCCACGTTATATTCCATTTAAACTTGACGGTTGCGACGGATCACTCTGTCTCCATCAGATAAAAGTTATCTCACAAAATCGAATCTTAAATCGGATTGAACGTATTTCTGACGCTCGAATGAATCAGATTCGACAGGCAATAATTTTATTTCACCATTTATTGCCACCCACAGAATAAAAATAAATCTACGATCGGTTGTATCGCCCGATCAATTCAGCTTCTGCAATTATAAAATTCTGAGCTGCCACGAGCACTTCAGATTTTGTCGCGCCCGACGGCAAATCCAGTCGCGCGCTCAATGCAAATAATTTAAAAAAATATCGATGCTCCCTGTCTGGCGGACATGGGGGCGTGTATCCGGTAGCACCTCGAGTATTCGCTCCGGATTCGCCGGGCGGATTTTTTCCTTGCGCAACTTCCCGTGTCTCTGGCGGTATATTCCAGACTACCCAATGATCGAACATACCATCCGCGCGCAAATGATGTGGCACGTCAGGATCTTCCATGATGAGCACTAAACTTTTTGCGTCGGTCGGAACATCTAAAAATTCCAGCGGCGGATTGTGTCCGCCGCCGTCACAGGTATATTCTGCTGGAATTGAGTCATTCGCCGCAAACGCGGGGCTGACAATCTGCATACTATTTCTTAAACAACTGCGCTGGTTTTAATTTCAAGATCGCAAACAAATAAATAATTTCGAGAATGCCTGCGGTGTTTAAAAGCAAACCTTTCCAAAAAGGGCTCCAGAGCACGACGAGAATGAGGCCAGATCCGAAACCGTACGCGGACATCATTGACGACGCACCGTAACCGTTGCCAAAATTTAAATAGTTCATCATATAAATGCAGTATACACCTTGCAATAAAAATTTAAACAAGCGTGTAACCTTCTTTTCTCCACGCGAGAATTCCGCTCGTTACATTATAGAGTTCTGCGTCAATTCCGCTCGATGCGAGCAATGCCACGGCGATTTGACTGCGGCCGCCAGATAAACAATAGGAGTAGATTTTTTTGTATGAACGCAACGTTTCGACTTGACCCGTAAGTTCGTCGACTGGAATATTTTTTGCACCTGGAATTGCGCCTTTTGAAAATTCCTCTGGAGTGCGGACATCGAGAATGAGGCTGTCAGACGGGAGACCTTGTTCGATCAGTGTGTGTAATTCTTGTGCTGAGATTTGTACGCCGGTCATACTATTATCATTATTATTTACTTTTATGAGGGCAGTATCCGCGTACACCTAAAGAAAAGTTACAGTTCATGCAAGCAATTCTGTAAGTGTTTGGAAAACCATCTCGAACAATTGATGCATACAAACGACCCTTGTTCAAGGAACGTCGCTGCTCAGCACCGTCATTAAAAATATGATCGATCGTTAAAAATTCGTTTGTTGCATCTCCACAGCAAAAACAGATAAAGCCATAATGCTCTTTTATTTTCATCCAAAGCACCTCTCTCTGTCGTTTTTGTCGTGATGATGAACACTCTTTGCACTGATATTCCTTCCCGTCTAATTCTCTTTTTGAGTTATAAAAACTATGCAGACCCTTAATCATTTTGCATGTCGAACATTTTTTATGATCATTCATAATTTAGCAAGTTTTTTCAATTTAATTCCGCAGCTTGAAGTAGTTATTGTTTCAATTTTCTGTAAATATGAATACATTTCGGATACCGTTTTTTTTGGCGTATACGAATTAGCGTAAATATTCATACTGTTAGACAAAAAATCAACCCCTTCTTTAATAGCAATATCTCTTATATCTTTAGGGAAATCAGACTTACTAACAATTATTTCTGCAATTTTTTGCTGAGTTACACGAGCGCGCTCTTCCGTTGTTACCCAAAAAAAATCGTTGTTTCTTTTCCCAAAATCTTCTATTAGACCACCGAAGTCATAAAAACGAGAAATTAATTTAAGCTCGTCTGAATCAAAATCGCTGATAAATAAATGAGAATACATGTTCCAGCTTCGAGATGGAAATATCGTAGGGAAATCAAGCGAAATATTTGTCATAACAACACCACCTGCTCCATCAGACATCAACATATCGTTAATTTGTCTTATTCTATCTTCCGCAGTTTGAATTTCCGTAAGAAGAACACGACCTGCCTGGATTTTTGTTGTTCTTAGTTGGCTCTTATACACGAACCATGCAGCAACGCCCGTTAAAATGGTTGTAAGAGCTACAAAAAAACTGGATTGAAAAAAACTAATAATATATCCGATCATATGATTGATCACTTTACAGAATGATGTGTCGATATTACATCGTCGTTCATAAAATATCAAATCACACACCGCTCCGGGAGCTGGATTCGCCACGCACTCGGACCATTCCGCATAGCTCCGGCCCGGGTATGCATCACGCCACCAGCACCCGTTCGGT
>JAPLWO010000073.1 GCA_026396555.1 Candidatus Magasanikiibacteriota bacterium
TCTAAAATCCCAACTAAAATTTCGTGATTAATACTCGCAAAAAATTTCCGGATATCACATTTTAAAATCCACGCCGTTCGATGATGATTTTGACTGACCGAGCGCGCCATACAATCAAATCGTCGAAGTGCTCGATGTACACCCTTTCCATCGCGACACGAAAACGAATCCGCAATAAACGTCCGATCAAAAAACGGATACAAAATTCGATAAATTGCGTGATGCACCAATCGATCCCGCACCGACGCTTTATGAATTTCGCGCGGTTTTGGATCCGCAATCCGAAACGCGTAATAGCCGCCGTGTCGATATGACCCATCGGCAAGATCGCTATGAAGTTGTACAATATTATCGGCCAATCGACGTCCAAATTCTTGAACATCCGCCTTCCCTCGTTTCCCATTCAAAAATTCGCCCCACGCGGCGCACAAATTTTCAACCGAAATAATCTCTTCAAAAATATGACCCAACTGAATTTTCATTCTACTAATGTTACCCCCCCCCCCGACAGAATCTTACGCAAAATACCTGACGCGTATAAACTCTGGCACCTTCAACACAGCCAAATGGAACGCCTTTCGCGATTCACACTCGGCACCACCATCGATAAAATTTTTTGCGAAACAATTGAACTGATTTTACAAGCAAGCTACACTGCGCGCGAACAAAAACAGACAATCGTCCTACGTGCAGCAAGTAAACTTGATACACTCAAATTTTTTCTTCAAATTGCATGGGAAATAAAAACGATTGATCACAAAAAATACGCGGCACTTTCCGCACCGCTCCACGAAATTGGAAAAATGCTCGGTGGCTGGCGCAAACAATTACAAAATAATGAGCCCTCGCAATAACGGCGAGGGTTCATTATTTATAGAAAGTTGCGGACAGCAAGGAACTGCACATTCGCATTCCACTGGTTGTTGCTGTTCCAGTTGTAGTTCACGTACC
Source organism: Candidatus Magasanikiibacteriota bacterium (assembly GCA_026396555.1). Classification (GTDB taxonomy): domain Bacteria; phylum Patescibacteriota; class Patescibacteriia; order Magasanikbacterales; family 2-02-FULL-50-9b; genus 2-02-FULL-50-9b. Next base: position 952 of record JAPLWO010000073.1, read on the forward strand.
ACTGACCGTCGTTCTGATAGAGGTACGGCACGTACAGGTTGCCGTCGGAGTTCTGCCATGCAGAACATCATTGATATGCGTCATGCGTTCAATAACACCACCCATTGAATTCTCTATGGATTGAATCGCGTTCGGGGCACGAAGCCCGCCTCACATCACACACCAAGTTTCTATTTTGAAAAAAAATATTCCGAGTCCTCTGAAATTTATATTTACAATTTATAAACTTCATTCTCAACAAAGGAGTATTTTAGAATTCAATCGTGCAAAACCGTAATCTTGCACAGTGTCATTTACTATCCAAAAATAGTATAACAAAAAAATGCCGACGTTCCGCAGCAAGCTGCGAAACGTCGGACAAAGGCCAAAGAAACCAAGCGCGGGTTGAAGCGCCAAGCTTCCAAGAGCCTAGTGCTGAAACTTGCGGCGGCGGACAGCAAGGAACTGCACACTCGCATCCCACCGGCCGCGGCTGTGCCAGTAGCAGTTCACGTACCACCGACCGTCGCTCTGATAGAGGTACGGCACGTACAGGCTGCCGCCGGAGCTCTGCCATGCAGAACCGAGCAACGCAATCACGATGTTCGACGGGTAGTCAGTCACTTTGTGCGACTTCGCCCATTCGACGCCTTCGCGAATCGTCGCACCCGCAGCACCCATGTCCTCGAGTTCGAGCATGGCCTCCATCGACCAAATGAGTCGGTTCGGCGCATGGAGTTTGGTGAGAATTTCACCGTCAGCTTGTTCGAATGGCCGACGCTTGAACCGTTCCTCGGTCACATCGCCATTCCAGCCGAAACCGGACGACGTCTTGAGCTCCTGGAACGACGGCGCGTAAGGCACGACGAGCTTTTCAAACCCCGCCTCGTCGATGACAATCACTGGCGTCTTCGACAGCTTGCGCGGCGGCCGAATTTCGAGCCCATCCTTAAGGCGCTCGAGACCGCTTTTGACAAACTGCTCGCTGAGCGACCCATCGGCCACACGACGCGCAAGATCTTGAGCGCTGCTCGTAACACGCCACGCGGCAGATTGATTTTCTTGACTCGGATTTCCCATGACACCCTCCTCATTCACAACAGCCTTGATCGTCGCGCCACCTTGTTGTGGGACAACGGCTGTTGACTGCAAGCATTTATTAGCCGCAGTAATAAAATTTCGCTGTACTGAGCAAAAATCTTATTACTGCAGCCAAAATCCACAGAAGTGGACTATGCTTTATATCATAATTTCGCCAAAACGTCAAGCGTCGTCGCAGCTGTTTTTTCCCATGTAAAAAGTTTGACGCGCTCAGCGCCACGCGAAATTAAATCGGCGCGAAACGCATCGTCTGAAATCGCGCGATCTAATAAATCTGTAAATTCTTTTTCATCGTTTGCGAGTGTCACGCCGTCGCCCGCAACTTCTGCAACAGATCCGCGCGACATACCAACAACCGGTACGCCCACTGCCATGCCTTCTAAAAAATTAAAACCAAACCCTTCGTACCGCGTCGGAAGCGCAAGCACACGCGCGCTCGCATAAAACGCACCGAGGTCAGGAACAAATCCAAGCACGTGAATAAATTGTTTATACGGCGAGTGTTGAATTAAGCGATCAACTGTTTCAAAACCAATTCCCGGTTTTCCGACAAACACTAATTCAATTTCGCGACCACACGACCGAAGCGTTTCAAATGCGCGAATTAAAATGTCTGGTCCTTTTTTATATTCAATGCGACCAACTGATAAAATAAATGGCGGGCGATCTAATTTTTCGCCCGACAATTTTATCGCATCACACGGCAACGCGAACGGCGTGACAATAATTTTTTCTGCAGGAACCTTAATCCGCGCAATTAATTGATCGCGCGTTTCAATCGACGGCACTAAAATCTTTTTCGCAACGCGTGCATTAACCCGCGTCATGAATCGTGCAAACATTCGTTCTCTCCACGAAAATGCGTCGGGTAAAAATTCAAATGCAATGTCGTGAATCACGACAACGGTATTTCGCGGCGTGAAAAAAGGTGCAACATGTGCGGGTGCAAAAAAAACTGAATCTTTTTTTTCCGCGCGCGCCCAGGCCCACGCCAAACAAATCTGCGTCCACAAAAATTTTGGTGGCCATCGCAAAAATTTCCACGTGACGCGCGAATCATTCTCAAACTTTTTTAAAAACTCAGGAACATTTTTTTTCGTCCACTCAGGCGCATACAAAATAAATTGTGTGTCCGGCGCCGCGCATAAAACCAAATGTTCAATAATTTCCCGCGTGTACACATTCACGCCTGTTGGTTGAGGCTCGAGTGCGCGCGAGGCGTCGATGTGAATGATCATAGCCGCGAAAAAATTAGCGCGTCGCAAGAATACTTCGTTTATATGCATCCAAATTTTCTAGCGCAATTCCGGTTCCTTTTACCACACATAAAAGCGGCTCTTCCGCGACATGCGCTGGCACGCCTGTACTTTCGGTGAGCAACGTATCCAAATTTCGAAGCGAGCTCGTTCCACCCGACAACACCATTCCCTTTTCAATAACATCCGCAGATAATTCTGGCGGCGTTTTGTATAGCACATCTTTTACTGCTTGAATCAAACCTTCGAGTTCGTGCTGAATCGCGTCCGTCACATCATCCGACGTCACGGTCAAAATGCGCGGCAACCCAGAAATCATATCGCGCCCACGAATTTCAATCGTTAATTTACTTTCCAAATACATTGCGCTTCCAACTTCAATTTTAATTTCTTCTGCAGTGCGTTCGCCAATTGCCAATCCATATTTTCGACGAATAAATTCTGCGATCGCCGCATCCAATTTATTTCCACCAATACGAACCGAACCACTCGACACAATACCGCCCAAAGAAATCACGGCAATCTCCGATGTTCCGCCGCCAATATTTACAATCATGTGACCACTCGCCGAACCAATCGGAATTTCCGCGCCAATCGCCGCAACAATCGGCTCCTTAATAATATACGCAGCTTTTGCACCCGCCGCCATCGTCGCGTCGATAACGGCGCGTCGTTCTGTTGAGGTAATTCCACCTGGAACTGACACCATAACTTCTGGACGAAATAATCGAACGCCGCCAAGCGCTTTGTTAATAAAATATCGAAGCATTGCTTCTGTCACGCGATAATCTGCGATCACACCGTCTTTCAACGGGCGAAGCGCGACAATCGAATCCGGTGTGCGACCCAACATGTCTTTTGCTTCCTTACCAACTGCTAAAACTTTTTTATCAATTTTTGAAATCGCCACCACCGACGGTTCGTTAATAACGATGCCGCGGCGCGGCACATACACCAAAATATTTGTGGTTCCTAAATCAATTCCGATTTTCGGCGTCATCATCATAGCAAAACTTCAAAATTCGTATCTGTAGTTACTCTTCCTGACCAATCATACGCGTTGTCGCCGAAGTGTGCCGGCTCTTCAGGCGGCGCCGCTCGTTTAATGCTTGTACCAAATAGCGCGTGAACCGTCAAATCAAAACCACTCGTTCCGAGTTGTTTTTGAGCGACTAACCCATATTTTCCTGCTGTAATTGCGGCGACAACGTGCGGTGCGAGCGCAACATGAATCGTAATTGTATGTGTCGCACCTGGCTCAGTCACAAAATATCCGCCCACGCTCATAAACGCGCCGTCATCCTCAATAATCCATTTTTCTTTTTTATCCAGCCCGTCCGCGCTCAAAAAAGTCGTGCCGCTCGGAAAATACCAACGTGTGTATGTTTGATATCGCGTTGTCTTCCAATCAAACGTCCCTGTGTGTTTATATTGCATCGTGATTGTTCCCTGCCACTGACCCGTCGTCGCATCGCGCGTGATTTCGTAGCGTTCGCTTCGCTGCATCACGCGATCTGTTTTTAAACTTCCCAAGTTCGCATCCGCGAACATAATTTTGTCCGGCGTTCCTGGTTTCAATCTCCCCGACCATCCGAGCGCATCCAAACTTTTTTGCACGTTTGGATCTGTGTCATACACCATGACATGTCGATCTTCAAACAATTTTTGCACATCACCTAAAATCGCGCCCCACTGCGTCGGCGAAATATGTTTGGTGCGACTGACAATTTCCGCCGCGATTTTTCCAATCGCATCTTTTCGATTTTCTTTTGCAATTCCTTGTTCATGAAAATCAACTTCAACCGTGTGCTCCAGCAAATCTGTAATATTTTCTGTTGTATAATTTTTTCCATCAACAGAAATCGGCCCTGTATATTTGAGCAGCGTCGACAAAACTTCCGGTGTAATTCCAATCACGGTTTGAACTTCGTCAGCTTTCTGACCTTGTTCTAATTTATAAAAACCTAACGATTTTTGCGAAGACTCAACAAAATCCGGCGACCAGTTTGAGTCACGAAAATACCACCGTGTCACGACATGATCGGTGAGCGGCTGTGGCGCTGGAACCGACGGTAAATTTAATGCAGCGCGATCTAAATTTTCAACCCCGTCGGTAAAAAGTGATGTAACTGATCCATGATCAACGGTCACCACACCGTATGATCCGATAAATCCACCACCTGGTCGAATTTCTGTGTTATTTAAAAATAATAATAACATCGTACGCGGTCCATTCAACCCAAGCAACGTTGGAAAAATCGCCGCGCTTTCTTCGTTATTATTTGTAATTGTTTTTTCTGCAAGATATTGAACTGCGCCCGACAAAAAAGTGCTGTGCGATTTAACCGCATATGCGAGCGCACCGCCCGCCGCACCAATCAACCCAACGACGATCAATAAAATTACAATGATGCGTGATTTCATATTGGTAAAATTTGTTTTTCGTCGATGGTCATTAATTGACTACGCTTTTTTTGCGAAACATTAAATCCAAGATATCGTCCAAACATCAAGCGCGTTGTCGCGTCGATCGCCGGAATTGCCGAGAAACAAATCAACGAAACCGGCACAAGCGCCCACTGCAACAACATGAAAATCCACATTCGTTTTTTTGTTGTCTGCGGAAGCGGCGGCAACAATTTCAAAGACAACACCATACTAAACACCATGCCTGCCATCGAAAATAGCATGAGCCATTCGAGAATGTGCGGCGTGTTTTGAAATAAGACAGTGCTGCGAACTTCGTCACCCGCAACCAACAAAGGCAAACGACCGAACACCAAAATAAATAACGATGTTGTGCACCATGAAAACTTTCCTTCCCATTGCGTCCACATGCGATGCAATCGTTTTCCAAACGGAATTTCTGTGTGCTGCGGTAAATGCCACAATAAAAATGGAATATGCTCAACGCCCCACGCCCAGCGACGCTGTTGTTTATACAAGTTCACCATGCTTTTTTTAAATGAGGGATCGTTCACCGTATCCATCGACACCGGCAAAAACATTGGTACGACTTCGTAGTCGCCGCCGTAGCGCAGCCAGCACTGAAAAAATATACGTGAGTCTTCACTCACAATATTTTTTTGCCAAAATCCAACGTCGACCAACGCTTTAAAACTCATGCTGTGCGACGAAAATGTCGTCATAATTTCTGGACGACCAAACGCAAACAACAAATAAAATGTTGTACCGAACGCCATGATGCGCAGCGGCGCCGATGATTCCCAAATATTATTATTGAACAATGCAACCGGTTGAAACGATGCATGCGTTGGATTTGGATGATTCGCGTACAAATACGTGAGATACGCGAAATAATGTTTATGCACGATTGTATCAATATCAAACGACGAAACAATCACCCGTTCATACACAATTCCACGCTCATCAAACCAGCGCTTCAGTTCATTTCCCGCGTAATGAATGTTTGAACCCTTGCCCGGAATTTCTCCCGGCAAATCTTTCGGATGTACAGTTACGATGAATGAATAAAAATTGTGTTCGAACTCTTTTTTAAGCTGTGGCGCAATCGAATTAAAATGTTCGAGTTGGCGCTCCTCACCTGCAAGTACCACAATCATCCGCTTCGCTGGAAACGACGATCGTGCGAGCGCTTCAAGCGTTGTTCGTACAACTTCTTCATCTTCGTTATATACGGGCAAAAAAATGCAGTGCAGATAATCATCAGTTTTCGGTCCGAGCGTCGCGAGTCGCTGCATCCAATCTTCGTGAATCGTCATCGCGTACGATCGCCATGAAAATAATAAGTACACAACAAAGTATGCAACGCGAAACACCCAATACAAATCAAACAAAATGACGAAATAAATAACCCACAATGGTTTTACAAAACTCAAAATCAAACCAGACAGCAAAACAGTCCACACAACAATGCCTGGCAACATTTCATAAATTCGATAGCGCGTGTAATTTGTCATGGTATTTTTTTCATCGTAATGTGTGGCGAATGTTCGTATTCGAACGCGGCGTCCGTTTTTATATCCGCGCCTTCAATCGCCGCGACCAACTGCTCCGGTGTTTCAATTTCAGCTTCAACAAAAATCGTCGGCACGCCCCACACAGCACTCAATGTCTCGCCCGCGACCAGCGCGTTTCGACTCGCTGAAAAACTTCCAATTTTTGACCGGACGACAATCGCGTCAACCGTTTTTTTCAATTTTAATTCATGTAGCGCGACAACGACGTCTTGTCCATGATCCAATAATTTCGTAATTTTCCACGCGCCATCCAAAAAAACTCGCATACGCAAGCCTCTCTCTGGCAGTGGTTCAATCACAAAAATTTTCATACGCGATCACGCTTTAACGTATCAATCGCAACTGCGTGCGGCGCGTCGAGCACTGCGTACAAAAATCGATCCATCAACTGTTTGCGTTCCGAATATTCACGCACTGACAAAACAGTGTATCGAACTTGCGCGCCATGTTCGTGTTCAAAATCTGCGATAATTTTCGCGACACGTCGCTCTGAAATATCGCCGACCACCAACATATCGATTGGTGTTTCTTTTGCGTTTGTAAAAATTCCCGTAAAAATTAATAACCGAACATCATCCGCATTTTTAAATTCCTCGACCAACGATTGCTCGCCGAGCATGTGCGATTTCATAAGCAACGCCCGCAGCTCAGGATACAAAACCGACGATTGATTGAGTTGATAATATTTTCGTTTTGCTTCGTGTGGATCATCCGACGCTGCCGCAACAATTGCAACTGACTCCTCAGAAATCGTCGCGATAATTCCAGCTTTTGATAAATTAATCAACTCCCGACGCACTGCATTTATCTGCACATCTAACAAACGCGTTAATTCACGCACATAAAAATACTTGTCTGAATCTCGAAAAAAGATTCGCAAGAGTTTTACTCGAGTTCTTGAACCAAAAAGGTGTTCAAGCATAAAGGTCTAGGAATACAGCCATTGTAGATGATAACGAAATTTAGTATAATCGGTATGACCCTCTTGGTCAATGTATGGGTGAACGCATCGAATTACGGGTCCATGATTTTCTTGTTGAGGGGCGAGACGAATCAAAATCCCATGTTTTAGTTGAAATTGCTGAACCGTCGCCGAATGAAGTTTCGACGCATGGTCATTTTTTTGCAATTGCAGAATTATCAGGTGCAACGCCAAAAACAATTCAGATGGTGCGCGCATGGATTGAATTCGCGATCGATACTTATTACAAAAGTGTTCCAACGAACATTGAACTCCATTTTGAAACAATCATGGGCTTGCTCAATACGCAAAGTTCGCTCTATTTAAAACAGCACGCCAACGAAATTATTCATATCGCGATCGCCTCGGTGTGCAACGGCGCGCTCTACCTCGCAGTTCATGGTCGCCCAACCGCACTATTGCTTTATAATAAAGATGGTGGCTGGCACACAATGGATTTAGTTGATGAAACAGCGATGGATTCGCCAGGCCAACTTTTTTCAAATGTCGTGACCGGCGTGATGCGAGTCGATGACCGATTCTTAATTGCAACGCCGCGCGTAATTGAATTTTTTAGCGCAGATCGCTTGACGAAAATTTCAGAAGGTAAAACACTCGAAGAAGTGACCGAACATATGCAGCGTGTTCTATCAGAAATGTCTTCGGATTATTCTTTTGCTGCGGTTTGGCTTCGATTGGTACGTGCATTCGATGAGACAAAAGAAATCATGCAACACAAGGTTGCGCCGCCTGAACAACCAGCGCCCGTGCAGCGAATCGAGAAAAAAGCAGATGCTTCAATGACCGAACTTTTTAATAAAGCAAAATCAACAGCTGCGATTTTAGCGCCGCCGGTATTAACAATTCCAAAAGACAAAATCATTACCAATATTTTGAAACTTGCGCAGCGCAGTATGACGACAAGTGGCAAAGCTGTGGTCAGTGCAACACAAACGTCAATCTCCTATTTAAAAACTGAACGTGGCCGCGCAGCAATTGAGAAGATTAATCAAAAAATTTCGCCTCGAAGTTACCTCGAAAATCTTCAGCAGCAATTAATTTCAAATTTTTCTGCGCTTCCGATTAAACGAAAACAGACTTTAATGATTGCAGTTGGTGGAGTTGTTGTTGCACTCGGTTTTTTACAACGCTTGGCATCCTTCATTTTCAATCTGTTGCAAATCAAAAAATTCAGGCAGAGCTCTCGACGATTGAAGACACGATTCATGCTGCGGACCAATCATTTGTATACCAAAATGAACCTGCAGCTCGCGCGAGTCTCACGGATGCGGAAAACTTATTTGCAGCGCTTTCAAAAAGCGTTCGTGACAGTTCAGCCGGCTCAGCAACACATTCAGAATTAATCGCGGAGCACAATAAAATTTTACATATTACTGCCGTAACACTAGCTCCGCTCGCGCTTGCAAGTGATTTAAACACCGTCGATATCACTCGCAACGGTGCTACATTAATCGCACTTCCTGCCGTAACTTTGAACGATGGCCACGCTTCCAACATTCAAATTGATTTGATTCCAGAAAACACGCGCATCGACGCGATCACCTTCTACTCAGGTCGCGCGTACGTGTTCGACAACAACACGCATATGATTTATCGGTACGATTCTTCGGGTGATGGCGCGACGGCAAAATATACGAACGGTAAAAAATGGATTACAGATTCTGGAAAGCCAACTGATATTGTTGCGCTGACCGCCGACACCTCGCTCTGGCTTCGAACTGCGACTGGTGCTGTATTAAAATATACCGCGGGAAAATTACAGCCATTTCACATCAGCAACATTACTCCTGACGTCACCCATATTGGCGCGATTATTTCTGGCACGAGTAACAATATCTATTTCCTTGACGATGAACAACATCGCATGGTCATCACAGATCGCGATGGCAAAATGTTAAAACAATATCAATACGATGCAGCGACGAGTTTAACACATCTATCGATCGACAAAAACGAAACGACCGCCACCGGGGTTACCGATGACGGCCATATTGTTTCGTTTGCTTTGAGCAAATAGCTTATTTCAAAGCTGCTTTGCCGCCTGCTTCTTCGAGTTTCTTTTTGATTTCTTCTGCTTCAGCCTTTGCTGCGCCTTCCTTCACCATTTTAGGTGCGCCGTCTACCACAGCTTTTGCTTCTGCAAGACCCAAGCCCGTGATTTCACGAACTACTTTGATCACTGCAATTTTGTTTGCACCTGCTTCGAGAAGTTCAACGTTGAACTCTGTTTTCTCTTCTGCTGGAGCAGCTGCTGCTGCAGGAGCTGCCATCATCATAGCTGGAGCTGCTGCTGAAACGCCGTAGTGGTCTTCAAGAGTCTTTACGAGCTCTGAAAGATCAAGAACTGACAACTTGTCGATTGATTCAACAAGACCCGCAAATTTTGCTGGGATTTCTTTCTTTGTTTCGTCTGACATAGTATTAAAGTTAAGCTTTCTTTTCTTCGATTCCGTGGAGCACGGTTACAAAACCACGTGTAACACCCGAAAGTGTTCCAACGAGACCTGTAAGCGGTGCGTTGAGAACGCCTGCAAGTTGGCCCAAAAGCTGTTGCTTTGATGGGAGTGATGCGAGCGCTTTCACCTGAGTTGCGTCAATGTAAGCACCTTCGAGCGCACCAGCGAGGATTTTGATTTGTTCAACTTCCTTACCGATATTCGCTACCACCTGCGCTGCAGTTACTTCGTCCTGACCAAATGCAACGCCAATGTTACCATTGAGTTTTTTTGCATTGAAATCGAGTCCGATATTTTTTGCCGCGAGTGTGATCAGTGTCTTTTTTGCAACAACGTATTGCACGTTTGCTTTCTCAGCTGCACGGCGGAGTTTTGAAACGTTTTTTACGGTTACGCCTTTGTAGTCAACAAACACAACACCTTTTGAAGCTTTAAAAGCCTCGGTCAAGCGTTCTAAATCTGTTGCTTTCTGTGCTTTGGTTTTTGCCATACAAAAAATTACGGCTATCAACCGTAAACTAAAAGGGGCCCTCGACCTGGTTCTCAGATTAATCTGGAGAATTGTGGGCTGCCTCGGCAGGGCTTATGTTTGCGGCTTTTTGGGCTGCAATGCCTGCTGTCTACGGTAGTGAGGACAGTGTAGCGAATGGCGGAAAAAAAGTCAAGTTCGTCAAATCACGCTCAAAACAATCGATAATCCCCGCCGCCGAACGAACGCCACAGTTCGAATTCACATTCCTCGCATCGTTCCAATTCGCGTTCGCCTGACGATTGTCCCGATTCCAGTACGAATACGGAACATCACCAGAAACCTATTTTGATTGTGTATTTCCATTTTTTGGACAGTCGCAACCATCCATAATTTTATTTCATCTCGCCAGTGCAAGACACACACAACTCATCACGGTGGGGATTAGTATTGCTTTTGCTCGTGCGTTTTAATGGTGCTATTTACGATTCAATCATAAATACAATTTCCATTTTCAAAAACGCCAGATTCTCCGGCAGCCTACATCGCAGCAGGTAGCTATTCGCCGGTTACAATAACAATATCAAAAATCAATAAAAATTCAAAATCCAAAGTTTTTACCCCACCGCCGAACGAACGCCACAGAACGAATTCACAACCCTCGCATCGTTCCAAACCGCGCGCGCCTGACGAAAGTCCCGATTCCAGTACGAATACGGACCACCACCAGAAACCAAGAAACTTCCAATATCGTAATTGATAGAATTAATACCATCTCCAAAATCATCGATCGCAAGATTGTTTGTATGGAGCGTTGTTAAAAACAACGAATACCAGTCTTCTGGAGTAAGACCAATTTCTCCTT
>JAPLWO010000058.1 GCA_026396555.1 Candidatus Magasanikiibacteriota bacterium
TCTCAACCAGACACCGGCGAACAAGCACTCGAAATTTTGGAAACATTGGTTCGTTCAAATGCGATTGACGTCGTCGTGATCGATTCTGTTGCAGCGCTCGTTCCAAAAGCTGAAATCGAAGGTGAGATGGGCGACTCACACATGGGCTTGCACGCACGTTTGATGTCGCAGGCGCTCCGAAAATTAACGGCGATCGTGGGCAAGACAAAAACCATCGTTATTTTCATCAACCAAACACGTATGAAAATTGGCGTGGTGTTTGGCAATCCAGAAACCACGACGGGTGGTATGGCGCTGAAATTTTATTCGTCGATTCGCGTTGAAATTCGTCGCGCAGCTCAGATTAAACTCGGTGAAAAAATTATCGGTAACCGCGTTAAAATTAAAATCGTAAAAAATAAAGTTGCTGCACCGTTCCGCACGACTGAATTCGACATCATGTACAACGAAGGTATTTCGTTGGCTGGCGACACGCTCGATACAGCGGTTGTGTACGGCGTAATTAAAAAATCTGGAAACTCATACACGTTCCGCGAAGAAAAATTAGGTGTTGGTCGCGAAAATGCAAAAACATTTTTGAAATCACGCCCTGATTTATTAAGTGCGGTTCGCGCTGAAGTTACCGAATTGGTAAAAGCGGGCGAAGCGACTGCAACTCCTGCAGCAAAAGACACGAGCGATGAAGATGCAGATGACGCAGGCGGAGAATTGCCAGCGTTTGAGGGATAATCTCAATTTTAGGCTAGCCGTAAAGCCGCCCTCCGGGGCGGTTTTAATTTTGGCTCAATTTACTTAAATAACGGCATTTATGTTGACAAAAATGCCTAAATGTGCTATATTTAGACGTTCTATCATCGACCTCAGCCTATTGAGTCGATGCGCTGGAGCGCAAATTTCAGATTTCGGAAAAGGAGACTGTTCATGAAAACTGTCCACAAACAAGCGATCATCACGGTCATTTCGATTATTGCGCTCATCCCAATCGTCGTGTTCATTGACTCAGTCTTTGAGTGGGGCTTCTTCAGCAGCGTACAATGCCCTGTCGGTATGTACTACCACAAGTTCTCCACGAACGGCCTGGTGCCGGAAAAGTTCGAGTACTGCGTCAACGACAGGGCTGGAACAATCGAAGGTCCGTTCGAACTGAACGTCAAACTCTATAGCACGGACGATTACTTTCCGTTCGTCAACGTCCGGGGCACGCTCACCCAAGGGAAGATCAACGGCAGCGTGATCATGACGCGAGACAAAGAAGTCCTGTACTACTCGGACGGCCCCGAGTCTGGTCACAATTTCCCCTGGACCTACGAGAAGCGCGCCGAAGATGGCCGCGTGGTAAAATCCATCGTCTGCGACAGCTTGGCCTGCAGCTTTGGCGAAGGACAAAAAGCCCAACCGTGGGCGACAACGAGGCCGCCCTTCGAAATCAAAAAGATCAAGGAGACGATCGAAGCGAACTACCCGATTGCAGACCGCGAGTGAATCGCGCTGCACCTGTTTCGAACCCCGCCCGCCCACATCAACAACGATGTGCGGCTGGCGGGATTTTTTTATTTTATGTCTCATTGACACTTCTACCAATTTCCAGTACACTGCTCAGTTGCTGCACCCCGTAGCAACTCAATGGAGGACCTCATGCATTCAGAACGTATTGATAGTTGGCCGTTGCCTGTTTTTCGCACCACGCTCCCCAACGGCTTTACCGTCATCACGATGGCTGATGATTCAGGCTTGGTCGATATGAAGCTCTGCATCGCGGCTGGCGCGGAACATGAAAAAACGCCAGGTACAGCACATCTGCTTGAACACTGTATCTCCACAGGCGAAACAGTGATCTACCCGGAAAGGCTTTCGGCTCTACTGGAACTCAATGCGAAATTTAACGCAACTACCTCGTGGCGAAGTACGATGTATGATCTCAGCAATCTGTTTCCAGATGAAATGCTCGAGGCGCTCAAGCAGCTCATGACGCTCGTGTACGATGATCCGTTCTCGCACAAAAAAATCGCGCGTGAAAAAAAGGCAGTCATTCAAGAAATCTCTGATCACACATCAGCGCAATCGATTGCACGGCAGCAATTTGAAACAACGCAGGTGTTGCATGTCAGCACACGTACTCAGCACAGCACTGTAATGGGTACAGCAGCAACCGTCGAGTCGATAGATGCGGCGACGCTCGAGCTATTTCGTACCACATGGTACACAGCAAAGAATTCAGCGCTTATTGTTGTGGGGACGGTTCAGCATGAGCACGTTGTAGAACTCGCTCATGCCGCGACCCGTCAACTTGAAGCAGGAGATCGTGTTCGTTTATTCAGCTTTGATACATTTACACCAGGAAGATTTACGTTCACACATCCACAGAACACACCGCAGCTGAACATTGTGACAACTCTACCAAGCGGTCACATGGTGCATCGCGGGGTCGCTGAAGCATTGTGCGCACCGGATGGCATTTTGACACACGTGCTCCGCATCGAACACGGAATCAATTACGGCGTGTCTATCGGATTTGACCCCTTTCCGTCAGATTACGCATATATCGATATTCGAAGTAAACAGAGCAATCTTGAGCGCGTTGAGACAACGGCACGAGAAATCCTGAGAAGGCCGGAAATCTATCGTGCGACCGCGGAACGCACGCTCGCACACTTCAAGGCGGGCTACGCAAAAAACCTGCTTGCAAAGAAACAAACCGACCGTTTTGCCCGCGTTCACTTAAAGGCAATATATCGCACCTGGATTCGAGACAGCTGGAAGACTATCGACGTCTCAACAGAATTGAAAGAGTTGACGATCGACGCGCTGTTTACAGAAATGCATCGGCATCTGAATCCGGACAATCTTGCGTGGATCCAAATTCGCAGCTCAGACTGAAATCTCGTGAGACAAAAAACCTGTCAGCTTGTAGTACAGAACTTCGTACTCGCTGGCAGGGATTTTTTTTATTTCATTTTTTGCCTTATGTATTGTCTCGTTCTACGTACAATCCTGTATCGGTATTAATGATCACGCGCTCACCTTCTTTGATAAAAATTGGCGCCATTGCTTTCAAACCATTTTCAAGAATGATTTCTTTTTGCACATTACCACTTGCGGTATCACCTTTTACAGCTGGTGGAGCTTCAGTAACTTTGTAAGAAATTTTGCGTGGCAATTCAACCGCAACTGGCTGTTCGTTGTACATACACATGACAACTTCGAGGCCGTCCTTCAAATATTTTGCATCATCACCAATTGTGTCTGCATCGAGCTGAACTTGCTCGTATGTGTTGTTATCCATGAATGTGTAAAATGTGCCATCGTTATAAAGATACTGCATGTTGTTATATCCAACTTCAACAATATCAACAACTTCGTTGTCTTTTAAAGTTTCTTCAATCACTTTTGCAGTGGTCAAAGATTTCATTTTGCAACGTGTAAATGGTGTGCCCTTACCCGGAGAAATATGATTTGAAATCGTAACGACAAATAAATCGCCGTTGCGCTTGATAACTGAGCCTTTTTTAATTTCGGTAACTGATGCCATAGAAAAAATCGATTCGTGTATTACGGCCGGAATAATACCCTATTTTGGGGTATTTGGTCAAGGCAGGGCTATTTATTTCTCAAACAATCGTTTCATCATTACAAATGGTCGGCCAAATTCCTTTTCAAGGCCGAGACGGTAAAAAAGTTGGCGAAAACGATAGCCGGTGTACGACGATTCATCACGCGTCCCCGAAAAAATTTCGTCGAGTGTGATCGATCCGTCGGTTTTAACAACTTCGACATACGAAGCGCTGCGGCGCACTAATGCGCGAATTAAAAATTTTGCGAATCCAACAGGCGACCGGGCGCTTTCAGCAACTTCATTACTATCCAAACTGATAAACAAAGCTGTGCGCGGAACTAATTTTTTAAATGCACGACCCGCATAACCACCATACGATCCCATCACACCCCACGCAGCTTGATAGCCAACTTCTTTTTCGCGCGCTGCTGCCGCGTGCGCTGCAAGCTTTGGAAAATGTAAACGATCCAAGAAATCTTTCTCGTCACCAAATCTGAAAATCATAATATTATCGCGTTCTTCTCGCTCCGGTAAATTCGCCGCACCAATCGTAAACACATCAAATTTTACATCCGACAATTCCGATGTAATTCGATCAACAAATTTTTCTTGCAGTCCAACGTTCGGCAAAAATGATGGCACAAAAATTGCAACACGAATTTCACGCGCGATTTTTTGTTTGAAATATGCGATGGTTTTTTCCAAACCTTCACGCACTTCGATTTTCGGCTCCCATCCCAACAATTCTTTTGCGCGTGAAATATCTGGTTGGCGCTGCTTTGGATCGTCGCCCGGCACGTGAGATTTAAAAACAATTTCACTCGTCGTCCCAGTCATTTCTTTTACAATTTCCGCAAAACCTTTAACCGTAAATTCATGCGGATTTCCAAGATTGATCGGACCAATAAATTTTTCCTGTGTCATCATCCGCATGATGCCGTCAATCAAATCATCAACGTATTGAAAACTGCGCGTGTATGAACCATCGCCATAAATCGTAATTGGTTTTTGTTGAAGCGCCTGTACAACAAAATTACTGACCACGCGTCCATCACCCACCGCCATGCGCGGACCGTATGTATTAAAAATTCGAATCACGCGAATATCAACGCCGCGCTCTCGATTAAAATCAAACGCCAATGTTTCTGCTGCGCGCTTCCCTTCGTCGTAACATGAGCGCACACCCGTACAATTCACATTTCCCCAATATGTTTCCGGCTGCGGACTTACGGTCGGATCGCCATACACTTCCGACGTCGACGCCTGCATAATGCGTGCGCCATGCTCACGCGCAAGCTCCAACATATTTTTCATTCCGATCACGTTTGTCTCAAGTGTAAAAACAGGATCATATTGATAATGAACTGGAGACGCAGGACATGCAAAATTAAAAATCCAATCTACATGTTCGCCGACATGCAGCGGTTCGATAATATTGTGTTCGATCAATTTAAAATTTTTGTTTGAAAATAAATGCGCGATGTTTTCTTCTGATCCAACAAAAAAATTATCGATGCACAAGACACGAAATCCATCATTCAATAATCGCTCGCACAAATGCGATCCAATAAATCCCGCGCCGCCCGTTACTAATGCTGTTTTCATATGATTCGTCGCAAAATTATAGCATTATTCAGTAAACAAATCCCGCGCTGGCCAAAAAATTACTTCGTTGATATCACATTTGTCTTCAAGTAACATAATCACACGATCAACACCCACAGAAATTCCCGCGGCTGAAGGAATGTGCGAAAGTAATGACAAAAATTCTTCATCCAATTCGATACGTGGTTTACCAAGTGTTGCGCGTTCTTTTTGTTCTTCAATAAAGCGCGCGCGCTGCTCAACTCCGTCCGTTAATTCCGAAAATGCATTTGCTAATTCAATTCCCGCAATATAACATTCGAAACGCTCCGCCACGCGTGGATCACTTTCTTTTTTTCGTGCGAGCGCTGCCATCGATGCTGGATATTCGGTCAAAAAGATCGGATATGGCAGCTCACGAAATTTCGGTTCGATCTCATTCAAGAAAATTTTATAAAACTCTCCTGGATCTTTTTCTGCTAATTCAATCGCGTCTTCGCGACCCGCAAACTTTTTAAAAGCATCATCCACGGTCAATCGCGCCCACGGTCTCTGTATGTTAATGCTGACACCTTGGTATATGAGTTCTGTTGGATTTGCATGCTCGTGAACTGGATTGCTGGACCCTGCCAGTGAGCGAGTACGCAAATCCAACAGCCCGCACAGCAAGGCCTCAATATCATCCATGAGATCGTGATACGTTGCACCGAGCCGGTACCATTCGATCATAGAAAATTCTGGATTGTGTGTTCCCCCAAAATCTTCGTTATTTCGAAATACATGACTTAGCTGAAAAATTTTCGCAAATTCAGGCGCTTCGCCGAGTGCTGCTTTTGCCAATAATTTTTTCATCGCGTATTCCGGACTCGTAATTAAATATCCTGGATATGCGCGACCAGCCGCATCCTCAACACTCGTTTCAAACGGATCCAAAAAAGGCTCCTGGCCTGGTTTTGCAACGACGAGTGGTGTATCAACTTCTGTAAATCCCCATGACCAAAAAAGCTCGCGGATCGCGCGAATATATTTTGCTCGATTTTGCAGTGTTATCCAGTGCATAGAAATGAAACAGTAACACAAAAGCGGAGCCTTTGCCAGCCCCGCTTTGTTAATTGAAGAATTAATTCCGAAAATTTACTCCGGGATGTAAGGAAGGAGTGAAAGTTCGCGTGAAACTTTAATCGCGCGAGCTACTTTGCGCTGATGGCCAGCACACAAACCTGTACGACGGCGAGGTGCAATCTTCATAAATGAAGAAATGAACCGGCGAAGTGTCATGGTGTCGCGTGGAGAAACATCATTGATGTTCTGCACACAAAAATAACACATCTTGTCTTTTTGTGGTGTTGCAGGCTTCTGCTCCTTCTTATTATCTTTCTTATTATTTTTTTTCATCATACCTTAAAATGGAATGTCTTCAATTTTGATTTCGTCGTCTGGATTGGTGATTGGAACTGCGATCGGCTCTTCTGCTGCACCGCCGTTATTCATTGCAGGGCGTGGTCCTGTCGAGCTACCAGCTCCAGGTCGGTCCAAAATGATCACGTTTTCTGCGATGATTTCTGTTCGACTTCGCTTTTGACCATCTTGCGATGTCCAATCACGTGTCTGTAAACGGCCTTCGACGTATGCCTTACGGCCTTTTGCTAAATACTGCGCACAAATTTCTCCGAGCTTTCCCCAAACCACAATGTTGTGATATTCAGGCTTTTCAACTTTCTGACCCGTCGCATCTTTATATGCGTACGACGTTGCGATGCTGAATGAACACACGGTCTGGCCATTTGGCGTTGTTCGTGATTCTGGATCACGAGTCAAGTTGCCGATAATCTGCGCACGATTTAAATTCATACCCCTTCTTTTATGAATTAGACTGCGGGTGTTAAATCACCCTGAAGCAGTTCATCGAGTTTTTTATCGATCTCCGCGAGATCAACAGGCTTTTCTTCCACGCTCTTTGCAGGAGCTTCTTTCTCAACATGGCCTGTAGCAAAAATAGTAGCTGTTGCATTTCGGTCGTCACGGTCTCCGCCGCGTCCACCACGTTCTTCACGTGCTGCATCGCGTTCCTCACGTTCTTTTTCGCGTGAAGCTTTGATGAGTGGGCTGTCAGCGAGCTGTGGCTGGCGTTTTAAACGTGCAGCAACAAACAATTCAACCACGAAACGCAAAACTTCTTTCGAAAGCTTGAGTTTGTGAGTGATTTTGCTTGCAATTGCAGCGTCACATTCAAATGTGAACGTAGCAATATGGCCAAACTTGTTTGCCTTAATTTCGTAAGACAACTTGTGTTTGCCAAGTGCATCGCGAACAACACCGGTCGCGCCCGCATCTTCAATGAGTTTTTGTACGCGGCTGACGGCTGCTTCCAGATCTGTATCTGAAATTGTGCCAGCAAAAACCGCTGTTAATTCGTATTTACGCATAGTTTCTCGTGGGGGAATAGTATCAAACCCTAGATTTGCTGTCAATAGCAGCCAGCGGGTATAACTTAGTGTGCTATTCTGTGTGAAATCTGTGCATAGGCTGTGCATGTACGAAATGGCCTAGGGCGCGCTATACTAGCGCATACTTGGATGAATATGGACCTCTCGAGACTCAAGCATGTTCGCGACATCTGTCCGCTCAATGCATCGCATCATGCCACAATTACTGCAAGCAAGTGGGTTCTCCCAATTGCGGCACGCGGACGCCCCATAGCAATTTTTGAACACGGGCATTCAATTGCGCTCGTTTCGAATCGAATATTGACGTGGCATCGCAGTTTTACGCGCACAACCAATGCCCCACCAAAATTTGATCCGCCTTCCTATATATACATCCATGAATGGGTCTCGGATGTGCAGCCAAAGCCGCATGAATATGCTGGCTGGGTTCCTTTTGGCTTCGCTTCAAAGCAAGGTGTTACTTTTTTGGACGAACGCGACCATACATCCCTCTGGAGTTCGCATGCGCGACGCCATCTAAAAATTTTTCAAAAATCTGGCGCTACCATTCGAAACGGGACCATCGAAGAGTTCAAAAAAAATAGTCACAACTGTTATTTAGGCGAATCAGTACTCGAGCACGTCCTTGATCAAACAATTGCAGTTCTCGAGGAGCGCCCCGAAGATTTAGAAATTTATGTTGCAGAACTCGCAAGCGAACCAATTGGATTTTTTATCGTCGCACATTGTACAGAAGTGAGCCAGAGTTATTATATTGGCGGATTTTATACCGCAGTCGGCTCAAAACAGCAGGCGATCACCGGACTTATCAACCATTGGTTTAAACGATCGCGCGAACTCGGACTTCCGCATGTAAATTTTGGAGACATGTGCGGACCGTGGACACCAAAATTCGACCCGTCGATTGGGTACTCAAATTTTAAAACGCATTTCGGCATTCATCGTGTGTGGCATCCACAAACATTATGGAAAATTCGATTTCGATTATTTAATTTGGACGCGGTAGATTCGACGACGCCCGGCGTTGAAATAAAAAAACCAACTTTATGATCGATTCAAAACGACTTCGACGCGTACGAGATATTTGTCCGCTTTCAAGCACGCGACATGGATGGCGCTACGCAACGCGGTGGCAGAGTGCGGTGGCGACGGTTGTTGCACCGACGGTGTATCGACCAGAAAATCAAATGCTAACTGTTGTAAAAAATAATTTTTTAACCTGGCGCAGAACATTTACACCTAACGGGATTTCGCCGACTGAAAAAATGATGCCGCCGACAACTTCTCGTATCACAATTGATGAATGGGCGCCGACGGTTTGGCCGGATAAAAAAAATCGCGCTGGCTGGAAACAATTTGGCATGAATCATTACGAAGGAATTGTTTTTATCGATGAATTAGCGAACAAAAATGCACCGACGAAAGATTGGAGTTCACATGCGCGCCGCCACCTCGCACAATTTAAAAAACATCCAGAAATTATGTTACGGCTCGGCACACTCGAAGAAGTCGAGCGTGCAATGCCATTTTCACAAGTGCCGGAGCGCATGCATGAAGTTTCTCTCAATGACGTTCGAAAACATTTAAAAGCACATCCAGAATCAATTGATATTTTAGTCGCAGAATCCCCGACTGACGGCGTGATCGCGTGTTTTGTCGCGGGAAATATTTCCGAAATTAATCAAAGTTTTTATATTTGCGGACTGTTCAAACGCGGTACAGAAAAATTACACGCGATGGTTGGGCTGATCGAATGGTGGTTCAATCGATCAATTGCCACCGGCATTGCAACATTAAATTTCGGCCACATGGTCGACCCACACCCGCTCCCAATTTTAGAAACTGGAACTGGATATTCAAATTTCAAAACACATTTTTTTGTACGTCGCGTCTGGTGGCCAGGAAATTTTTGGAAAATTCGATTACGAAAAAAATAATTTATTTCTTCGCCAACTCCAAAACAATATTCCCCAACTTTTCTAAATTCTCAATGCTCATTCGCTCGCCGGTTCCGTGTGCAAATTCAACACCCGGCGAAATATTGATGAGCGTCACATCGTGTTCAATAAAAATATTTGCGTCAAAACACCCGAACACATTTTGATAAATTGGCGTTAAGCCAACGCTCGAAATTTTCGCCGCAACTTTTGCAACAAGCGGATGTGTTTGTTCGTGCAAAAATCCTCCATTCTCCCGAACTGTTTCAATTTTCGCACTGCCACCATGCGCGCTCGCAGCCGCCTCACACACACGAGCGATCTCAGCAATCGTCGCAATAATTTCATCTTCTTTATAACTTCGAACTTCGCCGCGCAAAATCGCATTTCCCGGAACCGCATTACGCGCTTTACCCGATTCAACAATTCCAACATTACACGTCATCGTCTCTGTTGGCCGACCCAGCGGAATTTTTACCAACGCATCTCGGAGCATCGCCAACGCATTATTTCCGGTTTCTGGCCGTGACGCATGCGTCCCCACACCAATAAATTCAACATCGAACCGTTCATAAAATGGCGAGCCAGTAATAATCGTTCCAAACGCAACGCCCGAATCAAAAGAATACCCTTCGCGACCATGCAACAATGAATAATCAAAATGTATCGCGCCTTCATTTCCGATTTCTTCGCTACACGTAAAAACTAAATCAAGCGGACGTAACGTCGCGCCGCTCTCGCGCGCCGCGCGCACACATTCCAAAATCGCTGCAACTGCAACTTTATTATCGCCGCCGAGCACAGTCGTTCCATCAGTCACAATATATCCATTTTCAATTTTCGGTTTCACCCCAATGCACGGTTGCACCACATCCATGTGCGAACACAGCACCAACGGATCACCCTCTCCCGGTACAAACGCATATACATTTCCAAATGAGTCTTTGTGCGACGAAATTTTTTCCACAGCTAAAAAATCAATAATATAATCCGCGACCGCACCTTCCGAACCGGTCGGACTATCAATTTGAACTAAATCTAAAAAAATTTTTGTGAGCCGGTCAATTGAAATTGAAATCATATTTTAAAGATGCCGCGCGCGATCCGTCGTTAGTGACGAAACCGCGCGCAGCGAATTACCAAACCTAACCAGGCAATAAACCAACAGTTCGCATCCGAACCCAACACGGCACACCTTTTCCAGGATCCTCAGAATTTACGCCGAGAGGCCACACGCGTTCGTTCAAACATCCGCCGTCTTTTCCGCCCGGCCGAAAACACGATGCTTCGTTGCACAACTTCGCGCGAGGAGCAGCGGGAATTCGAGCGAATGGAACTGGGAACAGCCCGAATGATTCTCCAAATGGCACCAGCCATTTCCACTTCGTCGTTCCAAACATGTTCCCGCCGAGTTGATCATGCAGCTCAACGATGAGCGGATACAAAACCTGGCGGGCAATGTGATGCCGACGAAAATTCGGCGCAACGATAACAGTCGAAAGTTCATGCCAACCCGGAACGAGCTCAACAATCGATGCGAACGCGACAAACTCGGTCTCAGTTGTAACCAGAATTGCGCGGCCGTCCAGAATTCGTGTCCGTACAGCAGCCGCACTCGTCGGCAATGCAACGCCGCGCGTCGCGTCATGCGTCGGCGCCGTCATGTCTTCAATAAGCGCAGCTACATCAATCCCGACATTCAGGAGATGTGTCAGTACAGCGTGACCAATCGAAGTCTTCAAATCTTTGTTCTCCATGAAACCTCCAGCCGAATTCGGTGTACAAATTACACTACCAGTCTTCGAATTTTTTTGCAATTAAAAAAAGCCGCACAACAGTTGCCAACCTCATTTTTTCCTGCTACACTCCCCCCATTACTGTATATCCTATGTCACTTCAAATCGGTATCGTCGGTCTTCCAAATGTTGGAAAATCAACGTTATTTAAGGCGCTCACCAAAAAACAGACGCTCATCGCGAATTATCCATTCGCGACGATTGATCCATCCGTTGGAATTGTTGAAGTTCCTGACGCGCGCCTCGAACCGCTCTCGAAAGTTTCAAACGCGGCGCGCATTGTTCCAGCAACAATCGAATTTGTAGACATTGCAGGTTTGGTTGCAGGCGCATCGACGGGCGAAGGATTAGGAAATCAATTTTTAGCGCACATCCGCGAGGTTGATGCGATCGCGCAAGTCGTTCGAGAATTTACCGACAAAAATATTATTCATGTACACGATTCCGTTGATCCAAATCGTGATCGCGATGTAATTAATTTGGAATTAGCGCTCGCGGATTTACAAACATTAACGAAACGTATCGACAATGTTCGCAAAACAATGAAGTCGGGCGCATCAAAAGATATTGAAGCGCATGTTGCATTTTTGGAACGCGTAAAACTCGCTCTTGAACAAGGTCAGGCGGCACGCGATGTTGAAGTTACGGAAGATGAAACGCCGTGGCTCAAAGAACTTTCGTTGTTAACCGCGAAACCAATTTTATATATTCGAAATGTTGACGAAGGTTTTACCGGCGACGCGATTTTACATTCGCCCAACGAAATTTCAATCAGCGCAAAAATCGAAGCCGAACTTGCAGAACTTCCAACTGAAGATGCGCGTGGCATGATGGCGGATTTAGGAATGACTGAAGCTGGTTTGGATCGTGTAATTGTTGCGGCATATAAATTGCTGGGCCTCATCACCTATTTTACGAGCGGCGAAATTGAAACACGCGCATGGACTGTGCACGAAGGCGCGAAAGCTCCGGTTGCTGCAGGTGTGATTCACACTGATTTTGAAAAAACTTTTATCCGCGCTGAAGTTGTGAACTGGAAAGAATTTGTTGAACTTGGTGGCTGGCCCGGCGCGCGCGAAAAAGGCGCGATGAAAACAGAAGGAAAAGAATACATCGTGAAGGACGGTGATGTTTGTTATTTTAAAGTTGGCGCATAAAAAAACAGCGCCGCCAATCTTCGTTCTGAAGACCAGGCAGCGCTCAAACTTTCTGTCCCGCTTTACACATGCCTCCGACGATTAGCACGAACACGTTCGACGAGCGTCCGTTGAGCTAAACTAATTTTCGACTTGATCGCCGGCAATTTGATTACTGACTGTTCGAGGTCTTTCATCGTCTGCTCATACAAATCATTCCACTGTGTGATACTCTTCGGCGTCATCTTCGCGTTTGGCAACGTGTTCATGAGTTCACCAACTTTCTTCAATTTTGAATCCGTCCCTCGCGCGATCGCCGTCTTGAAACGCGCGTGATATTTCTCAACATGCTCAATGCGCTCGATGAGCACTTCGAAAAATTTTGCCGGATCACGCTTTCCAACCATTTCAGTCAATGCTTCGATATACGGATGCAGGAGTTTCCCGTGCTCCGTTTCACTCAACACCACAACGAGCATGTCATTTGCACTTGACTGCGAACGAAAGAAAAACGAGACAAGAAATTCCTCACCAACATGCCATACATCGCCGATTTTCAGATCTTCAAGTGACATTGTTACTTTAGTCCGCACGAGATCGAACAACTCGCGCGGCTCAAAAAAGCGCTGCATCTTACCTGACGTTGTGTGAACAGCGACGCTTTCCACACTGCGATGACTTCGGTGAATGATCGGGTCGCCATTCACCAGAAAATGATACGCTGCGTTAGGTGTCGGCTTCGAGTGAGCGAATTGCCTGAGATAGACTTCCATGACTTTGTCTCCTAAAAATATTCCTGCTCCCTGCAGTTACACATACCCTAGCCAAAAAATAGTGAAAAGTCAAGCATCCGACTTGACAAAGATGTTCGTTAAGCGTATTCTTCCCATGCGGGATAGAGCAGCCCGGCAGCTCGCCAGGCCCATAACCTGGAGGTCGTTGGTTCAAATCCAACTCCCGCAACCAAAAGTGCCCCAATCGTGGGGCTTTTTTGTTTTAAAAAATTTTAGATAAAAAAATACTCCGCTTTGCCCACACGAATGCGAACAAAGCAGAGTCAAACTCGATCAGGTCCTACGGATCAAACATCACGTGCAGAAGCTGTCTTCCAATACGCGCACCGAACTCCGGGAATCCTCGTTCAACATCGATCGAAAACACCTCATCAAACTCAGGGCTCGGAATGCCGTTGTGGACCAACCGGACTTTTTTGGTTTGCCGGTTGCGAACAACGAGCGCGGTCTTAACGCTAAACCCCGTCGCACCCTGATACACTTCCGTGATTTCAAAGCGCGCGTGATCAAACACGGTTGGAACAATGGTGCCTGCCATCCACAAAGACCAAAGCGTGCCATCTGAAAAGGCGCAGCAGAGACCTCCAGTTCGATGGTCATAACACGGCCTGGAAACTTCGACAGCTTTCTCGAGATGGATCACAGTCGTAGGATCATCATCCGACAAACGAACTTCTACCAAAAAAAATTCCCGTTGGGCAGTTTTCTCAACGAACATGAGGCTATCGCCGTTATAAGACACTCGTGCGAAATGATACACACTCCGCGCTTCCAGACGTCGAATCACCCTACCTGTGTTCACGCTGTGAATCTCGAACCCTTTGGCTTGATCATCTCTTCTATGCACAAGCACAGCTATGTCGCCGCCAGGTTGAATGAGCGCTGCATCAACAATAAAGGTACGCTCCGGACGCTGCCACTTGAGATGTTCACCGTCAATCACGACAGCTCCAGGAGCAACGTACATGAACCGTCCACGATCATCAAACCGGAGTTTAAAGTCGAGGAGCGACCCACTATTCGGACGAAGCTCCACGATCACATCGCTTTGACCGGTATAGCACATGACAACCATTCGACGGTCATCCGGATCCCACGCCATGTAGCAGATGTTTGGATATCGATATCCTTTCTCTTTGCCGCGGCCACCCGAGAACTTGAAACCGAACCATGGATACTTTTCATTCGGCGGATCAGGAAGCACTTCAACGATCTGTGTATCCCAAAGATCCTTGATCGCCAGCGCCGCGTACGGATTCGCAAAAAATGCGTCGAGCAGTTTCTGCGGATTGCCGTCTGGTTCATCCAAAATTTCAAGTAACGCTAACAAATAACGCCTATGTAATGTCTCGCTCATGATGATTTCCTCGCATCAGATCAGTCTTGGCGGGGCATCCTGTGCCGCGCTTCAAACATCGCCTCTGATTTTGGGGTTGTCGGACTGTTGCCAGCACTCGCTGGGAGCAGGTAAGAGTTTTATAACATTGAACCAAAAAAATGTCAACGCGCCATCCACTCAAATGTCGATTAAATTAAAAAATCCGTGCGTCGATCAACCGGTTCGGCTGTCGACAACACGGACACACTGCTTCTCCGAACTTACGCAACGGGCGAAACTTCAGGTGGCTGAGCCACAAAAAATTCCATGTTCTGAATCAGCCACTCGCACACGATAATATCCTTTCCATTCCTGACAACGTGCAACCAGCCCGACTGTTCACGACGAACCAAAAACTCTTCGAGCGCGACATCGGTCAGAAAAATATTCTCCGGACCCACAAACGTTCGCCGCGCCTGGTCCATATCAAACGCACGATGCAACTGACGAACCAGCTCTGCGACAATCTTCATCGAATCAGAATGTGGCGCACTATTCCGCCGCGGCCCATAACAGACGCCGTCCATCTTGAACGCGTTCGGATCAATCGTTGGTTTTTGAAACAACGAATGCCGACCGTTAATTCCGGCAGCAACTGAAACCGCTCCCGGCGCAACCACGTGCATTTTCACTTTTGGTTCCGGAAGCCTCGGATCTCCAGCTGATGTTGCCGATTTCGGCTGCAACCTTGGCGTACGTTTCGCCGTCATCCGCGTGTGCAACGCCAGATCAGGCCCCGACAATCCCAAGTACAGACGCGGGCCCATACAGAAATGGCCCGCCGGCTGTTCCATCGGAAAAATAAACCCAAGCTTCTTCGCGCTTTCTTCCAAATCCTGAGCATTCGTCCGAATCGACAGATACTTGAGCGCGGCAGCGAACAACTGCTCCATCGACAACGCATTGGCGTTCCGATCAACAAACCCTCGAAAAATCGCACGCGCGACCATCTGCGCCTGATCTTCCGTCAACGTCAAAGCCATGATCCACCTCATCCTCACGCGAACGTGCGCGATTGAAAAAAAGCTTACCTTAAAAACGATTGCGCGTCAAGATAATTAAGGCGACTCAATATACGGCTGACTCGCTTTATTTATTTTAAATGGCACGATCGAAAATTGCGGCGAAATTTTTCCGTCCGCGTCGCGCGTCAAAACAACACTCACCATTTCCCCTTGCATGGTTTCCTTTGAAAAATATTGATCGAAAATAAAATTTCCCAAACTATAATAAATTGGTTTTCCTTTATATAGTTCCATCGGCTCGACAACATGTGGATGCCCGCCAATCACCGCGTCTGCACCCGCATCAATAAATGCATGACCTGCCGCGATTTGTGCGCGTGATTGTTTCGGCGCGTATTCAACTCCCCAATGCGGCATCACAATTACAAAATCCGCGCGCGTTTTCATATCACGAATCACGTCAGAAATAATTGGAACTGAAATTTTTTCCGGCTGAGAAAATGCGTGATACCCAACGAACGCAATTTTAAAACCATTTTTTTCTACAATCCACGCCGCGCCATCTTTTCGATTTAATGGATCGCCAAAATATTGTACGCCCGACGCAACTAAATATTTTTTTGTCGAATCCAATCCTGCCTGTTGGAAATTATACGTATGATTATTCGCGAGCGACACGACATCAAAATGTTTCACGAGCTCGGGCGCAAATTTTGGATTAAATGTAAACGACATCGCATGTGCACGTTTTGCATTAAATGCCGCATCCGTAATTGGTCCTTCTAAATTCGCAACGCGCACATCATAATGCGTGAGCTCGGGCGCAATTAATAAAAATGGAGGTTCAAAATTATTGTGATCTGCCATCGACGACAAAAAAACATTCCGATCAAGCATGATGTCGCCCGCAAAAATCATGTACAGCGAATTTGGTGACGCAATTTTTTCTGCCTGTACCGGCAACAATCGCATCGCGAAAAAAGTTCCGAAAATAATTATTGCAAAAACTGCGGCGATCCATTTTTTCATATGCACATATCCTACCATATTAAATAAAAAAACACCGCCCCGCACCACACTTTTCTGTTTGTGTGTGGCGCGGAAGCGGATCTGGTTCGGGACTGTTGGTGCACAGGCCCGGAGTCTTACGAAATCGGAATCCGACGGGTAGAGCGCACATGAACAACGCAGCGACGACCACCGTCGACCGGATCATCCTCGTCACCGGCGTTGTAGGAGCTCATCCAGCTCGAAATTTCGATCAATTCACTGTCAGATCCACCTTGCCCGTTGGTGCCGGACGCAGCTGTCTGACTCAAATTCTGCCCATTGACATCTGACATTGTCATCTCCTCAATCGCCCACGTTTTAAGCCAAAATACACACGTGGGTCTACAAGCATACCCCATTTTTAGGGTTTTGTCAAGGTTGTGAGATTCTTCCGCAAGATAATCTAAAACACGTGGACTTTCACCGGTTTAGAAAAAAGATAAAGGATAAAGAGGAAAAAGAAAGGATAAGGAGCCAAAGTTTTTACCCCACCGCCGAACGAACGCCACAGCTCGAACTCACACTCCTCGCATCGCCCCAATTCGCGCTCGCCCGACGATCGCCCCGACCCCAGTACGAAAACGGAACAGCACCAGAAACCAAGAAACTTCCAATATCGTAATTGATAGAATTAATACCATCTCCAAAATCATCGATCGCAAGATTGTTTGTATGGAGCGTTGTTAAAAACAACGAATACCAGTCTTCTGGAGTAAGACCAATTTCTCCTT
>JAPLWO010000039.1 GCA_026396555.1 Candidatus Magasanikiibacteriota bacterium
TATTTATTTCACTTTCTAGCCATATAGCTTTTTCTTTGCTAGTCGCTGATTGACCATCCTCATCCACTAAATAGTCTTTTCTATAAACTCTCCATGCTCCTGTACCAACTTCTTTACTGATTAATTGAGTGATGTTTTCTAAAACTTTCTTCGTCCCCCAGGTCCAACAACCCTCTTCCCCTTTCGAGTTTAAAGGCAGCACCTCGACAAAATTTTTTTCATTTTTTGAAAGAGAAACCTCCCCTGTTTGAGGATTTGCATAAAGTGGATAAAATAACTTTGGACGATTTTTTCTATTAAAAACAGGATTTCTATTTCTCAACTCCAATAAACGATACTTACCGTGCAAATCAGCCTTATTATACTCAGCAACTTTTTCTTCATTTTTAATCACCTCTTTAACCGCATTTGTTTCTACGTTCTTAGCATAAACTAAAATATATTCGTGTGTCTTTGCAAAAAATTTATCAAGTGTCCGCCCGCGTGGATTTAACTGTACAATAATCTGCGCTACAAAATTCTCCTCCCCAAAAATCTCATCCACGATCAATCGTAAATTTGCAACTTCATTATCATCAATCGAAATAAAAATCACCCCATCCTCACGCAATAAATTCCGAGCCAAAAACAAACGTGGATACATCATGGTAAGCCAATCGCTGTGATAACGCCCATTCGATTCCAAATTCGCCGTCATCTTAATACCATTTTTGCTCTGACCTGTGCGTTCGTAATAATCAGAAATATTTTCCGTAAAATTGTCCTTATAAATAAAATCTTTGCCCGTATTGTACGGTGGATCAATATAGATCATCTTAATCTTCTCGCGGTAATGCTTCTGTAACAATTTCAGAACCTCCAAATTATCGCCTTCAATAAAAATATTTTCCGTAGTATCCCAATTCACACTCTGCTCTGGCTGTGGCGTGAGCGTACCGGTAGCTGGTGTACGAATCGCCTTAAACGCATTACTTTTCCCCGCCCAATTCAGGCCATATTTTTCTTCACCCGCCAATTTTCCCGACTCATCAAAAAAAGTCTTAAGCGCATCAAAATCAATTTCTCCATCTTTTACAAATTGAGGAAATACCGCGCGTAACTTATCGAGGTTTTCCTGACCAATATTTTCTGAAGTTGTGGTAACTTTGCTGATTGACATAGGAGTAAATGGAATTGTTTCCCCATCATAGCTAAATTCGCTCAAACAAACAAATAAATCGCCATTTTTGATCACACATTGTCCACTCCCCACCCTTGACAAACCCATTTCGACAGGTCACCCAATCTTTGGCATAATTCAATCATCATTCATTCAAAGCAACTATGGAGGTAACTTTGCAAACACTCGACACCAAATTAGGGTCACTCGACACAAAGCTCGACACTTTTTTCGGGCAATTCCGGCAATTTGCAGCTGTAACAGAAGAAGCCCATCAAGAAATCATGGAATTCATGCGCGACAACCTCGTCACGCATGAGGATCTAAAAACTTCAATCAACGAAGCTGAGGCCAGAATTAAAAGTGAACTTCGATTAGATATCGCAAGATCGACAAATCAAATCATGAATTACGTCGACAAAAAAGACGCTGATTACAAAGGCGAACTCATTTCGTCACTCCGCAAAGAAGATGTCAAAGTTGATCAAACCATCGTCGAACTTGAAAACCACGAGATTTTTTCCGACACAGAATCCGCGCGCCTGCAATCACTCGGACCATTCAGAAAAGCCCCGGTCCTATAAAACACCGCCCGCATCCCAAGAAAATCCTCTCCCAAAATGTCCCCACGTACATGTCTCCGCGTATCGTACACGTTCCAATCCTAACGCCGCGCGAATTCCTGCAGGCGATAAATTATATCCCGAAATCTCCTCCTCAACGCCATCCACAACCGCAACAGCCATAACCGGATCCGCTTTTCCAATTGCATACGCCAATTTCGTCACGACTTCTCGCGCCCCTGGCCGCGCAGCCAATAAATCCACGGCAATCTTGCGTGCCATGTATGCGCCAGATCGATCAACCTTCGTATAATCCTTTCCTGAAAATGATCCGCCGCCAATCGCGACTTCTGGCCCATAATTATCAACGATCAATTTTCGTCCCGACAATCCCGTGTCCGCATCAAAACCACCTTGCGTCCATTCGCCCGCTGGATTAATTAAATATTCGCCCGCACCCGGAATCACTGCGCGTACAATCGGCAATAATTCTGCACTCTTCGTATT
Organism: Candidatus Magasanikiibacteriota bacterium; assembly: GCA_026396555.1. Taxonomy (GTDB): domain Bacteria; phylum Patescibacteriota; class Patescibacteriia; order Magasanikbacterales; family 2-02-FULL-50-9b; genus 2-02-FULL-50-9b. The sequence goes on from JAPLWO010000039.1 coordinate 2,230, forward strand.
TTGAAAACTTGCCACCACGCATGTCACTACACCATTCTCAACCGTCACCTGCGTTTTCCCATCGAACGGATAAATACCAAAAATCGCCTGACACAGCCGTCGCGCCAACACATATTCGAGTGGCAATTTTTCCGCTGTCTCGACACATGCATATCCTTTCATAATTCCCTGATCGCCCGCGCCACCTGTATCAACTCCCTGCGCGATCTGCGGACTTTGGCGCGCAATATTTGTCAGCACTACAAACTCTGCACCCACAATTCCTTTTACAACCGCTTGAATATCCGGCGCAACACCCTTCGCTGTTACTTCGCCATTAATCGTAATTAAATTGTGACCGCCCATCACTTCAATCGCAACACGTGCGTTTGGATCAACCGCATAATAAGCGTCGAGAATACTATCTGCGATAACGTCGCAAATTTTATCCGGGTGTTTTGGTGAAACGAACTCTGCTGTTTTTTTCATAGGTTTAAAATAAAAAATTCCTGTAAATAATACAGGAAAGATTGCCACATAATATCTTTCCCGTTTCCGGGCTGGATTTGGCACCTGTCGCGCGCGTGCGTGCGTCGATGGTTGCCGGTGGGTCAGTGAGCCAGTGCTCTCGCCACTCTCTAGATAGTTACTTCTTTAATTGTAAAATAATTATATCACACTTTTTTTGTCTCCCACAATCTCCCCCTGCACCTCCCGCAATTCCTCATCATCTGCGCGCGGCCCATCATGCGACGATAAATAACCTTCGTACAAATCAAAAACTTTTCGCTCTGCCGAATTATGTGGCTGCCACCCTTCGGTGCGCGTGCCGTGCATCGGAAATAATTTTGCATGCAAATGATTGACACCAAAACCTTCAAAAATTAAACCCGTTCGCCCCACATCATCAAATCCGCGATCAATCATCGCCGCAACTTTTCGCGCCGCATCCATCAGTCCGTGCATCACACTCGGATCTGCCGCAAACACATAACTTTCATGATGCGCCTTAGGAATTACAACTGTGGTTCCGCGCGTGTTTGGAAAAATCGATAAAAACGCGAGATAATTTTCATCTTCCCAAACTTTAAAACTGGGTGCAGCGCCCGAAGCAATGTCGCAAAAAATACAGCTCATAGAATTTCGTAATATCTTCCATACTAGCAGGCGCGCAAAATTCTGACAAAAAAATAAGCCCCGATCCGTTGCAGATCGAGGCAGACAAAGCTGGTGGCGGGGCGCGTCGTAACACGTCGAATGTTTGTAAGTCCACTTCCTAGCGATGGACAGGAACAAAACGACGATCAACGGCGTGCGTTGGTTGGCGAGCACGCTCGAAAGCGTGTCAGAAGCAGAGAATGTGAATGGAGTTCATGGAAGTCGTAGGAATTAAGCCTCTGTCGAGTTATAGTAGATCATAAAATGAGCATTTTGTCAAGCCCCCGCACACCCAGCCTTGACCAACACCAAAAAATTTGTTGTAATACCAACCCAGCGCCATATCGGCGAACGATCAACCCCAACTTGTAGGTGACGCATGAACCAACAGACTCGAACTGTACAAAGTCACATCACATTTGCAGCTCTACCACATCAGCCACTCGACGAGCGACTCGAACCGCAACACCTCCGTGATTGGAGATACCTGATCGGACAACTGCGTCACGCGCGACACAACTTCCACTACATTATCTGCGGCAGCCGCGACACCGAACGTGAGCTCGCGGAGATTGCGGCGAAAACATTTGTAAGCGCTCAAATCTGTTCTGACTGGGCGGACGTCGGAAACGCTGCCGAACGACACGCGCACCGGCGCGTCCTGGGCAACATCATGTCGTTCATGGAACATTCACCCGCGAATCGAAAAACTGCGCTCGTACTCGAGTACCCTGAAGGAATCCCGCCGACCAACGGGCGAGCAATTCGTCCCGGCAGTTGCGTGACATGTCGCTGCATAGATGATCAGGTACTGAACAAAACCTTTACCACGTTTGAACGATCTACTCGCCCCACACTCTGATCCGCAAGCCTCGTCGAGAAATTCGCAACTGCAGCGAACTCGGCGAGGTCATTTTATTTTAAATGTTTCTCCAACCACTCAATCCACATCGTGCGTGCGATATCATCGCATTCTAAAAATGTATCAACGCGCAAATTATTTTTTAAATAATGCTCCTCTTCAACCCAAAAAGATTTCGTACGATAAATTACAAATTCTAAAACGCCCGCACGAAATTCTTCGTCGCTCATCTGTCGCACGTCGCGATACGCACGCACATATTCCTCGGCGCGTTTCCATTTTTCTTCGTACGTTCCATAATCAAAACATACAATCGTCATCGTGCGCACCAAATCAAATGCCGCGGGCTCGTGTTGCGAAAGTTCAAAATCAAACACATATTTTATCGCGCCGGCATCATCAAAAAAAACATTTCCCGCATGCAAATCATAGTGCACTAAAATAAATGGCGCTATGGGTTCTGTTGGAAATGGCCACGATGCAAGCAGTGCTCGTTTTTTTTGCGCGATCTCAAGCGCCGATCGATTAAATTCGGTTGGATTATTCGCACGATCTTTTTCGATGAGTGGAATTACAACATCTGCCCGTGCAATTGCTTCATCAAAATTCGCGCGCATAAATTTTTTCGCGATGTGATCCGATTCCGCCATTTCTCCCACGGCATGCACACGTGCGAGCATCCGCGCGAGGGAACGTAATTCTTCAATCGAACAATGCTGGTCTGGGTATGTGTGGCCTTCTAAAAAAGGAAACAGCGCAAAAAAAGTTCCGTCATACTCGATAAATGTTTTCTCATCTTCAGTTGTAAGTGGTAACACAACCGGAATTCCCCGCGCCTCAAAAAAATGTTTGCTTTTATGAATATCCGCAACACGCGCCGCGTCCAGTGCCGCGCGATACTGCTTTAAAAAATAAGTTCCTTCTTCAGCAACAACTTTATAATTCTCGCTCAAAAATCCATGACGAATCGGTTCAACCGAAATCACATGAATCTGGTACGGCGCAACAATTGCCTGAATTTTTTCCTTCATACCTTATATACGCACCAGAATAGCACATTGGTCGGCACAAAGAAATATTGACATTCAACTGCACGCATGTTATAAAATCTATCAACCACTGGAGGTACGCAATGTCCATTCATCCGATGTTCAGGTCCGCAATTTCGATCACCCGTTTCAGTGCAGGATGCGCACTTGTCGGCGCTGGAGCCGCAACGACTGCTGCGGCAATTCCGTTTCTCGGAATCACCACGCTTTACGGCGCAGCAGTTGCATATGATCGATTGAAAACCTGTCCTGTTTCTGGCTCAGTAGATTCATTCATCGCAGATAATTCGAGCGATACCGTCAAATACCTGTTCGACGGAATCGAAATCGCGCTCATGCCGCTCCGTCCCGGCTTTGAGCTCTCCGCTATCGGCGTTCGCCTGATTCGAAACTGACTCTCCTAACCGCCTCTCCGCGGCTACCTCGCACAACAACTCCTGCGAAGTAGCCGTTGTTTTTTATTTCCGCAAAAAAACGGCCATACCACACTCAGGTTTGTGTGCATGGTATGACCGGCCGCATCATGTTTGTACCAAATGCAGAAATGTACGCGCAACAGCATTTCTTTGTAAACGTTCAAGCGCTGCTTTTTCAATTTTCTGAACACTTGAATGACCAAGTCCAAGCAACGCTCCAATCTCACGATGATTTTTTTCCGTTTCCCCGTCGAGTCCAAACCGATGACGTAACACAAGCTGCTCGCGATCACTCAACCCACACTGTTCAAAAATCGTAGCAACCGCAATTGCATGATCCTGTTCGTTAATCACGTCATCACATAACTGAACGTGTGTATGTCGATCGAACAGCGACTCGTCGCCGTACAAAATTTCCCCGCGATGCGTGCTAATATATTGCGTCAACGCGCCGCGAATTTCCCAAAGCGCGGGCGTTACAAATTTACATCCGCGCGTCGGATCAAACTTGCACATCGCCACAACCAGTCCTTCCCGTCCCGCTTCATATAAACCCGCGCTCCGCCCGTCGCCCGCGCATGTGATGTGCATCACCGCGCGATGAATCAGTCCTTTGTTATTTTCGAGTAACGTTCGATACGCGTGCGCCGCGATTTTCGGATTCGGCGAACGCACCGCGGACACCAACTGTTCATTATTCTGCTGCATGAAAACCTCCGGAGATTTTTTTGATTAATTTCAAAAAAATAAAAGTTCCGGCGTTAAAAATTCGCGCATTCAATAAATCCTGACCAGGTGTGTAAACTTTTTTTCAAAATCATAAAAATAAAAATCGCCCATGTAGGCGACGCATCCATTTGTATCTTCCCTTGCGGGCTGAAATTCGCACCGGGCCTTATGGCTGGTTGCGGGCTCGGCATTGGGTCAGTTCCCTTTGCATCCGAACACTCTGGATACGTCTTTTATTGTATGAACAATGTAACACACGATTTTAAATTATGCAAATCATGAAATATAGCTCGGCCTAGAGGACATTTTTTTATACATATTTGACAAG
>JAPLWO010000088.1 GCA_026396555.1 Candidatus Magasanikiibacteriota bacterium
ACAAAGAACATGGCTTAACTCCCGAAGACTGGCTCTCACTCTTCTCTACAACTCTTCATGAGACGGGAATTGCCATCGACAATTACGCAGATGGTAAAAACACTGCGGCATATTTAACCGGTAGCTATAACAGTGCCGCTGGCAACGTTCCGCGCGGGTATTGGAGTCGGGGCGGTGAGCAGGCGGACCTGGATGGGAACGATTCGACGGGTGTGGTTGCGCATGACGGTGTTCGTGTTGCGGTGGGGTAAAAACTTTGGATTTTGAATTTTTATTGATTTTTGATATTGTTATTGTAATCGGCGAATAGCTACCTGCTGCGATGTAGGCTGCCGGAGAATCTGGCGTTTTATTTTATCGAAATTCGTACACAGTGGCACCGTCAAATTTATAAACTGCAGTTGGTTTCGCTGCTCGCGCTTCGGTGGCAATCTCATTTGCGCGAAACCAGTAATTTTGAATAGCGACGTAGACAGGTCCGCCAACATCGTGTGCAAGCGTTCGGGCGTCTTCGCCATTTAATTCCGTAAATAATATTTTTTGCGTGAGCGGATAAATCGGCTGATCAACTCCGATTGCGTATGGATATGTGTTGATGAGTGGATTTTCGATATTTTTTTCAAAGCCGCGCTCGCGTAAACCTGCTGCAGCTAAAACTTGATTTGATAAAACCACGTGTGGTTCATGAGCAGATTTTGTTTCAATAAAATGTACGATTGCAAGATCGGCCGCACTCACATTGAAACCTGGATGTGTTATGCCGTCGATCGTTGGATATAGAAAATAAAAACTTGTTGTGATGACGAGCGGAAAAAATAAAAATAATAGATAACGATTGAATTTTTGAATTGCGATTACGAAAAAAGGTAATGCGAAAACAGGAAGTAACGATGCGAGGCGCAACGCAAATTCATTTTGCTCGTGCGAAGAAATGTTTGGAATCGAGATTAGTGTGCTCATGAAAAAAATGCCGAGAAAAATTCCAGACAAAAGAACTGTTGCGGTAGATCGCGTGATTGGTGTTGAAATTTTGTCTCGAAACGCGCACCAGAATCCGTAGAAAATTACAGCGAATGGCAATAAATATGCAAAGCCGTATAGAAGCTGTATCGCTGATCGCGCAGTCGATGCGTCATATTTAAAACTGAAAATCCAGATAAAATTTTTGAGGCTTTCGAGTGGTGATATGATTTGAAAAAAAGGAAGGCCTTGTTGCATTCGATACAGGCCAAACATTGCGGCGAGGCCGCAACCAATCGCGAGCGCTGCAAATGGTGCGATTATTTTTTGTCCGGTTGGAAATTTTTTTATAATGAGCGCGGCGATCGTCCCGATCAAAAGTGGAATTCCGATTAAAGGATGCGTAACGACCGCGGCGGCTGCGAGAAAAAAAAGAGTCGCGGCACCGATTATTTCTGAATCGATCGCAAGCGGTAATAACAAAATCCACCAGAGCGCGTAGAGCGCTGCGATATTATATGGAACTGTAAACGTGAATTCTGAAATTGGAATTACGAGCAATAAAATAATCGCAATCAGCGAATTTCGTTCAGATAATTTCCACCCATTTTTAAATCCGATATATCCGATAAACGGAATTGAAAGTGTCGTTAAAATGGGCAGTAATAATCGATCGATGAGCCACACGGGCGCGCGTGAAATAAAATGGAGCGCGCTAACAATCGCATATTGCCCGATATAAAAAGGCTGGAGCGGTAGAATTTTTCCATGTGCGACAATATAATTTTCTGCAGCTTGGTGGATGATCGGATCGTAGGCGTAGCCGTATCGAAAAACTATAAGCGCGACAGAAAAAAATAAACCAATATGCGTCGTGAGTGCGACGAATGCGAGTGCTGTTGCACGTGCATGCGCACGAGTGAGTGTAAAAACTAACAGCGCGGTTGAAATAAAAAATATGCAAAAAAACCATAGATGAATTTGTGACCACGGTGAGCGGAGTGGTGCGTCAGTTCTACCATACCACGCGACACATGCAAGAAAAAAATCGCACACAATCGTTAGTAAAAAAAATACGCGATCTACAATTTTTTCTGGCGCGAATGGAATTTTAAAAGTGGTTTTTGAATAGAAAAAATAAAACAAAACTCCCATGATCGCCGTGAGCGCGAGAGATGAAAAAAAAGTTATACCAACCGTTACATAGAGCAGCGACGCGCTACATACAAAAATCGACCAGAGCAAAACTGCAATCATATTGATATTATACGAAGGTTATGGTACAACATGAACCGATATATGACAAAAGTCCAGCTGGCGGCGCGGACCAAACGCGCGGCAAAAATTATTCCAGAGCTCGACACATTATTTCCTCACGCAGGGATGGTGTTGAAATTTTCAAATCACTGGGAGTTGGTTCTCGCGGTTTCATTGTCAGCGCAATGCACGGATAAAAAAGTGAATGAGGTTACGGAAAAATTATTTAAAAAATATCCAACCCTCGACGACTATATTAATGCAGACCCAAAAGAATTTGAACAAGATATTTTTCAGACAGGATTTTACAAACAGAAAACAAAAAACGCGTTGGCTGCGGCGCGCGTACTCAAAGAAAAATTTGAGGGGGTTGTCCCATCGACGATGGAGGAATTGCGTGAACTTCCGGGTGTTTGACGAAAAACAGCGAATGTCGTATTAGGAAATGCGTTTGGAATCGCGGTCGGAATTGCCGTTGATACACATGTCGGTCGCCTCGCGCGTGTGCTCGAACTTTCTGACGAAACAGATCCGGAAAAAATTGAACAAGATTTGATGAAAATTATTCCGCAACGCGA
>JAPLWO010000006.1 GCA_026396555.1 Candidatus Magasanikiibacteriota bacterium
ATCGACATGATACTTCCCCTCTTCTGGAAAAAATTCGATCGTTTCTGAAATCGCACCCGATTTATTATTTCGAATTCCCGCAATAATATCTTTATACGAATATTTTTTCGTCGGATCAATCGCGAACACTGTTGCTTCGCGTCCTAATTTTTCTAAACTATGTGCATCTGAATTTGAAATCAATGTAATATCATCGAGCATCGACAAACGCCAATTCATCGCAGGATCCGACGACAAACCGGTTTCAATCGCGTGAATGTGCGGCGTCAAATCATCAAAACATTCTTCCAGCGAATCAAATCCAGATTTCGATCCAAACACGGAAAACCATGGCGTCCATGCATGCGCCGGAACTAATTCCATATCCGGCGAAATTTCTAAAGCAATTCGTAATAATTCTTTCGCAGAAACCCCAACAATCGGCCGCCCATCAGATTTTAAATTACATCCACGCGCTTCCAACGCTGCATTAAATTTTCTCGCCGCATCAATCGACGGCGCAAAAATCAACGAATGTACGCGCCGCACTTTTCCACCTTGCGAATAAATACTCGAAACTTCAGTCACTAATAAAAATCGAGTTTTCGATTTCTCGCCATGCAATTTATAAATTCCCGTGCCCGCCGAAACTTCTTCCAACTCTTCTTCGATATGTTTCATCCATGCAGGGTGTGTAAAATCTCCGGTCGCAATCAAATCAATTCCCTTACGTTCGCACATCTCCGCAATATTCGGCAATGTTAAATTTTTTGAACATGCGCGCGCGTATTTTGAATGAATATGAAAATCCGCAATGAGCATAGCCGGGCCAAAAAATTAATAGAAATATTTTTTAACTGATTCGCGTGTATGCGCCGAGCCATCTGCAGTCACCGGTAAATGCACACCCGCAAACCACACGCCGTCACCCACAACAACGCCTGGATCCACAACTGCATTGCACCCAATCTGCACATTATCTCCCAAAATCGCACCGCAATGTGGCAATCCAAAAATTTCTTTCTTATCAAACCGAGTATTTGCCAATTTTGCACCCGCACCCAAATTCACGTGCGATCCGACAATCGAATCTCCAACATAATTAAAATGTGCTGCGCGTGAATCGTCGCCGAACATCGAACGCGTCACCTCGCTCGCGTGACCAATCACGCAATTATCACCAAAAATCGCTGGACCGACGATCAATGCTCCATGCCCAACGATACACCCGCGACCAAACGCAACTGCCCCGATGATTTTTGCGCCCGCATCCATCACCGCAGGCTCAGCACGCGACGGATCTGACGCCAACGCGCGCGCCACAACAACGTCGAGCCCACGCAATGTTTCAAAAGAAAGTGCAGCGTCACCTAAAAATTCTTTGTACCAGAGTTTTGATGTTTCAATCATATAAATCCTTTCTATCCTAGCATGATCCCGTAAAACAAAAAAGCACCCTCGCGCAGAACCTCCGGTTGGACTTCCATCAGTTCTGCGCGACGATACTCTTTTTTAAAAATGTCGGAAAGTTGAGTGATGAATGGGTGGATTCATCAAACAACTTTCCGAGTGTAACTATTGCCGGTCTCGTTGGTTATGGAGACTAAGGCTGAAGCTGTGGGGCGCTCGATCGGGTTCGAAGGATGCCTGCTGCTTGCTGGAAACCATGGACTGCTGCTTCGGCGCGACGTGCAGAGTGATCTTCGCGGCGGCCGCTATGTTGATCCCCTGCGTCATGAAGGAAATACTGGTACGAATGCTTCGGCTGCACATCGAAGTGTCGCATCCGAGCACCGAGACCAGCCCACCGACAGAACAACACAACCCACTCGTCGTGCGTGTCCTCCTGATGGAAACTTCCGAAAGTACGAATCGCGTGCGTTGCAACTCCGAACGTTGCACCAACTCGCGTCAAGCAGACCCAAGCCCCGACAAGCTCATCGCTCGGGACATCCAGATTCTTCGGGACTTTTGGAATCGTCTGCGAGATTGTCTCCCGCTTCTGATCCGAGTCACGAATTTGCCGGATGTGACTTGGGATGATCAGGTCCACCTCACCGCCATGCTGCATGTAAGTCTGCCGCATAGAAGCAAGGTAGCCGTTTCCATACGCGTCGTCCGCGTCGAGGCAGGTCACCAAATCGATGTCCAAATCCTCGAGCACACGACCGTACGCCACTGCACGCGAAATTGCCGGCGCCACGTTGCCGAGTTCAATCCGCACAAACTCCACACCTGAACTTGCCAGCGCCACGTAGCCCAAATGGAGGGCCCGACGTGCGCTTGGTTTCGTTGTCCCCGCGTCAATAATGTATACGCGGCGAACGTCTGCTTGGTTGTCAATGATCGACCGAATCGCGCCCAACACCTTGGGCTCGTCGTGTGTGACCACGATTACGGCCAAGTTGCTGCGAGCTGCGGTTCGGATTTCTTTCACGGCACACCTCCTGTTTGTGTTTGTTGCCTGAACACACTATACGCGAGGCAAAACAAATTGTCAACTTCTTGTCTGCACTATTTTTTACTTATTCTATTTTTTAGCTTATTTTAGCTATTTTTTATATACAAATTTTGCAGATTTAGTTCTACAGTTCTATATTTATCCACAGGCACATACAAAAAATCCCCATTTCTGGGGATCACAGACAGATTCTCCGGCAGCGTAATCTAAGTTACGTGGCTTTTCACCGGTTTAGAAAAGATAAAGAACAAAGGGGAAAAAGAAAGGATGAGGAGCCAAGGGTTTTTTACCCCACCGCAACACGTACACCACCATCCGGATCAGAAATCGCCGGATCGTCCCTAGCCAGGCGCGCCTGCCCAGAGACCCGAGCCCAACACCCGCTCGGAACGCTGTCAGCGGCACTGTTATAGCTACCGGTTAAATATGCCGCAGTGTTTTTACCATCTGCGTAATTGTCGATGGCAATTCCCGTCTCATGAAGAGTTGTAGAGAAGAGTGAGAGCCAGTCTTCGGGAGTTAAGCCATGTTCTTTGT
>JAPLWO010000011.1 GCA_026396555.1 Candidatus Magasanikiibacteriota bacterium
CGCGTTTGCCTTAAAACGATCGAACAGCGCTTTATAAACTTTACTGTCACGCGTCATGTCGCGAAAATGTTCTGCTTCGTGAAACGTCGCGAACAGCGCTTCGCTTTTTGAATATCCTTTTTTTAAAAAAAATTCTGGATCCGCATTCACCGTTATTTTTTCCAAATCTACATACCATCCGCCCGGCTTAATCGTAAACGCGATGTCGCCCGTTCCATAATATCCATTAATGGTTTTTTCGAGCCCACGAAAAAACGCGCCAAACTCCGCACGCGCAGCGTCAAGCTCCGTGTGCTCTGGTTTTGCATCTGATTTTTTCGGTTCATCGTTCGGGCCGTCTGCTCCGTCAGATCCGTCAGCAGATGCTCCCGCGATGTTGAATTCAAAACTCATACGTACTCAGTAACAACCAATTAAAATATTTTATTTTATCTGGCTCTGCGCGTGCGATTAATCCGGCGTAACTTGAACTATTTTTTTGCGTAAGATGTGATCGAATGCGCCTGTGCGCCGCTGAATTCAATCGCTGTCCGCTAATAAATAACTCCATGCCTAAAAAATGCACGCCCTGCTTAACTGGCAGTAGTATATCATGACGCGGATTTGTTTGTAATCCAAGAAAATGTTCCAAAAAATCACGCGCCAAAACTCGAAATTGTGCCAATTTTTCTTGATCTGACTCAAATATGATAAAATCATCGCCATACCGCACATATCCTTTTACGCCGAGCGTATGAACCACAAACCGATCAAACTCATTCAAATAAATATTTGCGAAAATTTGGCTTGTCACATTTCCAATGGGAATTCCCGATCGACTTTTAAAGCCCCCCCCCCAACGGAATCAGTGCGCGAATAACTCACAATAACTTTTGTAATCAGCTTGTCCATTGCAGAATCAGTAACACAACGCCGTACCGCAGTGAGCAACACATCGTGTCGCACATGATCGAAAAATTTCGTAATATCACTTCGCCAAAAATATCCATGGCGATTTTTTTGCATCAACATTCTCGTTCGCTCAATACATTTTTGCAAACCTTTTCCAACACGACATGACCACACATCAAACAAAAACGTTTTATCAAATATCTTAACCAAATAGTCATACAATAACCGATGCACAATTCGATCACGAATCGACGCGATTGCAAGATCACGACGTTTTTTATCCGCAATTTGAATCCGCCGATAGATTCCGTGTTGATAGGTGCTGTCTGCGATCGCACGCTGCACCTCACATAAATTAGTGAGTAATTGTGATTCAAATAAAATTAATTCACGTGATTTCTTTTTTCCTTTTCGAAAAGAAATCCACGTGTTCCACATAACCTCTCTTGATATGTCATCAGATTCACTTCCCATAATCGCAAAAAGCTACGAACTCTATAAACAAATTGTTGAAATTAATTCCAATGTACAAAAACGCTGGCGCTATGGAATCTGCGTAATTCTAGAAAAAACAATTCTAGAATTTATTAGCAATTTAATTACCGCTAATAGCGCGCCTAAAACGCACCGACAACTCTATTTACTAAAAGCAAACGCACAGCTTGAAATTATTATGCTCCACGTACGCATCTACATGGAATTTAAAATTACAAATCAAACAAAATTGTATCAGATACAGTCACTCACACAAGAAATTGGTCGCATGCTCGGTGGTTGGATAAAAGCAAACAATTTCTAATCCCCGCCGCCACACGAGACCCATCATTCGCATCAACATTCGTCGGATCGTTCCTATTCAGGTTCGCCTGCTCATTGTCCCGATTCCAATACCCGTTCGGAACGTTGTCAGTTGCACTTTTTGATTGTGTATTTCCA
>JAPLWO010000007.1 GCA_026396555.1 Candidatus Magasanikiibacteriota bacterium
GTGCCGCCGAGCTCAACGTCGGCCTTCACTGCAACGGAATCATACCCCTGCATGAGCGGATATAGCATTTCGCGCAAGCTCACACGCTTGCCGGTGTCCAGGCGCTTGGCGATATTTTCGCGCGCCACAAATTCCGCGACGCTAAAAATGTTTGCGAGCTCGCCGATTTCCTTGAAGCCGAGTTTGCCGAGCCACGCGGAATTAAAATGAATCTCCACCTCGTCCAAATTAATAATTTTGCCGGCCTGCGCCACGTAGGTTTCCAAATTTTTCGCGATCGTTTCCTCGGTCAGCATTGGGCGCTCCGCGTCTTTGTCCGACGTGTCGCCAATAATGCCCGTAAAATCACCAACAATAAAAACAATTTTGTGGCCGAGCTGCTGAAAGTCGCGCAGCTTGAGCAGCGGAATCGAGCGGCCGAGGTGCAAATTCGGCGACGTTGGATCAATGCCCAATTTCACGCGCAGCTGCGCCCCGCTCGCCAATTTCTTTTCCAAATCCTCGCGCACAATAACTTCGGCAACGCCACGATCCAGCAATTCTGTAATTTTTTTCTTGTCGGTTGAGATTTGAGCCATAAAATTCGCAATAATACAGCAATGATAGCGGAAACCACGCGGATTGACAATTTTCCGATTTCATGTTGAAATGCATCCGGCCACAACTTTCCGGCCCGGAGGTCTCATGCGACTTGAATTCATTCATACCGGCGACAACGAATCCATGCTCAAGCTTATTGCAGCTGCACTCGCGATGGTTCCAATTGGCGACAGCGTTCTCATTATCACTCTACCCCCTGGTGCTCTCCGCAAATCAACCCGACGTCGTTCAAGCAATATGCGCCGTACTGAGCATCACAAGCGATCAACTTTTTGGCTAAGCCTCAGTCGTCACCCACCCATCTCCCGCAACCGTGTGAGCTCTGGGTGATTTTTTTATTCACATTTTTCCGCTTGACACTAATTTTATCCCCCGCTATAGTACAAACATATTTTGGGGTAGGCCCAGCGATTCTGGTTGGCGACAACCAGATGATGATTTATTAAAACCACCGGCATCGGTGGTTTTAATATTAACAAGAAATCAGCTGTATAAACTTTTTTTGAATATAATTTAAAGTCTCCTCATCAAATTCTCCAATGGGCATTTCCAACCGCCGTGCATCCCATGTCCGCGCCTGACTCAAAATGACCCAGCGAGCTACGCCACCCAAATTTGTTTCTACAAAATACGTTCCACTTTTTTCCTGCAGCGTCAGTGGCAAGCCTAAAAATGTCGTGCGGGTAAATTTTTTCAAAATAAGCACAGGTCGCGCAAACCCATCGCCTTTCCCGTATAACTCACTTCCCACATTTATCCCGATACTACACCACCACACTTCACCTTGTTTAAACAGCGGCGGCTCAGACTCAGCATGCAAAACAAATTTCTGTTTACACCACAAATAAAACACGTCCAACAATTCCAACATACCCTCCATATGTTATTTTTTATGGCCGCATCGTAACGCGTAAATTAACCACTGTCAAAAATTGACAATTCCACACCTCCGTGTTGAAATACCCATGCAATTCACAACTTGCACCGAGGAGTCACCAATGCTACGACCGCACCTGGACATTCAAGCTCTACACGCAGTCATGACCGCCGACAACAATGCGATCAAGGACTACCAGCGTCGCGTTGCAGCGCTGCGTCAAAAACAGTTCAGCGACATTCAAAACATTCGGGCCCGCATCCTGCGAGGAGAAACTACAGGCAACGACATCTTCGACATCGTAATTTCCGACGACAGTTTGCTTCATCCACTTGAAATGCGGCTGGAATGGTATGAATCCGTGTGGAGAAAACTTTACACCATGCAAGGCCACATCGTCCTTTGTCATTCGCGCTTCACTGTGTTAGGAGTCCCTGGCTATCCGCGGGAAACGATTCTCGCCTACCGCATGACAGACCCGACCGTCGTCCGCTTCGACAACAAACCGACGTTGATGATCGGTGGCGATCGCGCAATTCAGATGGTCAGCACAACCGCCTGGAGCACCCAAGAATTTCCACAGCCCCAATGGTTGACCGGCTCTGACTGCCCACACATTTCGTTCCGCGACGAATTTGCCCAGCAACTCGCGGGAGACGCGATGGTACTCTACAGCGAATCCAAAAAGTCGCCGGCGTTTGCCACATCATGCCTCTGTCTGGACGTTGAAAACGAACTTCTACGGTGGTTGGACACGTGCAGCGCTGACAGTAAAATGCGCGTCGCCGTCGACGCAGCTCTTGATGAGTTGCCACCGCCGATTGCCTGACAGTCCATGCTAGATTGATGCTGCCCCGACCTTGCACACACGTGCAGGTCCGGGCGGTTTTTTTTATAGCGCCTAATTGACATCAACCCTTCCTCATGATTAAATGCGCCCAGGCCATAGGAGGGCCACACGATGAACACAATTTCCCTCAGTTTTATTGAAAAATGCGGCCGTGCGGACATGCAACGTCGACTTGCTGATGCCAAGCAGTGCGAACGGCGCGAGCAATTGTTGAAAGAGCTGGGCGAAGGTCGAACGACCAACGACCCGGCGCTCGACGCCACACTGCTTTTTCTCGCAAGCGATCCGAGTCAACCGTCCTTCGAAAACTGTGCGAATCTCGCGGCACGCGTTCGTGCACTCTTTGGGATGCTCAACGCAAAAAAAACATATCAAGAACCCTTGTTCTTCTGCCGCCACGTTGTCGGCGATGACGACCAATCCATCGACCTCATTCCCCATGTGCTCACCTCGTACACAGCGTCGGTGAGAATGTCGTGGACTTTGGAACTTGCGGTGGATGAACCCGTTCATAGTGGCCGCGTCGTGCGTATGGAAAATGATCCCCACGTCTTTGAGAAAAGTCAACACACAACCAACCGCACGTTCGAACTTACCATGACCCGAGCAATGGAGCTCATGGAGCACCACGTCTGCAAAATCAACTCAAGAAGTCTCGACGGCATGACATCCGAATTCACCTGGCTCGCCCTTGATCTGCCCGGCCTCAAAAACGCCGAGTCGATCTCACAATTCGGCGGATCTCAGCTGCTGCAAGATTTGCACGACCATCTGAACGCGTAATTGCCCGTGCGTTTCCGTTAGACCGCCACCCTTCCCGCATACCAGAACGCGCGGGTCGGGTGGTTGTTTTTTTATTGACACACAACGCTTTTTTTGATTAACTACTCACAGTCTCGCATCAACAACCGCGAGCAAGAGGTGTTCATGTCACTGCCAAAACTTTCAGACGCAATCGCAATCTTCGTTGTTACCATGCTCGAAGAAGTTGTCGCGTGTGGCGTTTCGATGATTGAAGCGGCCGAACTGCTCGACAGCGAAATTCGCGCGCATCCGAAAAAACGAGAATTTCTCACAGACGTTCTTCGTGCGTGGCAAGCTCGTCATCCGGCAAATCGCCTGGTCCTCGACAAATCGAAAAATCCCGACGACATGATTCGCGCGCGCTTCCCGGATTTTGAACTGCACGATCGACACGGCAATGTTCGTAGCACGCAAGGCTGGACGATTCCCGTGGCTGCAACGACGAACAATCTCACGTTCCCTTCGATCTTTCGTGGCGGCATACAATTTCGCGGCGTAGAATATTACGCGGGCTATTTTTCCCGTGCTCAGAATGCATACAAGAAAGCCGCGCTGAGCTCTGTTCAGAACGCGCTGCGCTCCGCAGCAGAAACGCCCATTCATCGCCACAACACGATCAACGAAATTCAACCCGCTTATTCCGCGTTCATGCAGCACTTGTGCATGAACGAACTCGCGGGCACAAACGTACCGATGGTGTTTCCGGATTTGTTCTGGGCGCCGGACGGCGAAGACGCGAAATACGGCTGCCGGATCCTGAAAGTTTCCATGGGAACACACGGCCGGATCTTTACCTTGCACCACGTGAAAAAGTGGGATCCGTCGCTTGAGAAAAAGACGCTCGACGCCGCGTGGAAATACCTCGTCGGCCATCAAGTCACGGTTTTCACTGTTTCCAAGTGACAGACATCACCTACCCCGTGCAACCGCGCGGGCTCCAGGTGATTTTTTTATTTTATTTTTTAAAAAAATCAGCGCCATCGAGGTTGGTCGATAGCGCTTTTATATTTGGTCGGGTTCCGACCAGTTCTTTACCTGACTCAATTCGCCGCGAACTTGTGGACGAGTACGAATTCACCGGGATCTGCGAAGGTGTTCGGCGAAACATGAGCCCACACCTTGCGCACGTTTTCGTCGCCGCTCAGAACCAACGTGACAATCGTTGTGCTGTTGTTCGGTCCGGGCACCGGCGTACCCTTCATACTTCGGATGCGCCGACCGCGTTGCGCATTTGGATTCACCGTTCCCCACAAAACGACTTCGTGGGAAGAGGCAAAGTGCCGATTGCCGAGCGCGTGATACAACGCAGCTTCCTGGACCGGGCTGCCATCGCCGTTGAAGTCCTCGACTTGCACAAGCTCAAGATCGTCGACCCGCATCGTCAGCGGCCGCGGAATGTTCTTGCTGATCAAAAGATCGTTGTCTGGATTGATGTACTGGCCTTCAGCGATCAGGTCCTCGATCGTCTTCACGTCGTCGCCGGCCAGAATGACCGGATCGACCGTCGCTTTCTGCGCGGTCTTGTCGGCACAGTCCGTCGCAACCATAGTTGCAGGAGCCTCATTGCTTGCGCAACCAAAGACGAAGGTGGACGCCACCAGAACCAGAATCAAGGAAAAAGAGCGCATGAAATCCTCCAAATGCACGGCTGTGAAAAGTGCCGCACGAATCACCTAATAAATCGCTTTATTATGCAGTTTGTGCGGTTCACACGCCGTTTTTAGCCATTTTAAGGAACAAAAGACTATAGCACAAAATTGAAGTTTTGTCAATATAAAAAAGAAGCCCGCCACCCACGTCAGTTCAACGCAGATGAGGGCTTCAGACACAGAAACAGAACTCAGGTTTCGAGAAACTCCATCCCCGAAAAGTCGAACGACGCCACGATCAGATCGCGCCGCAAACCGTCGCCGCGCGCGCTCGACGAGAGCAACCGCTTCGTCACATCGTGATCTGCGCCGTGGCCGTAGCACGCAGTGCAGAAATTTCCCAGATTGGAGTCGATGATCCGAATGCCTTCGAACGCGCGTGCGAACTCCAGGTCAACCAGGTTGTTGAGCGAGATCGCAATGCCGCCGGCGTTCGGAGGGTTGACCTTCTTGTCGCGCAGAAAAACTTCTTCGCACGCATCGTCGCCATACCGATCACTCACGCGCTTGGACAAGGCGTCGACGTTCGGGAACGCGTAGCAGCAAGATCCGATTCCACCGTCAGCGATGAGCTCGACACGATCGATTTCGATCCCCGCATTCACGCACCAGACGCGCGCGGTTTCGAACACACTCGGACCGTTGGGTGCGAGTGGCAACAAGCAGTCGCGGCCGAGATGCAGAAAGAAACAAACTTGCGGCCGAACATCGCCCACGCCGTAGACCAGCATGAATCCCCATTTGGAGTCTGCCGCTCGAAATGCGAAATTCACGAGGCCGGTCGAAGGAACACGCGTCACGCCGACGTTCGCCTTCAATTTACTGAGCAGCGAGATGTC
>JAPLWO010000036.1 GCA_026396555.1 Candidatus Magasanikiibacteriota bacterium
CGCCTGTACGACAGACATCTCTTCAAAACTCACTGGATAATCGCGGGTCCCGGCTGCGTTGATCAAATTTTCGACTTCCGCAATTTGCTCAGGCGTCATTTTTTCATTGTGCGAAAAATCAAACCGCATGCGCTCTGGCGTGATGTTACTTCCCTTTTGCTGCACGTGATCGCCCAACACTTTTTTCAATGTTGCGTGGAGCAAATGTGTAGCGGTGTGGTAACGAACTGAAATGTCCGAATGATCACCAAGACCGCCCTTAAACTTTTGTTCCGCACCCGCACGCGAGAGGTTTTTATGCTCTTCGAACACTGACGAAAAATCACCGGACATTTTAGAAATCTGATCCTCAGATAATTTAATGCCGCGCGTTTTTAATTCTTCGATAATAAGCTCAAACGGAAAACCAAAGTTCTGATAAAAATCGAATAACCACTGACCAGACATTTTCGAAACGTCGGACCTGATTTCTTCCATTTGCTTTTCGAACACTTTCAAACCTTTATCGAGCGTCGCGCGAAATTTCTGTTCTTCTTTTACAAAATCCGCAACAATTTTTTCTTGATTAATTTTAAGTTCTGGATATGCATGTGCATACGCTGCAATAACTGCGCGCGAAACTGAATCCGCAAAATTCTGTATAATTCCCAATTGGTGACCGAAACGAACTGCACGTCGAATGAGGCGACGCGTAAAATATCCTTGATCTTTGTTACTCGGAACCGCACCATCACCAATTAAAAATGTTGCAGCACGCATATGATCCATCACCACGCGAAATGCAAACGTTTCTTCGGCGCGTTCGCCATACGTTTTTCCGCTCAAACCACACGAAACGCAAACGTTTCTTCGGCGCGATCGCCATATGTCTTGCCGCTTAAACTCTCAATTGATTCGCGCAACTGTTTAAACAAATCCGTCGTAAACACATCAGGATTATTGTTCGCCGCAGCTGCCATACGCTCCAATCCGCCTCCAAAATCAACATTTTTCTGAGGAAGTTGCTCAAAACCTTGTTCGGTTTTTACGTACTGCATGAATACGTTATTGCCGATTTCAACAAAACGACCGCAATCGCAATTCACGTGGCAAACTTCAGCAGCCCAATCAGAATTTTCGTGAAGTTTTCGATCCGCGCCAAAATCATAAAACATTTCCGTGTCTGGCCCGCCTGGCTCGCCCACCGGCATATTGCCTGGCACACCGCTACGGCTCCACCAATTTTTTTTCTCGCTGTAATAAAAAATGCGGCCACCCTGTAAACCATCGCGCTCTGGAAAATCAACAATCTGCGCGTCAATACTTTTTTCTGCAAATAATTTCTGCCAAAGTCCTGCAGCTTCGGTATCGCGTGGAATTCCTAATTCCTCGTTGCCACGAAAACACGTGAAATATAAATTCTCTGGATCAAGACCAATTTCAGAAGTCAAAAATTCCCACATCCACGAAATTTGCTCTTGTTTAAAATAATCCCCGAGCGACCAGTTACCAAGCATTTCAAAAAAAGTTGTGTGGCGATTGTCACCCACTTCTTCGATATCGCCCGAGCGAAAACATTTCTGAGCATCCGCGAGGCGTGTCCCCAGCGCATGTTTTTGACCCAATAAAAATGGAACCATCGGCTGCATGCCTGAACCCGTAAATAAAGTCGTCGGATCATTTTCAGGAATTAATGAAGCTGAAGGCAAAATCGCATGGCCTTTTGACGCAAAAAATTCAAGATATTTCTTTCGGTAATCCATAGAAAAGTTACATGCAGTTTAGCAAAATTCACGGCCATGGTCAAAAAAAATGCCGACGCCTCGCAAAAAACGCGAAACGCCGGGTAACTCCGAAAAACCGATTGCTAGTAACTAGCTCGCCGCCTCGAGCTGTGATGCCCGGATGAGCCACGCGACGTGCGTCAACTGGTTAATTTCCACCACCACAAACTCATCACCGCGCATCGGCACCGAAACGCCGACGCTGAGCTGATTCCAGCTGATCGGATTCTCTCCAACAAACTCAGGCGACAGATCGCAGGCGTTGCACACGAGACGCTCAATCGCGGCGTCGGAAATGCCATGTTCGTGGTAAATCCCCGCCGTAACGATCGCTCCCGCGCGGCCAACGTCACTCGCCTTTGCCAAAAGTTTCATAAGAACCGGGCATGCTTTCATGTTTCCTCCAAACCAACTCGTGGTATGCGTAAAATACTAGCCGAAAAAATGCCTCCTGTCAATCTATTACCAAATTGTCCCGGCGTAATCGCGCGCTGAGGCTCAACCATTTCTAAAATCAATACATTGCCATCAATTTTCCACGATGCAACTTTTTGCAACGGCTGACGATGACGAAATCGCGCGAATAAAACATCTCCCGCAACAGGCGCATCAATCCAATGTGGTTCGCGCGCAGTGACTCGTAAAGAGAAAAGCGCCGGATCTGTTTCATCTCCGACAATCAATTCGTTTGTTTCAAAATTCTTTCCAACCACAAACAAAGCGGCGCGGCCGCCGGTCGCGCCAAATCCATGACGCTGACCAATTGTATACCACGTCAATCCATCATGCTCACCAATCTCTTCGCCCGCTGTGGTCATAATTTTCCCCGGGCGCGGCTTAATCGTGTCCGCCAACAATTCCTTGATCGGCACCTCGCCTACAAAACAAATTCCTGTTGAATCTTTTTTTTCTGCAACTGGCAAACCTGCAGCACGTGCAATTTCACGCACGTCAGATTTTTGTAAATGTCCAATGGGAAATAACGTATGTCGCAGCGCTTCACGCGAAATGCTATTCAAAAAATATGTTTGATCCTTATCGTCGTCGACCGCGCGCAACAATTCTCCATCACTCCCCACCTGCGCATAATGTCCCGTCGCAATATAATCTGCGCCCGCAGCTCGCGCGGCTTCATAAAACGCGCCAAATTTAATTTGAGAATTGCAGAGCACATCCGGATTTGGTGTGCGACCAGCTGCATATTCTTTTTTAAAATATTCGTAAACATCACGACGATATTCTGTTTCAAAATCCCACCGCTGCAGCGGAATTTTTAAATGCGCCGCAACACGCAACGCGTCATGCCATTCCGGCACCCAACATTCCGTCATTTGGCCGTTCACCATGATCTCTTGACTGAAATTTTTCATGAAGATCGCGACGACGTTATATCCGGCTTCCACCAATAAATACGCCGAAACAGCGGAGTCCACTACGCCAGAAAGTCCAATATAAACGGTTTTTTGCGCGTTTTCTGAATTCATCACTCTAGATTACCAAATTTTGACGCCAATTGAATAGAGCGGGCCATAGACGGCGCGCCGAGCACCACAACCGTACATTCATTCCCCGCCGCGTCCGACGCCTTAACTGCAAAGTTATATTTTGATTCGACGAGATAACCTGTTTTTGCAACTTGTACGTCCACACCGCGCTGCAACAACGAATCTGTATTTTTAATTGTATGTACGCGCGGTTTTTTTGCAATCGATCGCAACGTGTATGTTTTCTTTTGTTCAATCGGCAAAATGCGTGCATCCTTCGCTGCAGCTTCAATCAACAATGAAATATCGTAAGCGGTCGAAACATTTGTCGTTCGAATTCCTGTGGGGTCTGTAAAATGTGTATGCAGCATTCCTAATTGTTTTGCTTTTGCATTCTTGCGTGCCACAAATTCTTGTTTTGTTAGTCCGCTCGTTCGCGCCAATGCGTTTGTTGCGTTGTTTGCTGAACCCATAAGCGACGCATGTAATAAATCAATGCGACGATACACGCCACCAACCGCAACGCGCAATCGTGCACCACCAACCTCGTCAACGCCGGATAATTTTACTGACGCGTTCCAATTTAAATCCATGTCTGACAAAACCAACGCGGTCATCAATTTTGTAATTGATGCAAGTGGCCAAGAAATAGTGCTGCCA
>JAPLWO010000092.1 GCA_026396555.1 Candidatus Magasanikiibacteriota bacterium
ATTATTTTTTTATCTATAGTATATAATTTATACATATTAAAATGAATATTTTCTCGTCAAAATTATTTAGAGGTCTCTCGATTTTTTTTATTGCTGCTATTACGCTTTTTTTTTCTACTTACAAACTCATCGAATCTCCCGCAGTATGGTTTGATGAAGGCTTTTTTGAGCAGGCGGGGATGAATCTTGCGCTGCATGGGGTGTGGGGAATACAGACAGCTCCTCATGTGTTTGCGTCTCTTGAAACGGTGAGCGCAGGTTTTCCGCTTTTAGCGCCGTTGGCGTTGGTATTCAAAATTTTCGGCGTTGGCGTACTGCAGGCCCGGTCGCTCATGGTTGTTTTTATCGCATGTTTGGTCGGTGCGTCATTCTTGCTCATCAAGCGAGAGGCTGGTTTTTTTGTTGCTGCTGCGAGCGCTCTTCTCGTTGCCACGTTTCCTGTGTTGTATGGAGATGGCAAAACGGTAATCGGAGAAGTTCCGGGGCTTTTCTATTTCATAATTTATTTATTGTTTTTGAGCAGGAGTTTTAAACTACAAAAAAAGCGCGATATTTTTTTTGCAGGTCTATTTCTTGGAATTTTCGTGACAACTAAAATATCATTTTTGCTTGCTGGACTTCCTGCTGCCTTAGCGACAATTATCGTATATCGTAGACACATAAAATTTGGCATTCAAAAAATAATATTGTGTAGCGCTGCATTTTTATCGCCGCTGATTTTATGGATTGTAACTCAGTTTGGTAAAACTGATTCATGGTCTGTGTTTATTGACACAACGTTTCGACATTATGAAACCGGACCAGCTGGGCCGTTATTTGTAAGCAACGTCATTAAATTTTTTACTGAAATTTCACCCTTGTATTTATTAGTTTGCAGTTTGATTTGGATTGTTTCGATTGTGATTCGGTTGAAAAAACAGCGTGAGATTCCTGTAATTGAAACGAATGCGTTATTTTTCTGTGCGCTAACCGTCGGAATATTTTTATTATCACCAGGTTGGTATCGATATTTTTTTCCAGCACAGATTATTACATTTCTGTTTTTGCCGAACGCGTTATTGCAGATGTTTGAGTTTTTCGGATCAGCTTTGCGTCGCCACATGTTGAGTTTGTCGGCTGGAATCATTTTATTATTAGCTGCGCTGCATTCGTATCAAACGGGATTTAAATCATTTGTTGCAGATTATTACCATTCAAATCGAACCGCTCGCATGCAGCAAGAGTTCGCGGCGATCGACACGAAGCCCACTTATTTTATTTACAATGTTCCAGAAGTTGTGATTTTTTTGCCGAACATCAATTATTATCAATACGCAAATAGTCACATTCGACACGCTCCGGGCCTTGATCGAATTGGGGATATTGCGCGTGGAGTGCCTGATCGGGTGATTGTGTATGGCGGTGCGTACAAGGGGTATGAGCAAGATTTTGCGCTATATCAGCCGATTGAGACAATTGCAGACCGTTATTTAATTCTTGCAAGAACTACAAAAAAACAATAAGAGCCGCTTGCAAAAAACTGACATTTCGAGTAAAATCCCTTTATTCTGAACTGTTTATTTGAGTTATGAAAATCTTAATTACCGGGGGCACTGGCTCAATTGGTGAAAGTGTTTTGCGTGAACTTGCAAAAGATCCGTCTGTCACTCAGATCACTGTTTTGAGTAGAGATGAATTTAAGCAACATCAACTTCGATGTGAATTACAATCGAAGAAAATTCGATTTGTACTCGGAGATATTCGCGATAAACAGTCGCTCATGAAACCTTTTAAAGGTATCGACGTTATTTTTCACACAGCCGCTTTTAAACATGTTGATCTTGGAGAGTCGATGCCAGAAGAATTTGTAAAAACAAATATTCTCGGAACAATAAATGTTTTTGATGCAGCTGAAGAAAATGGTGTAAAAAAAGTTGTGTTGTTGTCGACTGATAAAGCGGCGCATGCAACGAGTGTTTTGGGCATGACAAAAGGAATCGCAGAGCGAATCATGATCGCTCGTGCAAACAGCGGTTCGAAAACAGTTTTTTCAGCTGTTCGGTTAGGAAATGTATTGGCGTCTCGCGGTTCAGTTATTCCATTGTTTGTAGATGCGATCAAAAATAAAAAAGCGATTACTTTGACTGATCCTGAGATGACACGTTTCATGATCTCGCTTCCAGAGACTGCAAAGTTTATTAGTTTTGCGTTGCAGCACGGCAAACAAGGAGATATTTTTATTAAAAAGTGTGATGTCATGGAAATGGGAAATGTCGCGAAAGCATTGCTGCATATTTTTAATTCCGATGTTGCGATTAAAATTGTTGGACGTCGTGATGGCGAACGAACGCATGAAATTCTCGCAAACCAAACAGAGCTTTCACAATCGGAAGATATGGGTGGTTATTTTAGAATCAGCAATTCGATCGGCGGTTTAAATAAAAAAACGTCGAAAAAATCGGCTCAAAAACAGAATTTAGATTACGCATCTAATTTGGTTAAGCCGCTCACGCTTGAAGAAACAGAAAAAAAATTGCGTTCGTTAGATTATATTTCAAATGAACTCGTCAACAAAAAATGAACGTATTTTGATTACGGGCGCATCTGGGTTTACGGCGCGAGCGCTTATTTCAGCATTGCGCGTGATGGGCGCTACTGATTTGTGTCTGATTGATAGAATCGCGAATCAGGACGTAAATATTTTTGCATGCGATGTAGCTGATGCGGGGCAAATAGCCGAGCAGATTTCTTTTTTTCAGCCGACAAAAATTTATCATCTCATTGGAAGTTTTACTAATGATTACGAGATTGATTATCGGGCGAATGTTTTGTCTACAAAAAACATTTTTGATGCACTTATTGAGCGTAAAATTTCTGCCCGCGTATTATTGATTGGAAGTTCTGCTGAATACGGAGACATAAATTCATCGGACAATCCGATATCAGAAAATCAGCCGCTTCATCCGTTCAGTGTGTATGGGCTGACGAAAGTATTTCAGACAGCGCTCATGAATTTTTATTATCAGCGATACAATTTAGATATTGTAATGGCGCGCACGTTTAATTTATATGGAGAGGGAATTTCGCCACGTTTATTTGCGGGTAAAGTTAATGAACAAATAAAGAAATACCAGGCGGGTCAACTCGAAAAAATTACAATCGACGATTTATCAGCTCGCCGTGACTATATATCGATTGCGGAAGCTGTACAATATTACCAGCTCATCATGGATTGCGGTAAGTCTGGGGAACTGTATAATGTCGGCAGCGGACATTCGATCTCAGGAAAAGAGCTTATTGAACAAATCGCGCAAGATATGAATGTAAAGTTATCTGAAGGTGCGTTGCAAGAAACAGGAGATAAAATTAATGTTCGCGATTTTTACGCTGATATAAAAAAACTTTTAGCACTAGAATCCAATTCTTAATCGTATGAAACAGATTTCAGTAATTGTTCCGCTCTATCATGAAGAGGCTGTCGTTGAAAAATTTTATACTGCTTTAAAAAAAGAGCTCGTACAATTACAGAATTATACGCACAGTATTCTTTTTGTTGTTGACGGCGACGGGGATAATACGGTGAATATTTTACGTCAGATTTCTGAGCATGATTCATCAGTTGAGGTCGTTGTTTTTTCGAGAAATTTTGGACATCAAATGGCATTGCTCGCCGGAATTGATCACGCACAAGGTGATGCAATTATTATGATGGATGGAGATTTACAACATCCACCAAGTTTAATACCGAAACTGCTTGAGCAATTTGAAAAAAGAAATGATGTGGTACACGCAGTGAGAGAAAGTACGGAAGATATTGGTTTCCGTCGAAAGTTTGCTTCGCAAATTTTTTATCGATTAGTAAATATTATTTCGGACACTCCAATTATCGAAGGCGCTGCTGATTTTCGATTGATCAGTCGTCGCGTGGCAGATATCATGCACAAGAATATTCGCGAACGAAATTTGTTTATTCGTGGAATTGTGAATTGGATTGGTTTTAAACAAGCAACTGTTCCATACATCGCTGCGAAACGAGCGGGTGGAAAAAGTAAATATTCTTTAATCAAATTAGTCCGCTTTGCATTTTCAGGCGCAATTTCATTTGGCCGAAGACCGTTGCGCATCGCAAGTTTTGTTGGCTCACTTTTCGCGATCGGCGGTTTTGTGTTTGCACTGTGGACGCTTGTGCAATATTATTTAGGTAATCAATTTCCAGCAGGTTGGGCAACTGTTGTAATGTTGCTATCAATTTTTGGCGGCCTTCAACTTATTTTTCTTGGTATTGTGGGTGAATATGTTGGAGCTATTTTTGATGAAGTTAAGGCTCGTCCACATTACTTGGTGCAGGAGAAAATTAATCTATGAAGATTGTTGTAAGCGCGGATGATTACGGATTAACCAAGGGTGTGACGGATACAATTCTCGAATCAGTTGATCATGGTGCGGTGACAAGTGTAAGCATCATTGCGAATGGAGAGGATTTTGATCGCGCAATTGAGGAAGCAAAAAAACGTCCGCAGATGGATGTCGCGCTTCATTTTAATTTGACTGACGGCAAACCGCTCGCAGACATTTCGCAGTGTGAAATTGTTGGTCCGGATGGAAAATTTTTTCTTCTGTTTCAAACATTGTGGAGCACCTATATTTTTTCGTCGCGCAAAAAAGAATTGCAGCAGGCGATTCGTGCTGAAGTGCGCGCTCAGGTGCAGCGTGTCAAAAGTGCCTTACCAGATAGAAAAATTTCCTTGAATGGTCACGATCATGTACACATGATTCCGTATGTATTTGGTGTGATCGCAGAAGTTGCAGAAGAAATTGGTATTTCATATATCCGCATTCCAGAAGAAAAATATTTTTTTGATCGCCGTCACATAAAAAATTGTCTTGGCTCGGGGCTAATCAAACTTCTTTTATTAAATGTACTTTCGATTCGCGCGCGACGTTTATTAGTTGGAAAAAAAGTTGAAACACCAGACGCTTTTGTTGGTATTTTATTTACCGGAGCAATGTCACTGCCTATCGTTCGTCTTGCGTTCGCACAAATTTTTCGCATGAAAGTCCAACCAAAAATTGTTGAGGTGCTTTTTCATCCAGGTGCTGTAACGGCGGAAGAACAAAAGCGGTGGCCTGTAGGAGGTCGTTCGGCAGAGTGGTTTATTTCAAAAGATCGTCGGCTAGAATCTGATGAAGTGTGTTCGCCGAAATTTAAAAAATATATTGAATCTCTCAGGTCTCGATAAGGCTAAATAAAAAAGCCCCGCACATCGCGGAGCTTTTTCATAAGAACTTTTTTTAAACTTCCTTCGCCAGTTTTGCAACTGTCTTCCAACATTTAGTGCAGATCAATAAACGTGTTCCAAGAACGCGTCGTGGCTGCAAATTAATAGCTGACCATTTTTTGGTTTGGATGTTTGAGTGGCTGCGTGTTGCGCTTCGGGCTGGGCCGCGTGCGCAGAGTTTACAGATGTTTGCCATAGTGTTACGCTTATTTCACGTTTCAAAGTGTTACAAGTTTATCAGAAACCGAAAAAATAAGCAAGGGCCGACTCTATGTCCATCATTTTCGACATCATAATCATTGTTTTCTCCGCAATTCTACACGAAATCTCTCATGGGCTCGCTGCTCGCGCACTTGGGGACAAAACCGCTGAATATGCGGGTCGTTTGACGTTAAACCCGCTCGTACACATCGATTTATACGGTTCGATCATCATGCCAATTTTTTTGTGGCTCGCGTCGGGTGGTCAGTTTATGTTCGCATATGCAAAGCCAGTTCCATATAATCCGTACAATTTGCGTAATCAACAGTGGGGGCCTGCATTGGTTGGACTTGCGGGACCTGCGACAAATTTCGTGATTGCGATTGCGATGGCACTGCTTGTACGATCGAATTTTTTTGCTGCAGCCGGCATCGCAGATTTTTTTATACGAGTTGTCGTTATCAACGTATCACTCGCAATTTTTAATCTCGTTCCAATTCCACCACTCGATGGCTCGAAAGTTTTGTATGCGCTTATGCCCGAGCGCTACAATTATTTGAAATATCAATTTGAACGCTACGGCATGTGGATCGTGTTAATTTTTGTTTTCTTTTTTTCCTATTTGCTCGTCTATCCAATTGATTTTGTAGTGCGTTTATTGATTGGTGCCTAGTTGAGGATCGATCAGATTTTGTTGGACATTGAAAAGCGCGGGCTTTTGCCGCTGCAAGGAAGTGTTCTCGACGTGATAACTGAATTTGCGTATACGACGCTTGAGGAAAAGGTGAATGACGAAAGTGACGTAGTCGATTGCACGGTGCTTTCGATGCGTTTTTCCGGCAGAGAGCTCATCAAGTTGTCGCGCATGTTGGCGGCGATGCTACAGCCGTACATGGTTCCATCGGAAGTCGATACGTTCGGCGACGCGATGGAGAACGTGCTTTTGGCTGGGTTGAGCCAGTACATCATCATCGGCTCAGCAGAGGAAACGGAGCGGATGGTCTCGAAATATGGCTGTACTACGTGGGCTGATTTTATCGCACCACAAGCGCGCGTCGTTCGGCCGACTCGAAAGAAACGACAGAAAACTGGCGCAAAACGCGAGTTATAGACAGAAGTTTTTAAGTCCGTGTGTCGACCATTCTCGCAAAAGAGGGAGGTCGGCGCACGGTTTTTTGTTACTGTTGACAATATAAACAAATTTCGCTACACTACTGCCATCATTCTTTTCAAATTTTATTCTCTCATCTGCGCGTCGGCCGGGCTTTTTATAAGTCCTCGGAATGAAGCCGCCGCCAGAGTAACCCACGTGTATGCCAACGATCAGCCAATTGCTCCGTAAGGGGCGCACGTCGGCGAAGAAGAAGAGCAAGTCACCTGCAATGCAGTGGACTTTGGATTCTCTCCATCGCCGCCGTCACGAAATTAAAGCCGGCGCGCCTTTTAAACGCGGCGTTTGTACAAAAGTGTCAACCATGACACCAAAGAAACCTAACTCAGCTATCCGTAAGATCGCTCGTGTTCGTTTATCAAACGGCATGGAAGTGACCGCGTATATTCCAGGTGAAGGACATAACTTACAGGAACACTCAATCGTTATGATTCGTGGTGGTC
>JAPLWO010000010.1 GCA_026396555.1 Candidatus Magasanikiibacteriota bacterium
GGTTTACTGTTTGGCATCTATGGGAATATTTCTTCGCTCGCCATTTTTATAGCAACAGTTTCGTTGCCATTTTTTGTTTTATCAAATCATCATGATCTTGCCGCACTCAACCTTATTATCATCTACGCAACCAGTTTCATTATATTACTCTTTCTCCCAAATGAAGGAATTGATAAACAGGCATCCAAAATTTCATTCTGGAAAGCGTTAAATCCAATTCCATCAATCAAACACGGATTACATTTTGTGCGCATCAACGACGGCTACCCTGCACTCTCACTCGGCGCATCATTATTCGAAGGATTATTTTATGGAACTATTTGGTTTATTTTTCCGCTCCACATGGCAAAAGTAGGATTATCTGGCGCAGAAACCGGTATGCACCTCGGCGTGTACGATTTAGTCACCGCGTTATTTGCGGGATACGCCGGGTATCTCGCGGACAAATATAATTGGCGCCACACACATTCGCTTGGTTGGATTTTTGTTGTCATAGGACTAATCGCACTTCCATTTTATAGCTGGCCAACTTGGCTCATTATCGTTGGATTTGTGATCGCAATTGGAAATAATCTTTCATACTACGCCGCTGCGCATGCACTCGAAGCGCACGACATCGACCATCGCGAAGACGGATCGTTCATTGGACTTAAAACAATTAGCAACAGTCTCGGTTACGCAGTCGCGCCAATTCTTGCAGGATATTTGTATTCGCAATATGGATTCGCAACCAGTCTCGGTGTAAATTCTTTTCTCTGTGCGATCATTGCATTCGCGATGATTTGGTTAACGTGGAAAATTGAAGATCGGATTGTCAAATAAAAATCCACACGAAAAAATATGCTCTGGATTTTCATCGCATTCATCGAACCGATCCTCCACGCGGCTGCAAATATTTTTGATAATTATTTTAGCAACACGCTTTTTAATAAAATTTCAGCACTTTCTTTTTTCGGCGCATTCACTAACATTCTTTTTTTGCCACTCATTTTTCTCTTCGCACACCCGTCACTTCCACCGCTTTCACTGATACCAACACTTTGCGCGATTGGCGCCATTGAAGTTGCGTATTTATATCCATACCTCAAAGCACTGCAGCATGGCGATACTTCTGTCGTCGCGGCATTATTCGCTGTTGGAAAAATTTTTGTTCCAATTTTTGCGTATTTAATCGTGCACGAAAAATTACAGCCCGTGCAATATGTTGGTTTTTTTATTATCATACTCGCGAGCGGTCTTCTCTCATTCGATCGCAAACAAGCGTTTAAATTTAATCATTCGTTTTACTACATGATTATTTGTTCACTACTACTTTCTATTGAAGCTGTTTTATATAAATATGCATTCACCGATGTTTCATGGGCAACCGGTTTTATCTGGCCAACATTTATTTCTTTCATAATCGTTTTCTTACTTTTAATAATCCCGCGTTATCGCCGCGATGTTGTTGCCCACATTCCCGTATTTAAAAATAATTTTAAATTATTTGCACTCGAAGAACTGATTACCTTCGGCGGATCCATCGGCGCAACGTATTCGATTTCCCAAATTTCGGTAACCATGCAAAATAGTATTTCTTCATTTCAGCCCGCGTTTGTACTTTTGTATGCTGTATTACTCAAACGCTTATTTCCAAAAATATTCAAAGAACAAATTGATCAGCGTGCCATCATTATAAAAATTTTTCTGTTTATTATCATGCTGCTCGGTGTCATACTGATCGTGAAATAAGTGCACTTGCCCCCATCGGTAACGAGAAATAAAATGTGCTGCCCTCACCTTCTTTTGACTCAAACCACACTTTGCCGTGATGTGTTTCGATAATTCCTTTTACAATATACAATCCCAATCCCGTTCCAGAAATATCAACTTTACTTGCATTATTCGCGCGAAAAAATCTTGTAAAAACAAGGGTCTGCTGTTCTGATGGAATACCAATGCCACGATCGGCGACGGAAAATACTGCACGATCAGATTCTTGTATAACCTTAACCACAACGTTCGTATTAGGTTTTGAATACTTAATCGCATTACCAATTAAATTTTCTAACACCTGTTGTATTTTGCCTCCATCGATATTCAAAATCAATTCTCTCGGAGCGTGTGCGTCACTTACAACAGTCACATTATTTTTACTTGCCAAATGTTTTACATCTGTGATCGCACCCTGTATCAATGGAATTACGTCTGTTGGTTTTAAAACCAAATTATAATTTACACCTGTTTCAAGATGTGATACATCGAGCAAGTCATTCACCAATGAAATCATACGTTCATTACTCATAACAATTCCATCCATCGCTTCGCGACCAGATTTTGTAAACACATTCGCTGGGTCACTCATCACAATTTCCGACAGCCATTTAATTCCTGTGAGTGGTGTTCGTAATTGATGTGATGCAAGTGACACAAACTCTGATTTCATTCGATCGACTGCTTTTTCGTTCGTAATATCTCGAAACACATTGCACCACGTATATACATTTCCAGCCTCATCTTTCAGAGGAATTATATTTGCTGCTATCCAAAAAAATGTACCATTTTTTCTTTGCATTTCAAGTTCGCCTGAAAATGTTTTCCCATCTTCGATACATTTCCAAAATTCTTTTTCAACTTCCGGATAACGCTTAATGGCTTCAAGTGCCGGAGCCAATTTTTTATTCACCACTTCTTCTTTCGTATACCCAAGCATATGCTCCCACGACGGGTTTACATACAGCAAAGTATTTGTTTTCCCAAAATCTGCAATTGCAACTGCATTGAACGTATTTTCCACCACCATTGCTAATTTTCGGGCCTCTTTCGCTGTTTCTAATTGAAGATTTCGTCTACGCAGCGTAACAATACCAAAAGCCACGGCAGCGCAATCGATGATTTATATCCAAATTCCGCTGCAGAAGCTTGCCAAGGAACCATCCGTGGATCACGTGCAATATCTATTGATATAACAGTTTTACCCGTTCGAATTGCAGTTCCTGTCGGACCGCGTCCTTGTTCATTGTCAGCCCACGAAATATTTGCACGCTTCGTATACTCTGCACCAAATCCTGCCAATGCCACAGGCTTCACTGTTTTTTCTTCATCATATTCCATCATTCCTACCCACGCTAATCGATATCCACCTTCTTCAACTACGATGCGACATGTACCAACGAGTAATGACATTTCTTCTGTGGCACGAATAAGTGTTTGATTTACATCACTTACCATACGTAAGAATCGATTAAGCGATGCAAGTTCCATCTCAGTACGCTTGCGATCTGAAATATCTCGAATAACCGATAAAACACAGTCGACATTTTGAAAAGAAATCACACGCGCTGAATCAATAACTGTAATTATCGACCCGTCCTTACGTCTTAATTGAACTTCCCAATTATCAATCTCTTTTTCCTTAACTAGCGTATCAATAAAAACGGAACGATCTTTGGTGTCAACCCAAATAGATAAATCAACTGCAGAAACGCCGCGTGCCTGTTTTCTTGTAAACCCAAAAAGTTTGGTAAAGGCCTCGTTAATTTCTACAATCACACCATCTTTTAATCTTGTGATGACGATCGCATCCGGCGATGCTGTAAAGGCGGCGCTAAATTTTTCTTCGCTTTCACGCAATTCGTTTTCGATCTGCTTTCGCTGTGTAATATCAGTGATCATGTTCAACGCCCCTTCAAAAACATTTTTACTATCAAATAACGGTGTTGCGGAAATGGTTACCCAAATCATTTCACCATCTTTTCTCATGCATCGTCGATCATATGTATCCATTTTTTCTGAATGGCCTTCTTTCATTTTTTTTGCGTTATCTATAAGCTCTTCAGAAGAAATAAATTCATCTATTCGATGTCCTAATAATTCTTGTTCTGCATACCCCATCATTTCGCATATACGCGGATTCACAAATGTTATTTTAAAATCACGATCAATTATCCACACACCCTGATTTGCACTTGTAACAATACGCCGATATTTCTCTTCGATAGATCTGATCTCAGACTCCATGCGCTCTCGGTCGATTAAGTTTTTTAGCAATCTATCAACCTCTTCAGAACTGTTCATGCCAGATTTTAAAAACTCATCAACAGGAATGTAATAAAAATTTTTACACATGACGCCTCCAACCACAACAGTCGGGTGTGTATGAATTACTCCTGTCAAAATTTCTGGGCTAAAAAAATTACGATCATACTGGCAAAGCGCAACACAATCATTTTTTGGAAAAAAACGATTTAATTTTGCTTCAGACTCAATTAATTTATCAGAACCAGGCGCGCCGCCCAAAACCCAGGTCATTTCACCGGTC
>JAPLWO010000029.1 GCA_026396555.1 Candidatus Magasanikiibacteriota bacterium
GCAGAGCAAAAAGAAATGTTTGGTGCGGCTGTTTCTAAATTACCGTATATCGAATGTGCGGAAGGAAATGGTCAATCGGATGTGTGCACAAAAGCTGGTGTTGTGAGTTATCCAACATGGATCGCACCATCGGGTGAGAAAAAATTAGGAACACAGACATTTCAAGAGCTTGCGGATTTTTCCGGTTGCGCGCTCGCAAAATAATTTATGGCTCGGTAAATAAAACTACAGGTGCTCCGGTGCCTGTATTTTTTTGCATCCAATCGTGATTTGCATTTTTTAGTGTCTCGAAACTGTAGCGATAATTTTTTCCTGCATTTGTTCCTGGATCATTCGTGATAAATTCGTGTGTTGTATCATCGTATCCGGTGATCACAAAAACGTGATATGGATTTACTGAGCGCGAGTAGTGTGGATTTCTTAGAGTTGGTGTATATGCGCTAAAAATAACGGGATATCCAGCATCGATTTGATTTTTAATATCATCGGTCGACGCGTTTTCAACAAGATGTGTCCAAAAACCAGAATGCTCATTAATTAATTTTGATGTCATGATCGCGTTCGTATCTTTGTTGAATCCGTATTGATGATTTTCGTAATTGATATAATCAAGAATTTGTGCGCGAACATTTTTTGGCGTAAGAATTTTGTTGTGATAAAACGCATCAATCATAATAATGCTCGCTTCTTCGCATGCGTCTTGAAAGGGTTGCGTTCGCCACTGATTTTGTGGCGCTTGTGGTGTGAAGGGAACTGATAAAATTGTTGCGGCGTGCGCAGATGATGCTGTGAATAAAAACGTAAAAATAAAAAAGGCAATTGCCGCAAATTTTTTCATAGAACGATTATAACATTTATTTATTTTTTTGTCGGCACTGATTCTTGACATTTTTTTATTGCACGCTTACAATCGACCCAACTTACTGCGTTGTGCAGTGAGCTACAACCTGGAGGAACGGATGCAAAGAATTACTCATGTCGGATATGACGTCGATTTTACCTGGATTGACTGGTTACGCGCGCACGGTTTGACCGCGGCGGCGCCGGTGCTGCAGCTTGCGCTTCCGCATTTGGCCGTCGAAGAAATTGCGGCGCAGATGGACCGATTGTCGATGGCGCTGTTGACCGGTGGACCGGAAATTCGTCTTCAGACAACGCGTCGGGTGAATGCTGCGTTCGCGCGGCACGTGCGCTCGAATGCGAGACCTGGATATGGACCGCCAAACGAGTGTTTGTGGAGCCAGCTTTCGAAATCGTCGCTCGTGTGTGACGAGAACGGTGTTGATCCATCGAAACATTATTTGACGTTGGTCGCAGCTGAGCATGCGTTTTGGAAAGGTGTTGGGGAAAATACGCAGTTGTATGGAGATACGGCGGAGACAATTCAGATGCTGCGTGACGCGGGGATGAAAATGTTTGCGCTGACGAGTAGCGACGCACTTGTGTCATTGCACCCGGGCACTGTGCAACGGCCTGGATCGCATCCGTACTATTCGGCGCCGAACGCGCGGAAGATGAAGTTGGCGCGGATCGGGATGTCAGGTTTGCTCGAGGTATTTCCGGAAGGGGATGTGATTGTGTGCGATCCATGGCATAAAGAAGATCTTGAAGTGTGGAACAATCGGGTGTTTCCGCGGTTTCCTGAAGCGACGGATCGACGATGCTGGGCGTTTGTTGGCGACAGTCGGTACGACATGGTCGCGGCGTATAAAGCTGGTATCGGTACACGGATTTTCTTGAATCGGCATGACTTGCCGATGCCCGAAGAGGCGAATTATTTGGTCTACAGCCTGAAACAGGCGGCAGATTTGATTCTGAGTCTTGTGTAATGAAGATTGAATGAAATCGGTTTGGCGGCTTCGTGCGGGGGACACACCTTGCGCGAAGTCGATTTTTTTTATAGAATTGCGGAAGGCTAATTGGATTGTTTCAGGCCGCGATGGTGGAATGGTATACACAGGGGACTTAAAATCCCCCGCTGAAAGGCATATGGGTTCAAGTCCCATTCGCGGCAATTAAAAAAACCAGTCGAAAGACTGGCTTTTTTAATTGGACCCAGGGAGAATCGGACTCCCACCTCAGCAATGCGAATGCCGCGTAATACCACTTTACTATGGGCCCAGGCAGGCACATTGTAAGCCTAGGTAAAAAAATGGTCAATAAAAAAACCTCGCTTTCGCGAGATTCTTTTGGTGGACCCTGAGAGATTCGAACTCTCGACCTCCGCATTGCAAATGCGGCGCTCTACCAACTAAGCTAAGGGCCCATATTTAAATGTGTGAATATTGTACAGATACGAGAAAAATTTGTCAAACTCCCATCCGGTTAATTTAAGTGCGATATAAAAAATCCACCGAAAGGTGGATGGTTTATATCGGGGCGACACGACTTGAACGTGCGACCCTCTGCTCCCAAAGCAGATGCTCTAGCCAACTGAGCTACGCCCCGAAGTGCTACTAGTCTATCACCGACAGTTATTCTTTGCAAGAGCTACGGTTGGGCGCAGAAACTCTATTTGTGTTCTTGGGGAAATCTGTGTAAGATTTCATTCGGTCAGTAAACGACCACTCCAGAGAGGGTTTGATGATACTACAAACATGCTCTGTCGGGCATCACGGTCAATCGGTCACGTTGTCGCGGGGAATCCGCGTGAGCTGGAATCGGGAGACCAGGTCCTATGCGATTTTTTTGGGTGGGCCGCCACCGCGCCGCAAGCACACAGGTGCGGGGCGTCGGCAGCACATTCAAGTCCCGGTTCACAACATGGATGCCGGTGGAAAATCGATGCGGCGACGATTTGTTCAGGAGGCGTTCGTTGATATCGAGGTGTTGCCTGCAACGGGCAACCGGCCTCGTCGGCGTTACGTGAAACTCGATGCGTCGACGCGCGCGCTGAATGCTGATGCGCAAGATCAGCAGCTTCTGGTGTGCGTAGATACGCGGACCAATGAACCTTTTCCAAAAGGGAACGGCTGTTGGTATACGCTGAGTGGAACGCCTGAGCGTTTGGTCGGTGTCAGAAAGGCGTGCGGCCGTAAAGGGCCGAAGGTAATTCAAGTTCAGGATTTGGTTTTGATGACGCCGGGCGATGTGATCGTCATGTGTCCTCAGGGCAAGGAACTCGACGAGGGTGATCCCGCGTATGAAGCGTTGATGCAAAAACGGTTGGCGAAAATTGCGCAGCGTGAAGCGCAGCAACAGAAGATCCAGCGGATGCAGAAGCGGCGTCGTTCGGAGAAAATGGGATTCAAACCGCTCGCGCTTGCAGAAATTGATCGCGTTCGCGACGGGGCTGCTCCTGAACCGAAGGAGCCTGTTGTCCGTGTGCGGCACGTTCTGTTTTGCGGAAGCGGTTTTGGATTAACGTTGATCCCGTGGAATGAGTTTGAAGCGAATCAGCAGCAGTTTCTCCAGGATTTTATTCGCGCTAAACGGCGTATGTTGCGTGAAGTCGCGTAAGAATTTGTAAGTTAACGCGTCGGGCATTTCATCTTGGTTGGTGAAGTGTCTGGCGCAATTTTTTATTCATCTTGCTTTTTTTCACATGATTTTGTACACTGTGTTCCACAAGCGGGTATCGTATAGCGGCTATTATGGCTGCCTTCCAAGCAGCAGAGGGGGGTTCGACTCCCCCTACCCGCTCCAAGAAAAGACCGTCACCGAAAGGTGGCGGTTTTTTCTTGGAATTTGTAGAGGAAGGAGTCGAACGAGCATAAAGAAACGCGTGGGGCGCGTTTCGGCTGCTCGGGACCGCGAGGTATTCCGAGCGGCGACTCCCCTTAAGGCGGTGTGTTATACTCGCACCAATAAAATAAATCCTATGACAAAACGCATAGTTGTCGTGATCGGCGCATTTCACAAAAAGGAATCAGAAATCATGCTTGAAGAAGTTCGATTGGGTGCAGCTGCTCATGATGTGGAGATTGTTGAAATTGTGTGGGTTCCTGGATCGCTCGAACAACCGCTTGCGTTAAAACGCGCCTTGTCTCGCGAAGATATAGATGGCGCAATTGCACTCGGAATAATTGAGCGTGGTGAAACGAAACATGGACTGGTTATGGGCCAAGCAGTTATTCAGAGCATTATTAATTTGCAGCTCGAATTCATGAAGCCAATCGGTGTTGGAATTTTGGGGCCAGAAATTTTGCCAGAGCAAATCCAACCTCGACTTTTACCGCATGCCCGCGGCGCAATTAATGCCGTAGCTGCAATGATGAAATAAATAAACGCGCGACCTCTAATTTTTTTCGCATCGCATTTTTAATTTTTTGTGGATGATGCGAGAGTGTTAGATGAACAATGATTATAAGAATTACGCTCGCAAGCAGTAATAGAATATTTTGTTTTTGTCCGGTAACGGCTCCTATATTTTTTTGACCGTGTTTTATGATCGTCAGATTTTGAGCGCCAGCTCCAACAAATGTTTGTACCTCACTCTCATCGGTTAATAATACTCCGCCAATTGATACAGAATCACCAACTGCAATTTGTTCATTGTGTGCTGTGCGTTGACCAGCAAGCATGTCATACTCAACACTCGATGTGGTAAGTGTAAATCCTTTAGATGAAACAGCTGTGATTTCACCCCTTAAGTTTTCATATGCAGGTGCTGTAGTCAAAGCAGTAACTGAAAAAGAATTTTGTTTTTTTACTTGAAGAATAAGTCGGTCTGATTTAAATATTTCTTGAGCGGTAAATTGAACAATGCTGCCGCGCACGAGGTGGGGAAGTTCTGTTCGGTCTGACGTAAATTCAACCGTGCGATGATTAACGACGATTGTTTTTTTGCCGAGCACGCCCGGTGGAATCATCACAATGCCACCGTAATATTTTGGAGATTTTTTTACTGCAGTTTGTTTTTTTGTCGGCGCTGGCAATTCAATTCCTGCTGATTTAATTATTGATGCAGTTGACGTTGCGATTGTTGGAGTAGATGTGGCGACGTGATTTGTATCTAAAACAGTAATTGATTTTGATACACTTATTTTTTCTCCGAACGAATCCACGAGTGTTAATTTCACATCAAAATTTCCCGCATAGTCATATGCGTGCGTTGTTGTTACCGCGTGAATTTCTGTTCCATCTCCAAAATTCCAATTGTAATCAGAGATGGAATCATTCGGATCAGTTGAATCGACAGCAGAAACAGCAAGCGATTCTCCGACAAAAAGTTTTGATTTTGGAATAACAGCACGCGGCACTGGCGGTAGCTCTTCTGCAACAAAATAATTTTTTCCACTTGGTGTCGGTGTTTGTGTCCATTGCCAACCATTACCAAATCGAGCGAACGCTGCATCAGGCGCAGCGTCGCCATCGTAATATGTGTAATCAATCGGCGCGCCTGACGCATCAATCAATGTCACGGTTTCACCATCAGAATTATTGAGTGCGATGTGTGTTGTTGCGCGTGGCCAGACGCGAGATTCATATGCGCCAAGAATTGTATTTTCGCCATGCGTTCCAAGTGCGTACGCAACACCTGAAGCATCTCGCAACCAGACTCCCGACACATCAAAACCTTCACCACTCGTATTTACAATTTCAATATATTCATCGCCTGTTGTTGGATTTGGAAAAAGTTCTGATAATAAAACAGGTGGACGCGAATGTGAAATTAAAGAAGGTCCAATATATTCTGGTGCAAGTGTAATAACGGTCGAAGAAGACGTCGTCACTGTAGGTGTATTTGTTGACGGAGTCGTTGTCGCAGTTGAATTTGTAGGTGTTGACGTCACAGCGCCAAAATGAATTGACGCTACGACATTTGGACTATCAAATGATGAAAGCAATGTTGCAGAATTTACGAGCGCGAACATTCCGCCTTTTTCTGATAAATATAAAGACGTGTAGGTCATGTTTGCTTACATATTCATCATCCGCGGTTGGTGCACCATATTCAATCGCATCAATTACAATTGCAGCTGATGCGGTTTGTGCAAATAAAACTCCCGCGAGAATAAAATTCAGTAAAATTTTTTTCATATGTTTATATAAACACCGGGTTCCACGAACAAAATAATTTGTCAATGGTATAACCGGTGTAAAACGTGTGGAAAAAAATCACCCCCAGCCGATAGTTGTTCGGCTGGGGGCTTTGTCGATGCGTGTCAGTTTGCTGCGGGTTCGTCGTCTAGTTCAAAATGGAGATCGTCATCCCCGTCATCGTCCTCCATTGAGGCATCTTCTGCGATCTGAATCATCAGTCCGCCAAATACACGCGCCGTGATTCCGCTGACAATCTCGGTTTTGATCTCGGAGTGTTCAGGAAACGTTTGTTGTGAGACCTGATAGGATGCGGTCAGATACTGAAACTCTTCGGGGTCAAGATGCAGGTACAGTTCCGCGATTTTCTCACGCGCACGGGATTGATCGGGAATCATCCAGATCTCGCATTCTTTCGTTGCGCTGTACTGAATCAAAAGTGCGAAAAAATCTGGCTCGTTCACTTTCTCAGGGTCACCCATTTTTCCATTGAGCACACCGCTTGAAAGAAGCTTGATTGATCTATGCATCGCGTCCTCCGGCTGTGGTAGTTGAGAGTCTTAGGCAACCTTATCTTTCGACGCGCAGATTGTCAATCCTCGTCGGCCTTGCTATCATGCTCGTGTCCCGGGTAAGTGGCGGAATTGGTATACGCGCTGGCCTTAGGAGCCAGTCCCGCAAGGGTTGAGAGTTCAAGTCTCTCCTTACCCATCTTAGAAATAAACTCAAAAATTTTGAGTTTATTTCTAAGATTAAATAGAAGAGAGACTTGAAGGGTTTGCACGCGACCGAACATGTGTAGGTCGCTTGGTGCAAACCCAGTACCGAACGCGCGAGCTGCTTCGCGCGCGAGGCGAGTCTCTCCATAGATTTTTTGTATTGCATTAAAATCATTATTACCTTAGTATGGTTCTGTCTCTGGAGACCACACCAAAAGGTCCTGGCGGCGTCACTTATTTGGCAGGAGATGAAATGAGAAATTCACCGGATCAGGTAGAGGATTCTTTGTCAGCAACACTGGCGGATCTCGAAAAAACTCTGGAGTCTTTGACTGCGTTGACTGGTCAGCTTGATACGCTGTCGCAAGACATTACTGAAATGAAAGGTGCTTTTCATCGATTTGATCAGCGTGTTGATGCGCTGTCGCAAGAAACTGCCGAAATGAATTTGCGGCTTGATCGTGATGGACGCCGATTCCGAAGGATCGAATGCGAGATCGAAGTTGTGCGGTATCGTAACGGTCATGATCGTGAGTGCGGCCGTTTGGCACGTGTGGGTACTGAGTCCGATTATTATGTCACAGGCATCGGCGGTTTCGGCTATTTTTAACCTCGTCTGGTTTCCGTCTTCGATCGCGTCCCCCCTCTTGTGCAGTTTGATCATCTGTGCAAGGAGGGGCATTTTTTTATGGCGATTAAAGAAAAAATTGTGGCAGCGTGGTAATTCTTGACGCCCACTTTTATTATTGATAGTTTATTTAAACTGGCAGCTCGTTCAGAACGATTTGAACGCGGCGATGCCCGTAACAACAACAAGTAGGTGGTTGAATGCCAAATCGTAATCAACATGCAATGACGTTGGACGTGGCGCGTAAGCTGCTCAAGCGTTCCCCACAGGATTTCGTGAGTCTGCAGCACAAGTTCGGGCAAACGCACGGCATCCGCGTTGACATGCAACACATTCCGAACTCCTCGGGCGTGAACTTGCTCAACGTGCGTGACGCGGCGTCGTGGATTTCGCGTCTGTTTCCGTCGGGGCTTCCGGCGATCAGTGGCGTCATGCCGCAGATCGATCGGCTGTTCAGTCGAGGCGAAGATGTTCCTGACGTCTACGACGCGGGGCTCGTTCACTTCGCGGTGGCCGAGACAAAGGAACCGCGCAGCGAGCGGTACGCAGGGTAATCTGATTCGGGCACGTTCGACAGGCTCATGGTTTGTGCACAGGGCAGTGCGCAGATCATGGGCCGTTTTATTTTAAAATTTAGTAATCGTATTTTCCTTTTTCGCGCATGATGCAGCGATAGAGTTGTTCAAGCAAAATCGCGCGCGTCATTTGATGTGTAAAGGTAAGTGGGGACAACGACAATAATTCGCTCGCTTTTTCTAAAATCGATTCATGAATTCCGTGTGGCCCGCCGATCATAAAAATGATTTCGCGTTTGCGGCGCCAACCCTCGAGTTGTTCTGCAAACTTTTTTGTTGATGGCGTTTTCGCGTCTGGATGTAGCGCGATAATATGCGCGTCAGGCTTTAAATATTTGATGAGGAGCCCCGCCTCCTGTTTTTTTATTTTTTCAACATCATCATTTTTTCCGAACGAAACTTCCGCGATTTCAATAACTTTAATTGGCAAATAGGGCCCGAGTCGGACAATGTATTGTTCGGCAACATCGCGCCAGGGTGCAGAAAGTTTTCCAACTGAAATAATAGTAAACATATACAGAGTATCTCATGCAGCGCGCGCGTTGACAAAAATGCGATTTTATTGTAACGTTTTGCAAGTCAATTTCGTAAACCGCATGCCGCGGAAAAATTGGCCGGAGGGAACATGGATCAAGAACATCAACGAGAAATCGTGCGGATACTTCGCGAGGCGGGATTTACGCTGAAAGAGATCGCTGCAACACTTCAGGTGAAGCAATCGGTGCTGGTGAAATATCTGCTCTGGGTTTCCGAAGCAGCGAGTGTTGAGACTCGTGCGAAAGGTAAGGCAGAGATGCACAAGATTCTTTGGGGATATTTATTCGATCACCATCTTCGCAACCAGCCGTACTATAAAGAGTTACTCGGCGTGGTCGAGCGGATGCTCGGTGTCGAGAATGACGCGGCACGAAGTGCGTATGTGCAGGCGCAAATTAGTCTTTCGAGAGCGTTAGTTCGCCCGCAACTTGGAGACTTGTCGGAGATCGGGATTGCACGAGTGTTG
The DNA here is from genome assembly GCA_026396555.1 of Candidatus Magasanikiibacteriota bacterium. Classification (GTDB taxonomy): domain Bacteria; phylum Patescibacteriota; class Patescibacteriia; order Magasanikbacterales; family 2-02-FULL-50-9b; genus 2-02-FULL-50-9b. The sequence goes on from JAPLWO010000029.1 coordinate 8,908, forward strand.
TTCAACGAAACCCACGAATCTTTTGCGCCGCAGTTTGCCGAAAAGTTGCGGTGGGGTATGTTTTTTACCGATGTTTTTTTGAGTGAGTGGCGCGTTGATTTTCAATTCGAGACAGTGATGCAGTCATATGTGCGCTGGGTCGCGAAGAAAATCCATGAGCACCTCATGCCGCATTGGCCGGCGGGCGCGATCAAGAACGCGTTGCAGCATGCGTTCCGTGTGTACACGTCTGATGCGAACGAACGGCAGCTGCAACTTCAGGTTTTGCTACTCCGTGCACAAGGACAAACGTACAAATCGATCGCTGAGCAACTGAAGACAACGATGAGCGTTGTTCAGCGGAGCGAACGTCAAGGCCGTGCGTTTGCGTTGAGCACGATGACCGAACCGCTTGCGTCGATGGTACGTCCGCTCGGTTGGAAAAATCCAGTGGTTACCGCTGCGATCGTGCGCATGAATGAAGCGCAAGATTTGGAGGCACTTCGTCGCAGCATTGAAGATGGAACGTGTGATGCAAACTTGAAAGAGATTTTGCAGAGTACAACGATGCCCGTGACGGTGCTGGAAGTTTCGGTTCGTGCGATGAACGTGCTTTCGTGGTGGTCTGACGTCGTTCTGATCGGCGATCTGATTCAGCGCGGGGAAGATGAACTGTCGGCGCGCAGGAATTGCGGAGCGAGAACGGTGAAAGAAATCAAAGACGAACTTGCGATTCGTGGCTTGTCGCTCGGCATGCCGGCGAACGATCCGATCGTCGAATGGTATCGAACGTGGAAGGCAAAGCAGTCGTAAACTCACGGCTGAGGCAGTAAAACCGTGCGTGGAGACCCTTCTCTGCGCACGGCATTTTTTATCCCAAACTTATCCACACAGTGTGCCCTCTTGACAAGATATTCTTTAATGGACTGAGTGGAGAGTAAATTTGACACGAACTTTAACAATTTAATGATTACATGGTAAAGGGCAATTGTAACCGGACGCACCAAATATTGTTTGGTGCTCCAATGTAAGTAACGTGCACTAAGGGTGTACGGTGGATGCCTAGCTAAATACAGACGACGAAGGACGCCGCAGCGGGCGAAAATCACGGGAAGGTCGCAAGCAACCGTTAATCCGTGAGTATCCGAATGGGGAAACCCACATTGACGCAAGTCAGTGTATCCTGCAGTGAATACATAGCTGCTGGAGGACAACCCGGGGAAGTGAAACATCTCAGTACCCGGAGGAAAATAAATCAACAGAGATTCCCAGAGTAGTGGCGAGCGAAATGGGAACAGCCTAAATGCATATCTAGCGAACGAAGGTAAGGGTCGTCTTCGGACAATCATGACTTCCGGAAAGGTGTAGGCCGATGCGATATGCAAGTTGCGGGACGCTTTGTGAAAACACCTATATGTTTTCCATATACGATTCATTTATAGAAGAACAAGCTGGAAAGCTTGGCCATAGCGGGTGATAGCCCCGTATTCAAAATTTATGTCTCTATATGATAAGCGCTCCCAATTAGGGCGGGACACGTGAAATCCCGTCTGAAACCAGGACGACTATGTTCTAAGGCTCAATACTGTATTTAAGCGATAGTGAACAAGTACCGCGAGGGAAAGGTGAAAAGCAGCCCGAGAGGGCGATGAAATAGTTTCTGAAACCGTACACTTACAAAGAATCGGAGCCCAAGCGCGCGTAAGCGAAATGCCGGGTGACGGTGTGCCTATTGAAGAATGAGCCAACGAGTTTATCGACTGTTGCAGGTTAAGGTCCTTTGGACCGGAGCCACAGTGAAAGCGAGGATTAATAGTCCGTTTGTAGCAGCGATAATACCCGAAACGGTGTGAGCGACCCATGACCAGGTTGAGTGTTTTAGAAATAAAACAGGAGGACCGAACCGACCAGCTGTGCAAAACTGGCGGATGAGTTGTGGGTAGGGGAGAAATTCCAATCGAACACCGTGATAGCTGGTTCTCCTCGAAACATCTTTAGGGATGGCCTCGAGTATTCCCGCCGGAGGTAGAGCTACTGAATGAAAACAGGGGAGCAATCCTACTTTTTTCAACCAAACTCCGAATGCCGGCGATTTACAACTCGGGAGTCAGACGGTGGGGGCTAAGCTCCATCGTCAAAAGGGAAACAGCCCAGACCCTCAACTAAGGTCCCCAAATCTATGCTAAGTGTGAAAAGTGGTCTTGTAGCTTAGACAACCAGGATGTTGGCTTAGAAGCAGCCATCATTCAAAGAAAGCGTAACAGCTCACTGGTCGAGCCGCAGGGCGCTGAAAATATACCGGGGCTAAGTATAGTACCGAAGTTAGGGATGTACATTGGATCCGTCCGATGTACGTGGTAGAGGAGCGTTCCATTCTGCAGTGAAGCTGGACCCGTGAGGGCTGGTGGAGCGGATGGAAGTGAGAATGTTGGCATAAGTAGCAGAAACGGGTGTGAGAATCACCCGCACCGTAAAACCAAGGTTTCCTGGGCAACGCGAATCGTCCCAGGGTTAGTCGATCCTAAGCTCAGGCCGAAAGGCGTAGGCGATGGAAGAGCAGGTTAATATTCCTGCACTACGATAGTGGAGTTCTATACATGCGTATATCAATGATGCAAGCGGTATTTGGTTATGACCGTTTCGCAAGATCGAGGTGAAGTCTTCGGATGGATCCGAGTTGGGTCAGAGATGTGCCTAGAAAAGTGTATAGACCGTTGAAATTATCGTATCCGTACCGTAAACCGACACAGGTGGTTGGGCATGAATATGCCAAGGTGTACGAGAGAACCCTCGTTAAGGAACTAGGCAAAAAAGTAGGCGTAACTTCGGGATAAGCCTTCCCTGACGCAAGTCAGGGCGCAGCGAAAGATAACAGGCGACTGTTTACCTAAAACACAGGTTCATGCGAAACCGAAAGGTGATGTATATGAGCCGATGCCTGGCCAGTGTCCGAATGTTAAAGTAAGAGGTTAATCGCAAGATGAAGCTTTGAGCTGAAGCACGGATGAACGCCGGCCGTAACTATAAACTAGACCGTTGTAGTTAAATGGATGGTAAAACGTTAAGATGAATTCGTGTTTAAATTTGGCCATATGCTGGAAACTCTGGGAATATCACAGTACCGCAAGGTGACAATCTGTGATCGATGCAGACAATCAGCAGGAAAGATCGGAAGTAATTCCGAAATCCTCAGAGACTACACGCCAAAACTCGTCCACGAAAGTGGGTAGCGAGTATGATATAGTCCGAACTGCATAGCGATATGCAGAGTGGGTGAGAGTTAATCCCACCGATCACGCAAGTGATTAGTAACATAATAAACGGTCCTAAGGTAGCGAAATTCCTTGTCAGGTGAGTTCTGACCCGCACGAATGGCATAACGATCTGTTAACTGTCTCGACGAGGGACTCGGCGAAATTGCAAGAGGGGTGAAGATGCCCTTTACCCATGGTTAGACGAAAAGACCCCATGAAGCTTTACTATAACTTGTCATTGGATATACGTTTCGTATGTTCAGCGTAGGCGGGACCCGCAAGGGACCAATGAGACACCGCCCTTACGCTATGTGTATTCTTATCCCCGCCCATGAATCTGGGTGGAGAGACAGTGACTGGTGGGTAGTTTGCCTGGGGCGGGAGCCTCCTAAAAAGTAACGGAGGCGTTCACAAAGGTCAGCTTAGCGCGGATGGAAATCGCGCTGGACGTGTATACGCAAAAGCTGGCTTTACTGCAAGACCAACAAGTCACGCAGTCGCGAAAGCGGGAGTAAGTGATCCGACGATCCAACATAGGATGGTCGAAGCTCAACGGATAAAAGCTACTCTGGGGATAACAGGCTGATCGGGTCCAAGAGTCCACATCGACGACCCGGTTTGGCACCTTAACATTATCGGGGTGCATAAACAGTGATGTTTATCCAAGTCTTTTCGTTTAAATAATATAATTATAGATAGAGAGAAAAATAAAATCGGCTTATAACGGAGAACCCGTAGTGTCACATTAGTGATAACCGGCAACCCCGTGGGAAGTCAGCTGTAAAAAGCTTGACCCCGTAACGACTGACCCGAAAGGGGAGATTGTGTGCTTTTGCACGCAATAACACGCCGACTCTTGACAGTCAAACCGAGATCATGCAGGTATACACAGTTAGTGTATGCAGCTAACATCCGGGTCAAGATGAAGATATAGTCTGCGCCATATGAAAGTATGGAACCAAGTACGATGTCGGCTCATCGCATCCTGGGGCTGGAGAAGGTCCCAAGGGTTTGGCTGTTCGCCAATTAAAGCGGTACGCGAGCTGGGTTCAGAACGTCGTGAGACAGTTCGGTCTCCTATCTACCATGGGCGTTGAATATTGAGAGGGCTGGTCTTTAGTACGAGAGGACCGAGATCAACGAACCTCTAGTGTACCGGTTGTTCCACCAGGGGCAAATGCCGGGTAGCTACGTTCGGCACGGATAAACGCTGAAAGCATCTAAGCGTGAAGCCGTCCTCAAGATTAATATTCGTTATCAGTTCCCTGGGAGACTACCAGGTTGATAGGCCGGATGTGTAAGCGTAGCAATACGTTCAGCAGACCGGTACTAATAGAACGAGCACGAACTTACATTGTAGCATAATGCAGTGTGGAGTTTCCGGCGACGTTGTCCTTTACCATGTAATCATTAAATCAGAATTCCTCCTCAGCAAATTGGTGGCTTCAAGTGCAGTGGAAACACCCGTTCCCATTCCGAACACGGTAGTTAAGCACTGTTACGGCGATGATAGTCGGTTCCAACTCGGACCCGCGAAAGTAGCCCGCCGCCAGCTTCTTGAGGAGGAATTTTTTGTTTTGTCATTATTTTTCGAGCACGCGTCAAAATTTAAGAAACCGTTGATTTTACGTATTTAAAAAGCGTTTTGAGCGAGTTTGCGATATTTTCGTCCTCAATAATAACTGCAAGCGGCCGGTCAGGGGCAAAAGAAAGCATCGTGACTTTATTATCGTACATTACGAATTCGGTTTGCATTTCGTATTCAGTAGGAATCACAAACGTTTCGCGTAAATATTTTTTATCTTCCTCGATTGTTTTTTGTGTGACAGCGTTATCTGGCGCCACTTGGATACATTTGATACCAAGGCGCGCACGTTTGCTCATGTAGTATTCCAAAAAAATAGGGTCCAGATTTTGGGCAATGCTTTGCGTTCCAGTAAAATCCCAGATTATTTTTTCTTTATTGTGCTCGAGCGTATCTTCGTACGCCTGTTTTAATCCCTCCCATCCTTCGAAAAATTGAAGACGGGGCAGACCTCGTTTTGTGTCGCGAACTTTTTGGATGTCACCAAGTAACTCACTGATCGCTGTTTGTTGGACGCGAAGTGCCTCGCGCTTTTGTTCAAGGAATGCGGGTAGGAGCGCAGGGTCAATCGAGGAATAAACAGTGATACCAAACTGTTCGTGAGTCGTTACCAGACCAAGCGCTGTCAGGGATTTTAAAATACCATACAGCGTTGTACGATTAAGCCGTGTTTTACGCGCTAAATCGGATGCTTTTAGGGTTTCGTGCTGGATTAATACGAATAATACCTGAGCTTCTTTTTCCGGAAGGCCTATTTCAACCAGGATTTTCTTTAAATTTTCGAGCATATATAGAGCCAGTGTAGCACTGTTGTTGGCAAATGTCAACATGTGACAATATAACGTTGACATTTACCAGTATTTAAGCTAAATTAGTATGTTGCTGGTTGGCAACAGTGTGTTGCGGTTTGCATACACTTTCGGTGTAATATTGTAGGAGGCGTCAATGGAATATCGAGGACAGCAACTGTTCATGTTTGGTGGAATTCTGACACTGGCAGGCATTATCATCCTGCTCAGCACGCCGATGAATCAGCCGATGTTTGAACGACACGGCGACGAGTCTGAGCTTTGTGTAACGGAACGCGGACAAGGCGACATTTTGCTCGGGGGAGGTATGGGGACGTTGTTTGTTTACTTCATCACGCGGAAACGTAAAGAGGGCGAATCGACTGACGAGCCGGAGGAAAAACTGGTTCAGCCGAAAGTCGACGAAAAGCCTGTAGATAGCGTTAGCTTCTATACGAGGATTGGCTGCGCATTCTTTATCGCCGGTGTGGGTTTTGTGTCTGTGGTACCCACGGTCGAAGCCTTTCCTGGATTCGCAATGATGGCGCTTGGATTTGGATTGGTGTTTGGTAGCGTGATTCGTAAATTTCGTGAAGAGAAAAAGGAGAAGGTCAAAGTGATTCCGCCGAAGTAAGTAGAAATGTCTGGCCCATGAGTTTATCGCATAACCGCGGTAAACTCATGGGCCATTTTTTGTTATACTGACCTTATGAATTATTGGCTTTTAAAAACAGAACCCACGACTTTTTCATGGGATGAATTGGTTCGGCGCGGGCGCGCGGAGTGGGATGGCGTGCGAAATTATGCAGCGCGAAATAATATGCGCGCGATGGCTGTGGGGGATTTGTGTTTCATTTATCACAGCAATGGCAAGCCGGAGATTGTCGGAATTGCACGCGTGGTAGCCGCAGCGCATCAGGATTCGACGGATCAAACCGGCGTGTGGCAGTGTGTCGATGTCGAACCGATAGAAAAATTAGCTCGTCCGATTTCGCTCGCAGAAATAAAATCAAATCCAAAATTAGCGCAGATGAAATTGGTCACGCACAGCCGGCTTTCGGTGCAGCCAGTGACTGAAGAGGAATGGAAGCTTGTGTTGAACGCAACTATTTAATCGCGGTTGCAGAATACGCATCAAAATTTCGCATCCTCGTGCTACTTGTGCATGATAACGTTTTGAGCTTTCCGCCGCTGGAGGCCCAAAATGTATCTGGAATCCATTCTTCATCAAAATCTGTTCCGAATTTATTACATGGCTCTACGTATGTTGCTATGCTCACAAGACTTAGTCCGAGCTGTTGTGGGGTTGATCGAACTAATAGATTAGAAATGTGCAGATTCATTAGAAAAGTCATGTAGGTGTCTTCAAGTGTGAGACCTACCTCTCCAAAAATAGTGGAATTCGGATCATGCATAGACGCTACATAATCACGGATCATAATCGATGACCCGTTGGCAACCCGTCCTTCAATGTAATCTTGTTTAGGATTTAATAGGTATAGTTCAGGATCGTGAACAAGTAAAACGTTGTAGCCCGGAAAAGGCTGTGTGGGATCAGCCAAAATTTCACGCTTAGTTTGGCCAATTGATGAGCTGTTAAAATCTGGATAGTATTTTATAACGCCGCCTGGATCCTCATCACTGTTGACGTCTCCGTCATCGAAGGGTTCTGCCTGCTCGAGTATTTCGATAGGATTTGAAAATGTTTCTTGATCTTTGTTTTGATCAAAAACTTTGTTATTTAAGAAACGCTCCTCGAGCTCAGCTTCGAGTGTTAATTTGATTGTTTCTAATCGTGTTGCAAACGGTACAATGAGAAGGCGGGTAAATCCCTCACTAATTTTTTGTTGATAGAAATCTCTGCGTTCAGGGTTTGCAAAATGAGCGACAATTTCCTCATCGCGTGGTGCTTGATAAAATTTCTCATCAATACCTTGAATGCCGCGCTGTCCTTTTTCCATGATAATAAACCCGAGCTCAGTTAGCGCACGCATTTGTTGTTGTGACTGAAATCTTAGTTCTGAGATAAATTGTTCGATTTGACTTTCGCGCGCTTTTTTTAATAAGGATGGTTCGGTAGCGATCGCTTCGGCAGCGCGCATCTTTAGATCTCCTCTGTCTTTTTTTACAGCATTCGGCTGTCCAGCCACAAGCGCATCATATTCCGCCGCGGTTTCAGACCCCAAAAGCTCGTCCAACAATTTTTTATTTTGTTCGCGATCTGTTTCCGCCGCGGGTGTAATTTTTCGGTCGAATGGATTTGAATACATATTATTTTACTCCGGTTCTCAGCCCCCATCGTTCATTACTCAGTTTTGTGCTGATTTCGTCAACATTAATAACTTTATTTACATGATCCCAACAGATGAGCGGAACACCGCCATAATTAATTGGTGATGCATCGTCGACACGTATAGTTTCGAAGCTCGCAATGCACAGATTTCGAACACCATCATCGTTCCCCGCTGCATTAATGTGCGTATCCATAATTTCATGCCATCGATGCACTTCTAAAATAAATTGTGTAAAGGAATCCTCGAGGGTCAGGCCAGTTTCTCCAAAATAGGGAGAATTTTTGTCTTGCAACATTTTTAAATATTCAATCGGAGATTTTCCGACCGGAAGTGGTGGACGTTTTCTGGTCTCTACTCCATAGCCCTCGGGTTGCAACGCCCTTTCTTTTTGAAGCAATAGCACATTAAATCCAGGGAAGGGCTGTGCAGTATCTTGTAGAATTTCGAATTTTGCTCGAGCTTCTTGCACTTCATGACTCGAAGTATCAGCTAATTCAGGGTAATAAAAAATATTGCGTGTAACGTCTGCATTGCTGAGATCAGGTTCCGTCCAAACCGATGGAGGACCGTCCTCAGTAAACCTAATTGGATGGTGATCGACGTATAACTCACCCTGTTCATATTGTCGCTGAAGAACGTCATTAAATATTTGTTCAATATATATCAGCGATGTTCCGAATGGAGTAATCTGCAGCTTGGTAAAACCCTGCGCAATTTTTTCTTTGATGAAATCAGCGCGCTCGGGCGCCGAAAAATATGCCCGGATCGCTTCCTTTGTTGGTGCAGTATATGATTTTTTATCAACCGCTGAAATCCAGTACTCGCCCCCTTCTTTTCCTTGCAGCAGTCCGAGTTCAAAAAGCATTTCAATTTGTTCATCAAATTGTTCGCCTAATTCAACAGAGAAAAAATGCTCTGCTTTCGCTTCTTCTATTTTTTTTAATAACGCATCATGTGCTGCTACCGCTTCTTTTGCTCGAGCCGCAATCGTTACACCTCGATCTTTCTGGACACCAAAAGAATTTTTGGTTAGATTTTCAAATTCAGCCGCGACATCAGATCCAAGTAGCGTATCAATTAAATCCCTATTTTGTTTTGGATCTGTATCTTCTGGCCGTGCGATTTTTTTGTCAAACGGATTATTAAACATATACTAGCGATATTTTCGAAAAACGTGCTATTATTGTAGCATACAATTTTCATATGAGTACACTCGAATCCGCCCCAAAACAACCAATTTATAGCCCAGAAAATTTAAAAGGTCTTGATTTTGAGACCATGGATCCTGAGGGAAAACTTGAATTGATCGATTCGGTATATCATTTGGTTTCTGAAATTAATGATTTTGGGTTGAGTGTTCATAAAGCGGAGGCGACGATGGTGGATTCATCCCAAACAGAACGCGTGTCGCGACGAATCGGAACTCGGTTTATTCCGATGCGGGTTAAAACCGAAGCATCGAAAACTGAAAGCGCGACAGCGGGCGTAACATTTGACGACGAAGGTCGTGTGGTGCGACAAGAAGTTGATCGCGAAAAAATTGTCACCGATCATTTTAATAAATTGCGCGCACGTTTAAATGAATTGCTGCAAGTTCCAGGGCTTCGCGAGGCATTCACGGCGGATAGTTACAAAGGACATAAATTAGAAAAAATTTACGGAAAAGCAACTCAAATAATTCCTGAAATGCAATTTCATGCAGAAGAATTAAAATTTCAGATTGCGGAAAAGCGTCGCGAAGCAGTTGCAGGGGAAACGGGTGCTGCAGTTGGATTGACACGAATCGAAATTGAAAAACTTAAGACTGAACTTGGTGACATCGAGAAAAAATTAAAGGCAACTGAAAATCCTGACACGCTTGGGCCGATGTTTAATCGATTTATCACACTCAAAAAATATCAGGATTCATGGAAGAATGGGCGAATTATGGAAGTTCCGTCGGTTGAGAAAATTGTGAGCACCGTGGTTGAGAATATGCGCGCGCATCAGCCATATTTGCTCGCGGGTCATCTTGGCGCAGGTAAAACGGAAGTTGCGCGTCATGCAGCAAAATTATTCATGCTTGAAAACGCGACGGATTATATTCCAAACGCAGAAGAAATGGATCCGGACGAATTGTATGATCGATTGCAGCCAGAATTTTTCTCAGCATCAGACGAAGCGTCGGTATATGATTTGGTGGGTAAATTAAAATTGACAGGAAAAAATGTGAGCGACCCTGCAGTGCTCGCGGTCCATGCAAAAACATTAGCAGCGCAATTACAAGAACACGGAATTAAAGATGTTCCGGAAGCTGACATTACAAAATTATTACTCGGTCAGGGCGCAGTTACAGAAACAATTTTTAATTATGGTCCGCTCGGTCGTGCGCTCCGCGATGGAAAACCGCTCATCATGGATGAAATAAATATGGCGCCGCCAGAAATTATTTCACGCTTGAATGATTTACTACTTCGACGCGTCGGCGATAAAGTTCGGTTGCAGGAAAACGGCGAAGAATCGTTTGAAATTAAACCTGGATTTGTTATCGTCGGAACGTTAAACGTTGGTGGACAATATGCGGGTGTGAAAGAATTTAACGCCGCTTTTCGTTCACGCTGGGTCGGACAAGAAGTTGGATATCCAGAATTGTCGGAAACCTATGATTTGATTTTGACCGCGCTGATGCGAAAAGATAAACAGCGATTGCCACCTGGATTTCCAGCGGATATGTATGAACGGCTCGTTGATTTGGCGCTTGTCGTGCACGAATCGCAAGAATTATTTACGGGAAAAACAAAGGGACAACGATTTATGCATATGGCAAAATCAATGTCAGCAGAATCAGCGCAGTTAGAAAAAATGGTGATTTCAACGCGTGATTTGATGAAGAAAATTGTCGCGGTGTGGGTTGCGTCGGATTTCAAAAAACCAATTGAAGATATTATTGCGGCAAATATTTTGCAAGGCGGATACGATGCACCGGATGATCAGAAATTTCTGACAGAATTATTTTTGCGCCGTGGATTTTTTAGCGGATGGGATGCAGCGAAATTTGAACAGGCGGGAATTCGTTCGATCGATCAAACTGAAATTGATAT
>JAPLWO010000075.1 GCA_026396555.1 Candidatus Magasanikiibacteriota bacterium
GCAGCGACCATTTGTTCTGTATATTGCATGCTACCGATAATTCCGATTCGCATATTATTTAAATTAAAGGATACACATCTAATGCAACTTCCTCATACGGATGCACTGATTTAATTGCAGCTATTACACCGTCTAAAACAACAGCTGCACAAATTGTTTCTATTCGTTCTTCTTCAACTGATTCCAATTTACCAATTGAACCAATGGTCGGGTTCGCACCATCGAGTGGTTTGAATCGACCAATCCCTTTTGTAGAAAACGTGCAGTGCGAATAATTCCCGATTATTCCTGAGCCCGCATTCGCCATAGCGTCACGAACAATATCAGCATGGGATTCTGGAACAAATACAACAATTTTATATTTTTTAAAATTCATAGAACGACTCAGTCCGAATTATAGACAAGCGCTGTGACGTGCAGTTAAATATTTGTCCCACGAGAGCGTCTCTCGCAGACAAGCGAGCTTGGTGTTTTGTGCTCTGTACAAAACGAGCGAGTCGAGAGAGAGCGCAACGCGCCACAGGAGCGCGTTGACGCGTGCGCTCAAGTGAGACAAATATTTAAGCGCCGTGGCACTTCTTATATTTTTTCCCTGACCCGCATGGACACACATCATTTCGTCCAACCTTCTCTCCATTCAACATCGCAAATTGTTCCGATGGCCCAGCCGCGCCCGCATTATCAACAATTTCACCTTCGTGAATCGCCGCAGCTTCAGCAGCTGGTTGTGTTTTTGCTGCGCCTGACATGGTCACGCCACGGCGTTCCAACAAACTTGCCGGCGCGATACGCATCGCTTCATCAATCGCCATAACCGCATACACCACATCTTTCTGAATGTACGCGAGCAATTCTTGAAACAAACGATACGATTCGCGTTTATATTCAACGAGTGGATCGCGCTGACCGTATCCACGCAAACCAATTCCAGTTCGCATATAACTGAGCGCTTCCAAATGTTCAATCCACAGCATATCAATCGCGCGAAGCATCACGTTTGCCAATGTCTGAACCGCGGCTCGTGGCTCACCCACACGTGCAGCAACTGCACGCAACCGATCTTGTGCATGCAATACTAACGGTTCAATCAATTCCGTGCGTAACTGCACAATATCTTTGCGTTCCGTATCTTGGAGCGGCGCCAAAAATCCATCAATCGTCGCGTTATCAACATGTAATAACCCTCCAAGCGTTCGACGCAATTCGATTTCATTAATATCCATTTCGCCTTCGACTTCTGTTGCTTGAAAAACGAGCGATTCAATTTCCTGCTCCAACATCACATCAACCAATCCAACAATTGTATCAAGCGCCGCAACAGCATCATCCGCCTCGCTCGCTTCCAAAATCTCACGACGTTTTTTATACACCACTTCGCGATGACGATTTAATACATCATCGTACTCAAGCAAATGTTTTCGAATATCAAAGTTATGCCCTTCAACTTTTTTCTGCGCAGTCTCAAGTGATTTCGAAATCAGCGGATGCTCAATCGGCATATCATCCGGCACCTGCAATTTTTCCATCAAATTTCGCATGCGATCTGATCCAAAAATACGCATCAAATCATCTTCTGTTGAAATAAAAAATTGCGTTACACCTGGATCTCCTTGGCGACCCGCGCGACCACGCAACTGATTATCAATGCGGCGTGATTCGTGACGTTCAGTTCCAAGCACAACTAAACCACCAACTGATCGCACAAATTCTTGTTCATCTGTATCAACCGGAATACCACCGAGCAAAATATCAACACCACGACCCGCCATATTCGTCGCCAATGTCACCGCGCCGCGACGACCTGCTTGCGCGATAATTTAACCTTCACGTTCATGATTTTTTGCATTCAAAATCTGATGTGGAATTCCCTGGAGCTCGAGCAAATGTGACAACTCCTCATTTTTTTCAATCGAAATCGTACCGATCAAAACTGGTTGGCCTTTTTCATTACGCGCTTTTACTTCACGCACGACCGCATCAAACTTTCCTGCTTCTGTTTTATAAATCTGATCGCCCAAATCAACGCGCGCATTTTTCTTAAACGGTGGAATTACCACAACTTCAAGCGAATAAATTTTTCCAAATTCTTCCGCTTCGGTCACCGCCGTACCCGTCATACCCGCAATGCGTTCGTACAAACGGAAATAATTTTGAAATGTCACGGTCGCGAGCGTCTGACTTTCACGCTGAATTTCAACACCCTCTTTTGCTTCGATCGCCTGATGCAAACCTTCAGAATAGCGACGACCCACCATCAAACGTCCGGTAAATTCATCAACAATCAAAATTTCGCCGTCCTTTACGACATAATCTTTATCGCGCTTAAACAAAACTTCTGCCTTGAGTGCTGAATCAACATGGTGCACTAAACGATGTCCGCCTTCGACATACAAATTCTCAATGCCCAACAATTTTTCAACCGCGGTAATTCCTTGTTCCGTCAACGTCGCCGATCGTTCTTTTTCATCAATATTAAAATGTTCTTTTGGCTTCAACTGTTTTACAATCGCCGCACATTTGAAATATGTATCCTGCGCTTCTTCGGCCGGCGCAGAAATAATCAGCGGTGTTCGAGCTTCATCAATCAAAATTGAATCGACTTCATCAATCATTGCGTAAACCAAACCTCGCTGCACCATTTCAGTTGCAGAGGAAACCATGTTGTCGCGCAAATAATCAAAACCAAATTCATTGTTCGTTCCATACGTAATGTCCGCCGCATATGCTTCACGACGCGTACATGGACGCAAATAATCCATCTCAACATGAAAACTTCCGAGCTCGTCGCGTTCTTTATCTTGCACCGTTCCCTCGTCCGTCACGCCTTCAGACGTTACGCGATTTACAACGCGATATTCTGGATCGTAAATGTATGACGTCATCTGCTGTTGAATCACACCGACTGAAATTCCAAGCGCGTGATACACCTGACCCATCCACACCGCGTCACGTTTTGCTAAATAATCATTCACGGTTACAACGTGCACACCACGTCCATCGAGCGCGTGCAAATATGTTGGCAACGTTCCGGTCAAAGTTTTACCTTCACCCGTTCTCATTTCCGCAATCTGGCCGCGATGCAAAACCATACCACCGAGCAACTGCACGTCGTAGTGATATTGTTTGATAGTTCGTTTCGCAGCTTCTCGAACTGCAGCGAACGCTTCTGGCAACAAATCATCGAGCGTTGCTGGATTTTCGGTCGCGTTTAACCGCGCACGAAATTCTTCAGTCTTTGCTTTGAGCGCGTCGCCTGAAAGTGCGGCAAAATCCGGCGCCAAAGCCTTAATATCATCCAAAATAGGTTGCAAGGTCTTCAATACAGCTGCGTTCGGATCGCCGAAAAGTTTTGAGAAAAATGACATAGAATAGGAATATTCTAGCGTAAAATCCAAAATTTAACAAGGGCAAAAAAATGATAAAAAAATCCCCACCAACAGCGCTCAAACCAGGGTTTGGCGAACGCTGTAGGTGGGGTGGAAACTGCCGAAAGTCACGGAATCTGCGGAGCGCCGCCGCTGGGGTACAGCTCATCTAAACACCGCAAATACGCGTCCGCCACGTCGGAACGGTACGTCTTCGTTCCGCGAGGTTTCAGATTCTCCGGAAACCTTTCCTGGTAAATCTCAGCGTAGAGCATCGCGCGGCCATAGCTGCCACGCGCCCACTCAAGTTCGCGCTCCTGACATTCACACATCCCCGCATGCGCGCAGTATGCCGCTTGATACGCTTTGTTGTCTGCCAATTCGAGGCGAAGCAAAATGAGCTGGCGAAGCCGTTGTTCCGGCAGCAGCGAGAAAACCTTCGGATCCTCGAGGAGATTGATGGTCTCCGCCTTGAAGGCATCGAAATCTTTCGCCACCGTGTCGGTCACAAGACCGGGACACGCGACGGGCGGCGGAGCTGCTTCCTCCGGACGGTGCGAAGCAGGTCGTTCTTTCGGCGCGGCGTCCGGCGCAGGGTTTTCACCGTTACCTTCTTTACCATCCAGGTTCGCACAGCCGAAAACCGACGCCGCGATCAGCACCGCAATCAAAAAATGTCCAATCTTCATGAGATACCTCTGCCATCGATCGACTAAAAAACAGCCCCAATGACGGTTATTTGTCGAACGATGCAGCATATCAAGAAAAGACAGCGCTGTCAAGGATGCTGTCTGAAAAAATTGAAATAAAAAACGCCCTACCACACACATCTTCGTAAACGGTCCTGAGTTCCAGGATGAATCCGATGTGTGTGGCAGGGTCTTAATTTTCTTCTACTTATTTCTTCGACGCTTCTTCAACAAGATCAAACATCTTCACCCACACGTTGCGCGCGATGCGCTGTGCGTGCCCAGTGTCCACGATCACGAGGTCGCCTGCCGCCGGAAAATACCGGTGAGAGTGCCACGCTTCGTGCATGCAAATGTCCTCACCCATCTCGATTTGCGCCCGAGACTCCATACGCCCCGTCTTTCGATTCTCATGAGGGCGCATCACAACTCGACTTACCGTAAACCCTTTCTCGTCGAGCCAGGCTTGCAGCGTAAACTTTGTCACGCGCTTACCAAGGTCGTCCGGCCCGATAACTTTGAGCAGCGGATACATGAGCTTCATCACGGTGATGGGCGAAAACTGCGTGAGCTTCGCGAACAGCATCTCGTGATACTGAACCATCTGCTTCTGATCCAAATCGAACATCACCTGAGTCACAAACGGAACCATCACCGCAACGGCGTTGTATTGGTCCTTAGTCGGAAGCCGAAGCGCCAACGCCAGACGGATTTCGAGCGGCAACGAATT
The DNA here is from genome assembly GCA_026396555.1 of Candidatus Magasanikiibacteriota bacterium. Lineage (GTDB taxonomy): Bacteria > Patescibacteriota > Patescibacteriia > Magasanikbacterales > 2-02-FULL-50-9b > 2-02-FULL-50-9b. The sequence goes on from JAPLWO010000075.1 coordinate 4,785, forward strand.
TAGATACGCGAGATTCTGGTGCTGCACGCTCACCAACTTGCCCGCGGAGGCTTCGCAGACTTCCTTCGCAAATTCGCTCGACAAGCCGCGCGCAATCATGAAGTCGTGATACGTGGTGATGAGATGCGGCGCTTTCGCAGCGCATTCCCGAAGTGCAGCCTCCAAGAGTCCGCATTCCTTCAGGATGCTCCACTCGCGATCTGGATCCATGACTGTTTTCCAGCTCGAAAGTCGCAGGTCAGGATCTTTCACATACCGCGAAATCAGCTCACCGCCATACTCCAGAAAATTGCGAAATTCGCTCACGTGCGGGTTTTCGGTCTGGACGACTGCGTGCGCGTTGACCAGCCGAGCGAGAATCGCCTGACCAATCTTCTCGTTCGAAATTCCCAAAACGCGCGCGATCTTGATCATGTCTCTGCTCCGACGCACGCACGCTCCATACGCATCGAGAAAAAACTGTTCGAAATCTGACGACTTCCGCGCAAACTCGACGAACTGCTCATCATCACACAAAACCTCCACGCAATACGGAACCGCGAAGAAGTTGCGCAGAAAAATGAGCACCTGCTCAACACTGTCGTTGAACAAATACGCCGTGGCGGCAAATTTGAACATTGACAGCCAGCGCGCACCGATCGAAAACGGGATCGAACTCCCCTGACATTCGACAGTCCACATCATGTCCGTCAGGAACGCAAGCCGCTCTTCAGCTGGCAACTCCATATCCATGTGAACCGGAATTTGCTTGGTGTATTCGAGCGCTTCCTGTGCGCCGCTCAGATATAGAACTTCACGTTGTGGATGCATGACAATCTCCGAATGGCCCGCAATTACGCGCGGCCATGTGAGCAAAACCGGATACTGCCGGCACAGTTCAGCTTTTCAGCTGCGCCACATCAAGCAATGTGCCCGAATATGACTGATTAAAATATCATAAAAATCGATTTTTGTCAATATATAAACAAAAACCCCGCCATTTCTGACGGAGTTTTGATTTTCAGCTAAAATTTCAATTATTTATCGCGTTTTCGGTTATCAACCGCACTTTCTTTGATGCGTAAAATTTGTTTCTTGATCGCTGCGACTGACTGGTCCATCGAGTCATATAAATCATCCGACTCTGCAGCTGCGTACACAGATTGGCGTCCCATTGCCATATGAACTTCAGCGCGGAAAATCTTTCCTTTATGGTGGTGATGCGTGGTGCGAGAAAGTTCGACGGTTACCAATGGATTATCATGGAGTGTTCCAACAATTTTATCGAGGCGCGCGTATTTTTCCGCTGCGATTTCTTTGATCGCGTTCGTGAGCGTAAGTCCAGTGCTATGAAATGTAATTTGCATATGTTTTTATTGTAGACCTGTCTGATTAAATATTCAAGCGCGTAATTTCTTCATGCAACTCGAGACCAAATTGCGCTGCAACTTTTTCTTTCGCCACATCAATGAGCAATGCAATATCACTCGCTGTCGCGCCCGGCGCTGGAACGATAAAATTTCCATGAACCGGAGAAATGTATGCAGCACCTGCGTTCTTCCCTTTTAATCCCGCCGCTTCGATGAGCCAGCCCGCAGGAATTCGATGCGCTGCGAGAAATTGTTCTGGAACGCCCGCCGCACGCAGCACTACTAATTTCGAATCATCAATTTCAACATTTTTAAATGTGCAGCCGCTACTCGGTACACCCTTAGGTTGTGTTTTAATGCGGTATTCTAAAACTTCGCGCATCTTTGCAACCGGCATCGTCGTATCTTCCGCATGTGCAAGTTTCAACGTCACAGACAAAATAATTGCGCCAGGTTTATTTTTAAAAATAGAATGACGATATGAAAATTCGCACGCACCCGCGTCGTAATTTTTTATTTCTCCATCTTCTAAAACAGAAACCGAAGCAATCGAATCTTTCATTTCTCCGCCCGTCGCACCTGCATTTCCATGCGCTGCTCCGCCAATTGTTCCCGGAACTCCCGCAGCCCATTCAAATCCGGTCAGCCCCGCGCGCACACTCGCACCCGCAACTGCAGCTGTGATCGCACCTGCACCCGCGACAATTTTTCCGCCATCAATTTCTACGTCGCGATTCTGATACCAAATGATGAGCCCTGGAAATCCATCGTCGCTCACCAATAAATTACTTCCGCCGCCCAAAACGCGCCACGGAATTTTTTTCTCTCGCGCAAAATTAAGCGCTTCCTGCAATTCAGAAACATCATGCGCAACCGCGCCGAACAACGCCGCGCCACCGACGCTAAACGTCGAATGTTTTGCAAGTGACTCGTTTTCTTTTATTTCGAGCATACTTCGTGCGCGACTTTATAAATATCTCCCGCGCCCATTACCAACACAACGTCGTCCGGCAACGCGTGTTCGCGAATTAATTCTGTAACTTCTGGTAATGTACTTGCATACCACTGCGGTTTGTCTGATCCGCGCTCTGCAGAAATATCCTGCATCAATTGTTCGCTCGTTGCCGCAGCATCCTCTGCTTTTTCACGACCGCGCACATGATACACTTCGTTTAAAATCAACGCATCAGAATCCGACAGCGCATGCACAAATTCTGTGTGCAATGCTTTGGTGCGATGATGCTGGTGTGGCTGATAAACTAAGAGCACGCGTTTGTTTGGAAAAAATTCATGTGCAGCAGTCAGCGTTTCTCGAATCGCAGTTGGATGATGCGCATAATCCGAAATAACCGGCGCACCGCTCGCCGTTGTTCCCACGCGTTCAAAACGACGCCATGATCCTGGATATTCGATCAGCGCTTTCAATGCAACATCTGCTTCAACACCAACTTCGCGCGCCATTGTAAATGCAGCGAGCGCATTCATCACGTTAAATGCTCCAGGGATGCGTAAACGTAATTCGTGTGCAACGCCATCAACCGTTTCTTCAATTGTTGCGGTCTGAACACCATCTTCATTTTTTCGCGCAATACACCGAACATCACCGCTCTTAAATCCAAATGTTTTCGGTCCAGTCGCCGCGTCAGCAAATAATTTCATCACATCTGAATCATCGCCATTCACCACGCAATGATCACCTTCGATTTTGCCCACATAATTTTTAAATGTCGCGCACAACTTTTCGAACGTACCATAATAATCCAAATGATCCGACTCCAAATTTGTAATTACAATTCTTTCAGGCGATAAATTCATCATCTGCGCTTCATGTTCGCACGCTTCAACAACAAAAATCGATCCTTTACCCAAATGTACATTTCCGTGTTCAAAAATCGGCACACGTGTTCCAACTAAGACTAACGGATCCATTCCCGCTGCAATCAACACACTACCAAGCATCGCAGTCGTGGTACTTTTTCCGTGCGTTCCTGAAACCGCGATCGTTTGATATTCTTTTGTTAATTCGCCAAGTGCCTGTGAATATGAAAATGTCGGAATGCCGCGATCACCCGCCGCAACACGTTCTGGATTTTCTTCAGGAACTGCACCTGAATATACAACCGCTTCAACATCCGCGCCTACATGCGACGCGTCGTGTCCAATAAAAAGTTTAACCGCAAATGCATCGGCTTCGAGTTCGTCAGTAATCGGACTTTTTTCAGCGTCAGAACCAGTTACCACAATTCCGCGGCTTGCCAAAATTTTAGCCAACCCAGAAACGCCAATGCCGCCAATGCCAACAAAATGTACTTTTTTTGCGTTTAAAATGCTCATAAAATCAATTAAAACCAGGTTTATCCGGCTGAATGCCCAAGTACTCTACCAGAAATTTCGCAACTTCGCCAAATGTCGGCACCGCGGTACTTTCTGCATACACTGCTTTTGGCGCTTCATATTTAATCAGCATCACAAATCGTGGATTATTTGCCGGTCCATACCCGATAAATGTATGGTTCATTTCCTCCGTGTATTTTCCGCCTGGACCTGCAATTTGAGCAGTTCCTGTTTTCCCCACAATCGTATACCCCGCAACTTTCGCTGCATGTCCGTGACTTTCTTCAACTACCGTCCGCATCATCTCTGTCGCTTTCGCCGCGGTCTGTTTTGTAATTACCTGTCGGATCGTTGTCGGATCATTATAGTCCGTTGTACCATTATCTTTATTCCACGCATACACAATTGTCGGCTTCATCATCACACCGCCATTTGCAATTGTCGCATACACCTGTAGTAATTGAATCGGCGTCGTCGTTAAACCTTGGCCAAATGATGCAGTTGCCAAATAAACAGACCCGGGGCGCGATAACGATTTAATATTTCCCGTCTCTTCTGTTTTTAATTCAATTCCCGTTTTCTGACCCAAACCAAATTCATTCACATATTTTCGAAATGCATCTTGCCCCATCGCATCAGCCGCAAACACCGTTCCTGTATTAATCGATTCGCGAATAACACTTGCCATGGTTTGTTTTCCCCATGCTTTATTTCCCGCGTTTCTAATTGTGAATTTATCACGCTTTACAAAACCAGCATCCACATACGTCGTATCCGGACTCACGGCGCCTGTATTCATCGCTGCAGTCATGGTCACCAGTTTAAAAACTGAACCTGGTTCAAACGCCGTAAAAATTGCGTTGTTATTATAAACGCTCGCCGACACAACATCTCTATAATTATTCGGATCAAAATTCGGCACGTTACACATTGCAAGAATGCGGCCTGTTTTTGGATCTTCAATAATTCCCGTTGCACTACGCGCGAAATATTCCAAGATTCCTTTTTGCAGCGCGTTACACAATTGCAATTGAATCGTTCGATCAATTGTTAAAATGACATCATCGCCATCGTGCGATTCTGTAAAATCTCGATCAGCAACCGGAATCCACGCGCCAAATGGATCGCGTTCTGTTTTAATATATCCATTCGTGCCGCCGAGTCGCACGTTAAAATATCCTTCAATGCCATATTGTCCAATTGCCTCACCCGCAGAATTTTTCCCCATGAAGCCCGTGACTTGACCCAACAATTCATTCTCAGGATAATATCGAGCAGGCACACGATCAAAATAAATTCCATCAATATCTTGTTTGCTTAATTCTGCAGTGAGCGCATCCGCAATTTCCGGTTTTACATCTTTTAATAAAATTTGGTATGCACGCGATTTCTGTGATAATTTTTGTTTTAATATGTCCGTATCTTCTGAAGATAGCGACGCAGCGGTCGCAACGATCCCCGCAACACGATCCCCGTCTACAATTTTCCGATTATCACTTATCAAAACCATTTGATCACGATTGAGTGCCACCGGATAAACCGCTTGCTGACCATCACGCGCATCACGTGTATAAATTTGACCTCGTTTTGCTTTAATTGTTTGGCTAATATTGTGCGAAACGCCAGCTTGTCGAACATATTCTGAGTGCTCGAGCACCTGAATAATGAATAGTCGCACCAGAAAAATGCCCGCGACCGCAAGCCAAAAACCGCCTGCGATACGCAAGCGTTTAACTTCTGGATCTGCATGTGGACTATATCGTGCCATGTGTGACAGTATATCATTTTTTATTGACACGCGTTATAAGGTGCGATAAAATTTTGTGGTTATTTTATTTTATCGGGCTGTAGCGCAGTTGGTAGCGCGCGTCGTTCGGGACGATGAGGTCGTGGGTTCAAATCCCGCCAGCCCGACTTAAAAAATCCACTTTCATGGTGGATTTTTTAATTACCCGAAGCACGTGTATATTTTACCAAGTGCAAAAATGTTTAACTTTTTCAAATAAATTGTTTAACTTTTTTTATCACACATAATTGATCACCCTCCCTTGACAAAACCATATTTTTTAGTTAATCTAAAAATCTGGAATTAGCCAGCATAACCACGAGTGGAGGTTGCTGTGCAACCACATGAAAGCCTCGGTCTTCTCTCAGGCATTATATTTGGCGCGGCGTTTGTGCCATACATTACCTCGATCCTACGCAAGGAAAGACCTGCAATCCCCGTTCGAGCATCTTGGCTCATCTGGAGTATTAACGGCACGATCGCATTCTTTGCTGGCACACGCGATCCTTCCACTGCATGTTTCTGGATTTTGCTTGCGGGCGCAGCCGGCCCCATCATCACGTTTCTGTGTTCACTCAAGCACACAGGTCCAGTTTCCAAAGTCCAAATCACCAGCCTTGTCATTGCCGCGTTCAGCTTCGGTCTCTACAAAATGACGCAAAATGCCACGGTCATGATGTTACTCGTAATCGTGGCGGACGGCTGCGGAACATGGCCAACGTTTCTAGAGGTTCGTAAAAATCCTGAGAATGAGGACAAACTCGCCTGGGCTTCATGGTCACTTGGCGTGACACTCAATCTAGCTGCAACAATTTTGAAACCAGGCGAAACAAGCTGGACAGACTGGATTTTCGCGGTCTGGATGTTCATTGGCGCAAATGCGGTCACTAGCCAGGTTGCCTATGGGCTCATTAAGATGAAAAAACGCACCTGAATTAAAGTCCACTCGTACGCAACCGCGGCGAGTGGCGTTTTTATTTCCACTCATTGACATTTCCCCATTTTCATGCTATGCTTTCGTCCACATTATTTATGGACATCGACAAACTCCGAGCGCTCGTTAACGCACACGAGCAACCACGCCGAAAAGCACTCTCATCTCAACTTCCGCAACTCAAACGCGGAATTCTTTTAGCGCGCCGTACGCATCGTTCTATAAAAAATTATTTGAATCCAAAAGTTACTAACAAAAAATCTAAAACTTTTTTCACTCATGTCATCGCTCGTCACCAAAGTGTCCTCGTGCGAAAACTCGGCGACAGCGATATTAATTTACAAAAAGAAAAAATCACAAACCTCCAACGCGCCTGTGAAGATTTAAACGGCGTAATTATCGATCCGGGTAATATTTTTTCACTTTGGCATACGATCGGCCAACCAACGCACAAAAAAGGCTACGTGAACGGGATGCTGCTTTCCAATGGAAAAGTTGTCCCGGGAATTGGCGGCGGACTCTGTCAACTTTCCAATTTTTTATGTTGGATTTTTATGCACGCGGACACAAAAATTATCGAACGGTACCATCATTCGATGGATGTGTTTCCAGATTCTGGACGCGTACTCCCATTTGGTAGCGGCGCGACATGTCTCTATAATTTCGTTGATCTCAAAATCAAAAATACAAGTGCCGAACCACTTCAATTAAAAATTTGGGTTACTGAAAATCATTTGAAAGGTCAACTTGTTTCACCACAATCTGCTGAAGCAAAATTTTCTGTGTTTGAAGCTGAACATTGTTTTATTAAAACGCCAACAAAATATTTTCGTTACAACGAAATTTCACGTGCGAAAAAAATTAATGGCGAAGAAATTTCGCGCGAAAAACTTTTTACGAACTTCGCGCCTGTTTTATATCCGATTACGACAGAATATTTGTCAAAAAATAATTTTACCGTTGTCGATATCCAGCCCACCACGTATAAAAATCTCGCGCCGCAGGAACCGCAGTACTTGACCCCTCAACCCCTTCTTCAATCAAAATAACGGTTACAATTTCCGGATGATCATACGGTGCGTACGATTCAAACCATGCATGAGGCGCCTTGCTCACCGACCATTGTGCGGTTCCGGTTTTCCCCGCAATTGCAAGTGGAATTTGCTGCAAACTACGCGCACTTCCCGCCAAAATCGTTTGGCGCATACCATCTTGCACGACTTTTAGCCATTTTTCATCAATTGGAATTTTCGCCGCGACAACAGATTTTTTTACGACCTCAGTTCCATCCGGCTGGGTTTCATATAATTCCAACCGCGGTTTCCACAGCGTTCCATCATTCGCAATCGCCGAAATTCCCATCGCCAATTGCAAAGGTGTGATTAATAAATCACCTTCGCCAATCGACATGTTATAAGTGTCACCCGGATACCATTGCTCACCTCGTACATCTTGTTTCCATGCGGGGCTTTGAAGAAAACCATCTGCTTCACCAACAAAACCACTGTCGGTCGAACGACCAAACCCAAAATATTCTAAATATTGTTTCATTTTTGCAGGACCAAGCCCGGGTTGATTTCCATATCCACCACCAATCTCATAAAAAAAGGTATTCACTGATTCCGCAATTGCCTTCGTCACATTTGTCACACCGTGCCCGCCCACTTTCCAATCCGGAAAAAAACGATTACCAATTTTTAATCCGCCCGTACTCAATACAGTTGTCGTTGGCGTAATAATTCCCTCTTGCAATGCCGCCGCCGCATAAAACGGCTTGATCGTTGATCCAGACGGAAACTGTCCACCTACCGCGCGATTCAATAATGGATCATCTGAATTATTTAATAACGCAGAATATGCCTCCGGCGAAATAGTATCCGCAAATGTATTACTACTATATGATGGTAATGACACTAACGCCAAAATTGTTCCATCGCGCGGGTCAACCGCAACCGCAGAACCACGCGTTCGATGTGAAATTGCGAGGCCTTTTCGAAGCGCGTCCTCTAAATGTTTTTGAACTTCATAATCAATCGACAAAACAACACTCGATCCCGGCGTTGGATCTTTAACAGAAACAGTACGACGTTCAGCACCATGCGCATCAACCTCAGCATCTCGCTCCCCTGGAATTCCACGCAAAGCTGTTTCAAACATCGATTCAATTCCTGTTTTACCAATCGTATCAGTTGGAAAATAAGTCGCTCCAACTTGCGCATCCAATTCATCAGGAGAAATACGTCCTACGTAGCCCAATAAATGAGAAAAACTTTCTGGCAAAGGCTCTTGTTTACCTGGCACACCCGCCAAGTAATTTCGTTTCGCACCACGCTCAATCGTCAAACTCGGAAATGCTGCACTTTTTAAATATACCGACACCGCTTCATCATAATTAATCGGTTCTTTTACAACCACACTCGCATACCGATATTTTTGAAATGCGGTTAAAATTTTATCAATTTTTTCGCCCGGTACCGCAATCGTATTTCCAAGATCGCGAATCTGCTGTTCACGTGACGCTTCGTCGCGCGGCAAATCTTGTGCGCGAATTGTTAAACGAAAGTTTGGCACATTCGCAACAAGCGGGATTAAATTTCGATCAAAAATAACACCTCGCTCCGACACAATCGGCTGCACATGCAAGCGATTGTGTTCGGCAAGCGTTCGCCACTCTGCATTTTGTAAAATCTGCAACTGCACCACACGCGCCGTCAACGCAAAAATAAAAAGTAAACTAATAATTCCAAAAATTAAAATTCTCGATCGCCCGACTGAAGTACCTAAAAAAGAAATCGAATGTCGATCATCGATTAACTGCGCGTCTGGCGCTGCATCTTCAACCCAGCGCTGACGTCGAGGAACAAAAAGTGTTTGTTCAAATAACTTCATAAACCACGACTTCCCATCACCGTAATTGGTGAACGATTATGCCACCATCGCGGTACCAGCGTGTAAATAATTCCGCACACAACAGCAGTGGCGATGCTTTGAATGAGCGCAGATAACGCAACACTCGATACTGAAATAATAATCGGTTGATTCGTAAACCAATTATATATAAATGAAACAATTCCCATCGACGTCACCCAACATGCGCCAATAAAAAGTGAAATCACCGTACAACCAACCAGCGATCGATGCGTAATAATTTCATTTGAAATTTGCGTTGCAAAAATAATCAAAAACACAAAACTCACAATTCCAACACCGAAACCACTGCTCCGATATAAATCAGTCACGCCGATGAGCGTTATCAAAAACCAAAACATCGATGGCCGCATCCGAAAAATCAACGCGCACGCAATCATGATTGGAATAAGCGGAAATTCAGAGTATGGAAATGGCAGCGCCACAATAAAACCTACGGCCACAACACCGAAAAAAAGTCCTCCCAAAAAAATTAATAATGCGCGTAAGAAATTCATTTTTTCAAAATTATCGACACATGTTTAATTTCGTCGTACGTAATCGCCGGCTCGATGAGCGCATGTTGAAATGGCTCATAAGTTTCGCGTCAAACTGTTGTCGCACGTCCGATCAAAAGTCCGCGCGGCATAAATTCCGTCACATCATTCGTCACGATCAGATCACCTTCTGACACAACTTCTTGCGGCGGAATTAAACTCAAACGAACACCCAATCCATATCCACCTTCAACAATTCCGACTACGTGCGAATTTTTTGCAAGCAACACACCAATTCGACTTTCGCTATCATTAGTTAATCGAATGGACGCGCGATCTGATTGTACGGAAATAACTTCACCCACTAAAATTCCTTGCTCAGTAAAAACAATTTGATGCAGCGCGACCCCGCTCGATGAACCGCGATTAATAATTAACGCTTGTTGCGCAATATCCGTTGTTTTAGAAATTACATCTGCGCCAATCGTCGTCCAGGTTGTTCGAACCGGATATTGCATCTCTCGGCGTAAGCCTGCATTGTCCGCTTCTACAAGTGCAATTCGCGTCGCCAACAAATCGCGCTCGCGCGTCACCTGTGGCAATAAAATTTCCGCGTCCTGTTTTTCCTTCCACCGCGTTAACGCAGTGCGCACAAATTGCACGCGATCAAACAAAAATGTGATCGGCATGTCAATAATCGTACGAGCCCGACGCTCAAGCGGCGGCAACGCGCCTACAATATGCAAAAAAACAACAAACAACGCGCCTGCAATATACCATCGAACATGTTTCTTTGAGCGAAACCGCATAGTCGTCTCGCGAAAATTAACCAACCTTGTCTTGCAAACGTGCTGAAGGTAATTCAACCTCAGCTAAAACAGATGGATGTTCTAATAATAATCCTGTACCACGAACAACCGCGGTTGTTGGGTCATCTGCAACGCGCACTGGAATTTCCGCCGCGCGCGCGAGCGTGCGATCAAGTCCGCGCAACTGAGCGCCGCCACCCACCAACACAATTCCTCTCTCATGAATATCCGCGACTAATTCTGGCGGTGTAACTTCAATCGTTGCCTTAACCGTATCAATAATTGTTTTTACCGAACGCTGAATTGCTTCACGCACATGACTATCGGAAATCATCACTTGAATCGAACGCCAGGTTACAACTCCGCCGAGCGAGATCACCGCAACTTCTGTCACGCCTGCACCAACGCCAACAATCATGGTTCCGACCGCATCTTCAACCGGTAATCGAACACCAAATGCCGCTGCCATTGGCGCTTCAATCACGTGTACTTCACTTGCGCCCGCTGCGTACGCCGCATCTTCAACAGCTTTGCGTTCAACTTCAGTAATTTCGAGTGGCGCTGCAACAACAATTCGCGGACGTGGAACTAAATTGATCCCATCTTCATGGACTTTATCAATAAAATATTTGATCATCTTTTCCGCAACTTCGTAATCTGAAATAATTCCGCGCAAAAGTGGGCGCGATGTTGAAATATGTCCCGGCGTTTTTCCGACCATGTCGCGCGCGGTGTGACCAACGGCGATAATCTGATCGGTTTTAGAATTAAGTGCAACGATCGACGGTTCATCAACCACAATTCCTTTGTCGCGCACATACACGCGCGTGTGCGACGATCCTAAATCAAGCCCAACATCTTTGCTAAATTGTTTGAAAAAATTTTTGAACATAGGAGGCCGTCAACAATCAGATCAGAATTAACTTACACTTCTTCACCCGTCAGAAAAAAATGTTCCCACACGCCCAGGAGCGCAATCACGAGAATAACCACCCACCAGCGCAGCCACCCGGCGTGATTCAGAGCAAGTGAAATAACGCCGAGGAGCGACAACAGCATCGCCTGTCGAAATGTACGATTTACATATATATATACAAGCTCGTCATGTTTTAAAATAAACACACGAACTGCAAAGCCGATCACCGCAAAAAGACCGATGAGCGCGAGCAATAAACTGGCATAAAAAAGAGCGATGATCGCCAAGCCAGAATCCGGGTTCGTGACATTTAGCAAAAATCCCCAGGCGCCCCATGCGAGCGCGTCCGTCAAAGCGACAATTGCCAAAAATCCACGAAGCGACATAGTTTACAGTAAATAACGAATTCGCTCGATCGTTGGATCAGCGGCTGCAGCGCGAATTTTTTCGAGCAATTGTTTTTCATTTTTCTTCACTTCTTGTGCAACCGGCGCTGCAGAAACCGAAACTGTGAGTGTGCGATTTTTTAAATACAAAACACGGACGAGCTGCGGCTCTGCGCCGAAAAATTCGTCAAAGACTTTTTGCGTTGATTCAACAACAAGCGACGCAGTAACTGATGCTGCAACGCCCGAATGCTGAACACGCGCTTTTATCATGCCTTTTAAGTCGTCCATGCGTGTATTCTCGCAAAAATCGGACGGTTTGGCAAGTAATTTTGAGGATGTCAAGTATAAAAAACTGCCAGCGCCCGAGAGTTGGGGCACTGGCAAGAAACGCGCGAAATCGACGACTCAGCGCCCGTACATCTGGAAAATCCGTTGGATCAATTCGCGCGGGTCACAAGTCGCGACGCACGGCAGGAGCATCGAAGCCACCTTGATTTCAACAGCCGCGCGATCCGGGCGCGCGCACAAATCATGCAGCGAACTGACGCCGTATTCTTGATGAAACGCTTCGCCGTCGATGATCGGAACGACATTGTAAAACTCAAGCCCGATGTCGGCCAAAGCCAACGCGTCCCCGAACTGAAGGTACAGCAGTTCCGCACGACTGTGCTGTTCAACAGTCGGATTCAGCGGCACATCGTTCACGCTCATAAGAAATGCGGCCTGCGCCAAAAGCTCCATAGCAACACAACCGATCTCATCGGGATTCCGCCAGCCATGCATCGTGCGAACCTGCGCCATGAACTCTCCATGACTCTGACGCGCCATGATCTGAATTTTTGCACGCGCCGCACGTTGCTGAATCGTCAATTTGGGATACTTAGGATGTTCGGACATGAAAACCTCCGCTCGGTTGTTGGGTGAGCGAGAAAACTCTAACAAATTTTAAAAAGAAAGTCAATATCAAAAATCAATAAAAATTCAAAATCCAAAGTTTTTACCCCACCGCAACACGAACACCGTCATGCGCAACCACACCCGTCGAATCGTTCCCATCCAGGTCCGCCTGCTCAAAGCCCCGATCCCAATACGCAAGCAGAACGAAGCCAGAGGCACTGTTATAACTGCCGGTTAAATAGGCTGCAGTGTTTTTACCATCTGCGTAGTTGTCGATAGCAATTCCGGTTTCGTGGAGGGTTGTAGAGAAGAGAGACAGCCAGTCTTCTGGGGTGAGGCCGTGTTCTTTATAATAAGGAGAAGATGGATCTTGAGTAAGGGCGAGATAGTCGTTGGGAGTTTTACCTGCTTCCAGGTTGGGCCGGTCTTTGGTTGTCGTGCCAGAGCCTGACCGAGGAATCGTGAGATCTTCTTGGAGGAGTTGAATGCGGAATCCGGGGAAGGGTTGGGATGTATCGGAGAGAATTTCTTTTTTTGTACTGCCGCCGTGATTTGCTGTGTCGAATTTTGTTACGTTGTAGACGAGTTTGCCGGAGATGTCCATTCCTTTG
>JAPLWO010000066.1 GCA_026396555.1 Candidatus Magasanikiibacteriota bacterium
GACGAGGAAATTTTATATTTCTTTTTACAAACACTCGGCGAACAAATTTATTATAAAGCCGTGACTGAGGCCAAAGAAACGATCCGACAGAATTTCGAAAATCTTGATGTTGATTTAGAATTGTTGCTTGGAAAATAGGCCGAAACAAACTTTTTTTGATTAATCCCCGGGGATAAATTGTTCATAATTTCACTCGTGTGGACAACTTTTTTCTTATCCACATTTTCGCTAATTTTATCCACTTTTTCATCTTGTCATGGTCATTTCAGGTGATATGATCAATGTAATAAATAACGATTTTTTTATGCGTAAAAAAGGAGGGGCGCAAAAAATTACACTGAAGGCAATCCTAGACGAAATCAAAGGGTTACGATCCGATGTGATAAAAATGCAAATGGAGCGCGAAGAATACTTCACTGCAATACAGACTGATTTAATCACGATGAAAAAAGAGCTAAAAAATGACATCCATGGAATTCAAAAACAGTTGGACATTCTCAATACTGATTTTAAGAAATTTCGCACCGAAACAGCAGCGTTTCAGCGTGGATTTAGCGCAAAATCAGGGCGACAAGACGCGATTAATTTTAAACCATTCGGTTTATTAGAGGCAAAAGAAGTTCTCACGCCACAACAATCTGGCGACCTGTTCGCTTTATAAAAAAACCGTCGTGCAAAGGAAAAATCCTCTGCACGACGCAAACTTGAAAACTGCAGCGCTGGTAGGCGCTATTCGGTCGGCGGCTGATCGCCATCGTCGTTGACAACGGCTTTCTTCGGAAACACCACTTCGACTTCAACACCCTTGGCGTCAGATTTGTAGTGCCCCAACCCCAGAAGATCGAGCGTCTGGGTTGTTGCCGTACGATTCTCGTCTCCACTAACCGGAGCAATGTCCTTCGGCGGAATCAGCCCTGGTCGGTCGCTTCGTCGCCGGGTTGGCGGTGAAGCCTTGCTGTCGAGATTGTCTCCCATCGTATACCTCACAATCGCGCACGCGCGTTGCGACAGCTTAGCAGATATCTCAAAAAAACAAAAATCCCGTCTCCGGAACCTTGCGGCCCAAAAACGGGATTTTAATTTGCGTGTAAATTATTCCTGGCCGAGATGGAATCGAACGAATCGCTTGATCTGGATGTTCTCACCCATTTTCGCGATGCCGCCTTTAACCAAATCTTCAATCGTCGTCTCTTCGTCCTTCACAAATCCTTGTTTCATCAAACAAATGTCTGTGAAAAATTTCGCGATCTTACCATCCAAAATCTTATTCATGATTTCTTCTGGTTTATTTGAACCCTCGAGTTCCGCTTTATAAATTTCACGTTCTTTGTCGATCAATTCTTGTGGAACCTGAGTTTCATCCAAGAACAATGGATTCATCGCCGCGATGTGCAATGCGATGTCGTGTGCGAGCTGTGTAAAACCGTCGGTGCGTGCAACAAAATCTGTTTCACAACGAAGTTCTACCATCACACCAACTTTTTTGTTGCCGTGAATGTACGAGTACACGATTCCTTCACCTGCGACGCGATCTGACTTTTTGCCTGCTTTCAAAATTCCTTTTTTGCGAAGTAATTCTTCTGCAGCATTCATGTCGCCACCAACTTCTTCAAGTGCCGCTTTCACGTCAACGATTCCAGCACCTGTTTTTTCACGTAATTGTGTAATGAGCTTTGCATCGATCATACGAAACAACTAAAAATTTTATTTATGTTTTTATTGTTGTGCTGCAACCATTGCGCGGTCACTGTTGCGTGGCGCTGCTGCTGGTTTATTTTCCTCAACAGGAGCTGCTGCAGTACGAGCTGCTTTACCTTCCAAAATTGCATCCGCGATGCAACGAGTGATGAGCGCGATTGAACGAACTGCATCATCGTTAGCTGGAATTGGATGCGTAACTTTTTCTGGGTTTACATTTGTGTCAGTAATTGCGATTGATGGAATGCCACGAACACCTGCTTCAGTAACTGCAGTTTTTTCGTTGCGAATATCAACGATGTAAATTGCGTCAGGCATTTTCTTCAATGTGCTCAAACCTTCGAGTACCACACGCTTTTTCTGATAATCAACTTCCATGACTGAGCGTTCTTTTTTCGTGTACTTTTCCCATGCGCCTGCTTCGCGATCTGTGCGCATTTTGCGGTAGCGTTCGAGTAATTTTCCAAGTTCATCAAAATTGGTGATGAGTCCGCCGAGCCAACCTTCGATGTTGTATGGCATGCCACAACGTTCAGCTTCGGTTTTGATAACCTGCTGTGCTTGGCGTTTGGTACCGAGAAATAAAATTGTTTTACCTTCTGCTGCAAGTTTTTTTGCAAACTCACATGCTTCTGCCAATTTTTCCTGTGTAACTTCGAGGTTCACGACATGGATACCCTGACGTTCACCAAAAATAAATGGCTTTGACTTAGGGTGCCAACGTTCGCTGCGGTGACCGAAATGCACGCCAGCGGCGAACATCTCTTCAAGAGATGGGATCTGCATAAATAATACCTTTTTTACGACGTCAGCCTCGCGCGCAGGGCCACGGGTTTCCCCCTGGCAGGTCTGTGGCGGTTAGCAGCCGACTGATTAATTAGTGGGGCAAGTGTATCAAAATCACGGAAGTTGGTCAAGTGTGGATTTGACAGGTCAAAAACCGCTTGTTATGATTTCAACACAAAGGGCTTCGGCCTCGCCTCCGCGCAAGCGGGGGCAAAATTGTTTTTAATCGAATAGTACTTTTTTCAACTCAGCCTTAAGTTTTTCAAAAATAACAGCGTCAAGCGTTTCCATTTTTCTTACCAACCGTTTCGTATCAATGAGTCGAACTTGTGAAAGTACCGCGGTAGCATCCCTCCCCTCGATTTCACCCAAATAAAAATAAAATTTCCCTTGTCTTTTTCTGCCCGTAAGCGCAACACCAAAAAATATACTTTGGTTGAATCCGCGAACAACGACGACAGGTCGATCAAAATGTTCGCCTGTTCCGTCCTGCTCGAACCCAACATTTACACCTAGTGAGCACCACCACACTTCGCGTTCATGACAAAAAACAGTGCCACCGTTTTCATGCAGATTTTTTTTCATCAAATTCCATTCATCAAAATTTTTTGCCATATCCTCAAAATAACTGTTGCACTCAAAGGATATTTTGTCAACGGCTTGTCTTGTGAATATTCTGTGAATTAAAAAAGACCCTCGGCGCACGCGGTTGATGCGTGGCTTTGGGTCATTCACTGAGACGAACAACAAACTTAGTGTCCAAGTAAAAAAGCAAGGACACAAACAACCACGACGATGATAACAATCTGCAAACATCCGACAGCACCTGATTCCGCATTGTAATCAACGCCCATGAAAACCTCCAGACCGTTTCGGTCAAAAATACGTTACGCCAAAATGTACAGAAGGTCAACCTTCCGCCTCATCAGCTTTTTTCAAAGCCGCGATAATTTCCCCGATATTTCCATCCATGACTTTTGGCAAATTGTGCCACGATTCTTCGATGCGATGGTCGGTTACGCGATCTTGTGGAAAATTGTAGGTGCGAATTTTTTCGGACCGATCGCCGGTACCGATTTGCGATTTTCGTTTCGCCGCGCGCTCAGCCGCGACTCGCGCAACTTCCGCTTCAAACACACGCGCACGCATAATCTGCATCGCACGTTCTTTATTTTGCTGCTGCGAACGTTCGTCCTGACACGTCACCACAATCCCCGTTGGCAAATGCACCATACGAATTGCACTGTACGTCGTGTTCACCGACTGACCGCCCGCACCTTGCGACGTCGTGGTTTCAATTTTTAAATCTTTCAAATCTAATACGATATCAACTGCTTCTGGTTCAGGCATGATTGCAACCGTCACCGCGCTCGTATGAACGCGCCCTGCTTTTTCAGTTTCCGGCACACGCTGCACCCGATGAACGCCTGACTCAAATTGTAAATCGCCGTACACACCACGGCCCTTAATTTCAAAAACAACTTCTTTCACGCCGCCGATTCCCGTGCGGTTCATCGAAATCAAATCAACTTTCCAGCCGCGTGCGCTCGCAAACATGGTATACATGCGATACAGCTCCGCTGCGAACAACCCGGCTTCATCGCCGCCCACACCCGCGCGAATTTCAACAATAACATTTTTATTGGCAAACGGATCTGGCTCACGCAACAAATCCGCAACTTCGGATTGGAGCGCCGCAACCTGCGCCGTCAGTTCCTCCGCTTCCTCGCGCGCCATTTCAATCAATTCCGGTTCCGCAGTTCCACCCGAAACAATTGCTTCGTCTTCTTTCAACGCTTCCTCAGCGCGGCGCAACTCCCGAATCTTCTCCGCCGCCGTTCGAAGCTCCGCATATTTTTGCGAAACTTCTTTTAAACGAAAAGCATCTCCAACGACCGATGGGTCTTGGAGAGCTTCTTCCGCCGCCTGAAATTCGCGAAGAACTTCTTCGGCTTTCATACAAAATTATTTGCCTGCTGCTGTTTTGTCAGCACGAGATTGCTTACGAGCAACTTCTTTTGCAGCTTTTGTACGTACAGGTGCCTTGGTGTCCAATTTTGCAGCCTTGTCTTGAAACTTCTCAATACGGCGAGCCGTGTCAATAAAGTTCTGTTTTCCGGTGTAAAAAGGATGACATGAGCTGCACAAATCAGTACGGATCGCTGGCATTGTTGATCCGACCGTAAATGTGTTGCCGCATGTGCAGGTCACGACTGCGTCGTTTGTATATTTTGGATGTGTACCCTGTTTCATAGTGGAAATAGTGTATCAGACTTTGTTTTTTTTGGCAAGACCCGCGCCCAAAACCGCTTTTTCAGCCTGGCGAGCAGTTTTATTTTGCGCGAAAAACAGCTATACTGTCGCCATATTCTTCTATGGATTCGCAATCAAATCCGTTTTTAAAACCGATAACGCCCGCTGCTCAAACCGACGTTGACCAAAACGCCGCACTTTTTGAGGCGGTTTTAGGTTCAGAAGAAGCGGATCGATACCGCGCACTCGTTGCGGGAGAAAATAGACAACCGCGACAAAAAGCTGTTGACGTTGGAGCACGTGCAAAAGAAGCGCTTGCATCAAAACAAGACTTATTCGAAGCTGTAGTAAAGAGCCGCATGGAACGATTTTTTAAAGTAGATCTTCCGATCAAATTTGAAGAACAGGCAGAACATTTAATCGAACTCGGTTTTTTAGAAACAAATGAAAAAGGAGAAAAAGGTGTAACAGGAATTGATGGTAAATTTTATACACTTCCAACTCCCGAACAAGTCGTCGCGTATTTTACAGCACCAGAACACAAAGCATTTTTTGAAAGAAAAGCTGAGGAAGGATTTACTCGTCTTCTCATTACACCATTCGCGGCCACAATGGAATCTCTAGCGGAACAGGCAAGTAGAGTTCTTTTAAACTATAGGGGTGGAAAAAATCCAACTAAAATAGAACTAATAGAAAGCGACAGGGACGGTCACTTGTTTTATGAAGTAACTAAATTTGATAAAACAAATCATGGTGGTAAAACAAAACGACAGTTATTATCAGAATCCTCGCAACCGTTCCCAGGATTTCGGATTCAATTTCTTCAGGAAGATCTCATTGTCCCTCGTGCAGGACAAGGAACTACAATTAAAAATAGACCAGCCCTGGAAGCTGGTGAAGAAGCTAAAAAATATCTTAAGATGTTTCAAGACCCGACTTCACCCTATTACAATGAGCACGGATTGATCCCTGAAGATTGGTTGACTCTCTTTACAACAACACTTGATAAAACAAATACGGTTATCGATGACTTCGCAGATGGCAAAACCGCCGCAACATATTTAACTGGTTGTTACGATATAAAAACGCCTTACGATGTTCCAACTGCTCAATGGAACCGTGGATATGGAGAAGCGTTCGCGGGTTTATATAGACGTCTACGGTCGCAAGATAATCCTGACTTTGGAGTCCGCACCGCTGTCAGTTAAAATTCCGATTTATGTCCTCCATCAATTCCCTCCTCAAAGAATCCCCAACGCAAGATCGTGAATATTTTTTGCGATATTTGTTGTCGATGGATCGCGGAGAGTTATTGATGCGGGGCGATGAAGAAGTCCCGACAAAAACAGTTCAAAAACTTCGTCAGCTCGAACGCCGCCGCACGGCCGGAACGCCGATGCAATATATTTTGGGCGAAGCGTGGTTTTATGGATTGAAATTTTTTGTAACTCCCGCGGTTTTAATTCCGCGTCCCGAAACTGAATTAACCGTCGAGCGCGCACTTGCGATCACACGTGAACACGAAAAGTGTTCAGTACTCGACGTTGGAACCGGATCTGGCGCCATCGCAATCGCGATCGCAAAAAACTCCTCGGTCCACGTCACCGCAATCGACACGTCCGCACCAGCGCTCATCATTGCGCGAAAAAATGCGCGCGCACAAAAGGCTCGTATCACGTTTTCAAAACTCGACCTGCGCCGCCTGACAAAATTTCCCGCAGCCAAACATCTCATCATCACCGCAAATCTTCCCTATCTTTCCGACAAACGCATGCAAAAATTATCGCCTGAAGTTTTGCACGAACCAAAACTTGCACTCTATGGCGGACCCGATGGACTTGATCTCTATCGCGCACTCTTCGAACGCATCACCAAAATTTGTCGCGGCCACCGCATCAACCAAACAATCCACGCGCTCCTCGAAATTGATCCTGAACAAAAAACAAAACTCGCGGCGCTTTCACACCACGAGTTTGCACATATTTCTATTAACTATCATCGCGACCTGCACGGCGACATTCGCCTCGCAGAACTGACAATTACTTTTTAGCGTCTTTCTTAACTTCCTTTTTTGCAGCGTCTGCGTCAGCTGCTGGTTCCTCTTCCTTCTTTCCAACAACTTCAATCTTTGTGACGTCACCTGCATTTTCAGCTTCCAATGCCTTCAACTGATCTTCAGTCAAAGCTGCTGAAACCTTCGCTACAACGTCTTCGCCATCTGCAACTGCAGTCAAACCAGCTGGCAATGTAATGTCAGCAACGGTAATAACATCGTCGTAGGTTTTGAGTGATTCGATTGAAACATCGATGCCGCGAACCAAATCCTTTGGCAAACAACGAACTTCAAGAGAATCTTTAACCTTAACCAATGTACCACCTGTTTTCACCGCGAGTGATTCACCCACGAAGTTCAAGTGAACGTCTGTTTCCAATTCTTTCTTCATCGACACAGCGTAAAAATCAACGTGTGTAAATTTGCCGCTCATTGGTGCAACCTGAATGTCTTTGATCAAAACATTGTGTTTGTCGCCACCTGCGATATCAATTTCAACCAAGGTGCTCTCACCTGCAGTTGCTAAAGTTTTTTCAAATGTGTTGTATTCAACTGCAATTGAAATAGGTTCCATTTCTGGTCCGTAAATAACTGCAGGAATTTTGCGATCAAGACGAAGCGCTTTTGTAACTGAGCGATGTTCGTTCGGTCGTGATTGTGCTGATAATGAGACTGTCATACGATAATTCAATTCAAAAATGTTTCTCTTGAGAGCTGATCTTCTTTTAAGAAGTTATGCCACGCGATACAATCATCCCAATTTACGGTGTCGGCGTTTTTGAGCCGAACCAAATCTTCAGGCTGAGTGTCCGTAATAAGACCCATCGAACTTACGCCATTTGGTTGGTGCATGATGAGCGCAACGACTGAATGTCCGCACTTGCGACATGTCACAAACACGAGATGTTTGCTGTCTTGCTCGTCAATCACCTTAATTTCAAGCGGTTCGTACGCTGTTTCGCACAGCGGGCACTGATGAATCAGCTGTAACGCCTCATCATCTGTTGAATTCGGGCGTTTCTTTTTACGTGGTGCCATACCAAAGAATGTCAGGTATAGACCGCACTATAGCAGAAGGCTGAATTTTTTGCAAGAGTCTGGGGCGGCTATGAATATTGATGTGCCGCGACACTTTCTACGATTCCGACCAACACAAGATTTGCGATGAGCGACGAACCGCCATAACTCACAAACGGCAACGTCAAACCCGTAACCGGCAGCACACCCATAGTTCCGCCCAAATTAACCGTAATTTGGATTAGCCACAAACCCAAACTGCCCATCAAAACCATGAGCGTAAAATCGTCCCGACACGCCATGGCGCGCACAATTAAACGCCACCCAATAATCGAATAACAAATAAATAGCGCCATCACACCCAAAAACCCAAGCTCCTCTCCAACAACAGAAAATACAAAATCTGTTTGGCGCTCTGGTAAAAAGTTGAGCTGATTTTGCGAACCATATCCAAAACCTTTTCCGAGTACGCCACCAGAACCAATCGCGATCACTGATTGTCCAACGTTGTAACCCGTGCCGAGCGGATCATGCGACGGATCCATAAAAGTTACGAGACGATCTTTTTGATAGGGCTTTAAGAATGCAAACCATCCGAGTAACCCAACAACTACTACCGCTCCAACTAAAAATAATAAAAACGCGCGACGCGTTCCAACAAATAATACGAGCCACAGCCACAAACCACCCAGCACCAGCGCACCACCCAAATCTGGCTGTTTCATCACCAGCGCCATCGGCACAAGCGCAAGCACCGCAGTTCCGAAAAAAAATAATGCCGTATGAAACGCGCGACCTCGCCGATCAATCACACGTGCAAACGTCAATACCAACGCAATTTTCATAAACTCAACTGGCTGAAGCGAAAATCCAATGAATTGAAACCATCCGCGCGTACCGCGAACCGTCTGACCAAATAACAAAACCGCGACGAGTAGTGCAATTCCAACAAAATACCAGGTTCGACTCGTGGTTCGAAAAAATTCAGGATGCGCGCGCGCCAAAATAAAAATCGCCGCACCACCCAAAACAAGTGCCACGAGTTGGTGGCGCAGCAAATCAAACGAAGTTCCATGACTCAAATCAACACTCGCAATCGCAAGCTGACCAATCATCAAAACACCGCCCACTGCACCAAGGAGCGTCCAATCAAGAAATCGATATTGCGAAAAAAATCCTCGAAACATATCTTAGCTGCCATTTCACCCACCACCGTACCGCACTTATTGCGGCATGTAAACACTTGGGTCAAATACATCAACTGAAGGCAACACATCAACTTCATCAACCAACTGATCTTTTACATAATTTCGTAAATCGATTGTTCGCGTTTCGCCGGTGCGAAAACTGTCGATTTGTGTTTCTTCAATTCCCTGCAAACCACCCGCACGCATCAGCAAAATTTGAACCGGTACTGACCAAAAATTATACGCTGAATTATTCGTGATGCTAAATGTAATTCGATTTCCTGTATCTTGTGCGACGCCCGTATTAGTCACAGAACCCGCTGCAACATATGTCGCATTCGAAGTTGTAAACGAAGAATGTTCTTGTAAAAATGAAGGCACGTCAGCAATCGAATGCGAATCAATGCGACTCCACATGATATTTACAATTTTAAATGACGCATCCGTAATAGTTTGTCCCGGATATGAAATTCCAAGTGCAGTTAAATATTTTTTCTCGCCTGGTAAAATATAGACCGTTTTTGTGGGCGTCGACGCAACGCCAGCAACATCAAACTGATATGTAATAAGCACGTACCAATTATTATTTTTGTTTTGAACCGGAGCCGCGAAATCGTACTTATCATTTCCTGAATCAAAAATCGAAACTTGCTGATCACCGAAATCTAACGGAATTGCTGCGGCATTTTTTTGTCGATCCATCGACGAACTTCCGAGGCGTTGCGCGATCGCGATAACAGCAGCTTCTTCACGTGGCTGTCCAGTCCACACATACGATACAAATCCGCTCAGCGCGTACATTGACCGGAAGTTCACGTTCTTGGAGCTCGCAAAAGTGCGAGTCGCATTTGTTCTCCCAGCAGCGCAGCTTGAAGAGTTGCCAGCCGCCCATTTCCTTGCGCCCGATGACGTTCCACCAGCTTGAGGTGCCGAGACCGTCATTGTCGATCTCGAATTCGCCGAATTCGACGTCGTCGGGCTGCAACGCCAGTGGTGCAATCTCGCGGATTTGCGAAATGTCGATCGTGAGCGACTGGCCGTGCTCGAAGTAAACGGGCGGAACGTACTCGGTCACGATCTGCCACGAATCCGCTTTCATGCGCGGCCTTGTGGGAGTGAGTTCCTCAGTCACGATCCAGCTGCCGATGAACGGCCGACTTTTGCGGCCATGCTTCGTCAACTGACCGTCCCGATGAAAGAAAATCTCGGTTCCCGTCTCTTCGAGCACGGCGAACCCAAACCCTTGATCGGGCAGAACCCGAACCACCCGAGCGAACCGGGTGAATGCGCTTACAACCAACATGAGGACTCCTTGCGAGGAAAAGCTTGAGGCATCGCCCATGTACACGCCACATGCGGCGCTAGAGATGAACGATGGTCTTATCCAAATAAGACTGATGACTGTATCAAAAAATGTGAATTTTGTCAAGTGTTTGGGCAAAAAATAAAAAACACCGGAACGACTCGCAGGTGGTAAGCGTGTTTTGCTTCTCCTGTGAATCGTTCCGGTTCTGTGTGCCGAGTCAGTCGACTACGACGCGGCGGCCTCCGTGGGGTTGGCCGCCATCGCCTTGAGGCCGGTCAGCAGCGCCGCAATCGCGTCCGGATTGCTCTGCAGCACCAGCGCGCCGTTGTTGTTGAACGTCGCGACGGTCGCGTTGTTGTCGACCAGGGCGACCATGCGCGTCGGCAGCTTCAGGTCGGTCGTGGCTTCCGACTTGACGTTGACGACGACCGTGTCCGGCTGCGTCTCATCGTCGAACAGCACCTCAGCCAGCAGGAACGACCCGTTGTCGCGGTTGATGGTGAAGTGCGGCTGCACCTTCGGGTCGGCGTCGTCCAGGCCAAAGCCGCGCGACGCGCTCTCGAAATCCTTGGGTTCCACGCCCGTGAACACCACGTTGGCACTCTTGTTGCCGTACAGCGCCCAGCCGGTGAGCCCCTCGGGACCGTAATCGAACACGATCGCGATGGTCTTGCCCGACTTGGTCACGACCGACGTGGTGTCGACGTAGCCCGAGAGCGCGAGCTCGTTCTCCAGGCCGAACGCCATGAAGTTCGGATCCTTCAGGTCGTGGTACGTGCCGCCAAACGCGCCGTTCATGAACTGCGCGAGCGCCTGCAGGTTCTTCGCAGCCGAGCCGTCGAAGGTCACCAGCGGATCGACCTTGGTCAGCACCGTGAACGGGTGCTTACCCTCGCCGTCGTCGAAGATGCGCGACGACTTGATCGCGAGGATCGCTTCCTTGGGAAGCGGATCGCCCGCGGCGCTGCGCCCACGCAGGTAAATCTTGCCCTCATCGTCGGCGTAGACCGCCGTGAGCTGGCTCGATTGCGTTTCCGGCATGTCTTCGCCACCGCGGAACGCGAGGTCCACGTCCTTGTCGCGGATGATGGTGATGCCCAGCGCGATCGCCAGCATGTTGGTAACGCGGTTGATCTGTGTCGTCATGGAATACTCTCTCGTTGCGTCCCCTATTGGGCAACGCATGGTTTCAGTTGTGCGAGCGCGGACCCATTGCCCGTGCTGCATTTCCGAAGGTGAAAGGGATAATACTCGAAGACGCGAAATGTGTCAAGGGTCGTGCAGAATATCTCCTGCTCGCGAGACAGAAATATTCTGCACAAAAATTCACACACCGCGCGATCAATTTTGAAATCTGTGTGACAAAACAGCACCTTGTTACTCGCAGTGAACAAACAAAATTTCTATCACGAAAAAAGGTTGGCTCTCACCAACCTAAAATTTTGCGAGTACATCTGCGAGAACAACGATGCTGTTTTGTCGCCTAGATATCAAGATTCTTTACCGTCTTCGCATGCGTCTGAATAAACCGTTTTCGAGGTTCAACTTCGCTTCCCATCAAAATATCAAACACCTCATCAGCTTTCGCAGCATCTTCAACGCGCACCACTTTCATCTTACGGCTCACTGGATCCATAGTTGTTTCCCAGAGTTGATCAGGATTCATTTCACCCAAACCTTTATAGCGCTGAATATTTACCTTCACGCCGCCAACGACCATTGCTTCCGCTGCTTCGCCCGCCGCACCCTCTTGGCGATCTTCGGCATCTTCTTTATCAGCGTCAGACAGTTCGACAACTTCAACTTTTTTTCCGCCCTTTGCCGCACGTGCCACTTCAACTGACCTTACCATTTCATCGATAAACAAAACCTTTTCTTCTTCATTGAACGCGTAACGAACTTCTTTTCCAATTTGAACACGGAACAAAGGTGGTTGTGCAATATACACATGACCCTGCATGAGCAACTCTGGCATATAACGATACAAGAACGTCAACAACAATGTTCGGATATGCGATCCGTCCACATCAGCATCTGTCATGATCACGATACGATGATAACGCAATTTCGTAATATCAAATTGCTCGCCGATGTTTGTTCCAAGCGCGATGATGAGCGATTTCAATTCGTTGTTGCCCAAAATTTTATCCAAACGTGATCGCTCAACGTTCAAAATTTTTCCGCGCAGTGGCAAAATCGCTTGAAATTCTCGATTGCGACCCTGCTTACTCGAACCACCTGCAGAGTCTCCCTCAACAATATATAATTCTGATTGCGTCGAATCGCGGCTTGAACAATCTGCGAGTTTTCCTGGCAACGTAAAACCTTCGAGCGCACCTTTTCGCAAAACAGATTCACGTGCAACGCGCGCTGCCTGTCGAGCTTTTTGTGCCAAAATAACTTTACCCAAAATTCCTTCCGCTTCTTTTGGATGCTCTTCCATGAACATCGCGAGCGCATCCGCAACTACCGTTTCAACCGCGCCTTTCGCTTCCGTGTTTCCTAACTTCCCTTTTGTTTGTCCTTCAAATTGTGGTTCTGCGATACGAATTGAAATAACTGCAGTCAAACCTTCGCGCACATCATCACCACTCAAACTCTCATCTTTTTCTTTCAACAGATTTTTCGCACGCGCGTATGCATTGAGTGCGCGCGTCAACGCATTGCGAAAACCTTGCACGTGTGTTCCACCTTCAGGATTAATAATCGAGTTGGTAAACGCAAAAAGTGTTTCCTTAAAATCATCTGTATATTGAAGCGCAACTTCAACATGAACATCATCAGCTTCTTTTTCAATAAAAAATACTGAATCATGCTTCGCTTCTTTTGAATGATTCAAATGACGAACATATGACATGATGCCACCTTCGAAATAAAACGTCATGCCACGAAATTCATTCGCGTCGCGTTCGTCGTAACAACTAATTCGAACACCTTTCGTCAAATACGCATGCTGACGCAAGCGATCAACGATCGTGTCAAAATCATAATTCAATGTTTCAAAAATTTTCTCGTTCGGGCGAAACGTAATCATGGTTCCTGTATCTTTCGCCGTACCAACTTTTCTAATTTTTCCAGTCGGCTCACCCATCTTATAATCCTGCTCCCATGTTGCGCCATCGCGACGAACTTCTGCTTTCAACCAATTTGAGAGCGCGTTAACAACTGATGCACCCACACCATGCAAACCACCGGAAACTTTATATCCGCCACCACCAAATTTTCCACCTGCATGTAATTTCGTCAAAACTAATTCAAGCGCTGAAATTTTATATTGTGGATGTGGATCAACTGGAATACCGCGACCATCGTCCCACTCCTCAACAACTGCATCTGGCAATAAACGCACGCGAATATTTTTCGCATAACCCGCCATTGCTTCATCAATTGAGTTATCAACAATTTCCGCAACGAGGTGATGCAAACCTGCGATACCTGTTGAACCGATGTACATGCCCGGACGGCGACGTACAGCCTCAAGGCCTTCAAGTACTTGAATGTTTGCGGAAGAATATCCGGAAGCTGCTGGTTTCGTTTCTTTTGCCATAGGTCAATCATTAAATTCGATACCAGTTTAGCATTAACTATGCACATCAGGCAAGAAAAAAACAAGCGCTTGTCAACATTTGACAATTCCGCCCTCATCCTCTATACTCCCTTCATCTGCGCCCCACGGGGCTCTTTTTTAGATAACATTATGACACAGTCATTCGGACAGCAAATCACAGAGTACTTCAAAGGTGCGAACGAAGAACTTCGTAAGGTCATCTGGCCAACCAAGAACGAAACCGTTCGTCTCACCGTTGCAGTTATCGCAGTTAGTCTCTCTGCCGGTGTATTCTTCTGGGTACTCGACGCGATCTTTAATTACGCTCTTTCAACAGTTCTTAAATAAGTATGCCAAAACAGACCCTTGATCTCGGCCGCCGTTGGTACGTGATCCACACCTATTCAGGTTACGAAGATAATGTGTCTCGCAACATGAAACATCGCGTGGAAACCATGGCCATGAGCGACAAAATCTTTAATGTGCTCGTTCCAACCGAAAAAAAGATCAAAATCAAAAACGGTAAGCGCAGCACGATCATTGAAAAGATTTTCCCCGGCTACGTGTTCGTTGAAATGATTGTGACTGATGATTCGTGGTACGTGGTGCGCAATACGCCAAACGTAACAGGTTTCGTTGGATCAGGCACAACACCAACGCCAATCTCAGAAGCTGAGATTAAAGCGCTTCAGAAGCGAATGGGTGTCGATGAGCCAAAATACCACATCGATGTTACCGCAGGATCTGCAGTTAAAATCACCGACGGACCGTTCAAAAACCTCGAAGGTAAGGTTGAGGAAATTGATGAGGCTCGTGGCAAGATTAAGGTCTTGGTTAACATGTTTGGCCGTGAAACCCCAGTCGAGCTTGACTTTTTACAGATAAAGAAAGTATAATCCGCCCACTATGGCAAAGAAGATAAAAACAGTCATCAAATTACAGATTCCAGGAGCTGGTGCAACTCCAGCGCCTCCAGTAGGTCCAGCTCTTGGTCAGCACGGTTTGAATATCCAAGAATTCGTTACTAAGTTTAACGCAGCAACACAGGATCGTCGCGGTGAAATCGCACCGTGTGAAATTACAGTTTTCGATGATCGTACTTTTACGTTCATCTTGAAAACTCCTCCAGCGTCGGACTTAATCAAAAAAGCTGCTAAAATTACCAGCGGCTCAAAGAAGGCTCCAAACGACAAAGTTGGTAAAATCACACGTGCTCAGGCAGAAGAAATTGCAAAGCGCAAAATGCCTGACCTTAACACAACGAAACTCGAATCAGCTGTCAGCATGATTGCTGGAAGCGCTCGTCAGATGGGTGTTGACGTAATCTAAGATTTAAGTTCTCAAACGAACTTCAGACTCCCCCACTCGGGGGAGTTTTGGTATATAATAGACCCACTATGTATGAAATCATCATTGCAATCATTGTTCTGCTTTTGATCGCTGGCCTGCGCGTCGTGAAACAATATGAACGTGGCGTTATTTTTCGCCTCGGAAAATTCGTGGGTGAAAAACAACCGGGTCTTCGGTATGTGTGGCCGATTTTCGACACGCTCCGCACGGTCGACATGCGCGTCATCACCATGCCGATTCAACCACAAAAAATTATTACTCGCGACAATGTGTCGATCGATGTTTCAGCAGTCGCATACTATCAAGTTGTCGATTCTGCTCGATCAGTCATCGTTGTTGAAAACGTCATGTCGGCGATTAACCAAATTTCCCAAACAACGGTTCGAAATATTGTGGGTAAATTTGCACTCGACGAAGTTCTCTCGGAAGTTCAGCAGATTAACGAAGAAATTCGTGGAATGATCGACGTCCATACTGCTCCATGGGGCGTTAAAGTGAGTACCGTTGAAATCAAAGATATTCAACTCCCGGATTCAATGCAACGCGCGATGGCAAAACAAGCTGAAGCAGAACGCGAAAAACGCGCAAAAATTATTGCGGCTGAAGGTGAAGCGTTGGCGGCGCAAAAATTAGCGGAGACCGCTGATATTATGATGGCGCATCCGATCGCGCTGCAATTACGTAACCTACAAACGCTTGCGGAAATTTCTGTTGAAAAAAATTCAACGATTATTTTCCCAAGTCAGTTTATGGGAACGATTCAAGATATTAAAAATTTCATGTCACAAGAATATAGTAAATAATATGGAAACCACAAAATCAAAAGGCGCGACGATCATTCGTAATTTGTACTTGTACGTTGTCAGCGCGATTTCGTTATTCATGATTGTATTCGCATTGGTAAGTCTCGTAAATCTTGGACTTCGCACATGGATTTTCCCAAAGGCTGATGATAATTATTATTCAGCACCCATGGGCCAGCCAGCATGTGTACCAAGTAAAGATGGAACTGTTGTGTGCCCTACGGCTGCCGATCAAGCAAAAATTGACGCGCAAAATAAACAGGCCCAGGCAGATAATGCACAAGCTCAACGCCAACGCGATCTCGTTCAAAATATTTCATTCTTGATCGTTTCACTTCCATTGTTCACATACCACTGGATGGTAATTCGCCGCGACCGCGCTGAATCACATGAATAATAAAATATGATGCTCCCGATTTTAGTCCTCGTCGCTGTTCTTGTTATCTGGATCGTCGCCATGTTTAATGGACTCGTCGCGCTTCGCACGCGTTCTGCAGAAGCGTGGTCAGATATCGATGTACAGCTTAAACGTCGTTACGATTTGATTCCAAATTTAGTCGAGACCGTCAAAGCATACGCTTCACACGAACAAGGCACGCTCGAAAAAGTTATCGCAGCACGCAATGCAGCAATGCAAGTTAGTGCGGGTGATATGCAGCAAAAATTAGCTGCAGAAAATCAACTGTCATCAACATTGAAAAGTATTTTTGCACTCAGTGAAGCGTATCCTGATTTAAAAGCAAATCAGAATTTTATGCGTTTGCAGGACGAACTCACAGACACAGAAAATAAAATCCAAGCAGCACGTCGTTTTTACAACGGCAATGTGCGCGACTTGAACGCGAAGATCGAAATGTTCCCTACCAATATTATTGCAGGAATGTTTAACTTCACGAAACGAGAGTTTTTTGAGATCGGGGACGCTGCGCAGCGAGAAAATGTTCAAGTGAAATTCTAGCATAATTTAATATAGATCTTTTACACGGCAATATCTCTTTCAGGACACGCGTCGAATTTCCCAGCGGAAATTCGCGCTGTCTCTCGGCGATGCTCGCCCGTGCTAAGCACGGGCACCGGCCCGCATCACCTCCGAGACGTCCTTCAAGAAATATTGCCGCACAAAATACCTGTATCAACTTTTCCTATGTATAATCAGATAACGCAAAATAAACGCCGCACTTGGCTACTCATAATAATTTTCTGTGCGATTATTATTGGTATTGGTTATTCAATTAGTTTGTACAACGGGTCGGACCCGACTGCGAGTGTTGGAATCGCATTGGTTTTTTCGACCATGATGGCGCTCTTCAGCTATTACACCGGCGACAAAATTGCACTCGCAACTGCGGGCGCGCAAGCTGTTACCAAATCAGATGACCCGCGCCTGTACAACATGATCGAAAATTTGTGTATCACTGCAGGATTAAAACCAGTACCAAAAATTTTCGTGATTCAAGATCCATCAATCAATGCCTTCGCAACCGGTCGCGATCCAACACATGCATCAATTGCGATCACAACAGGAGCGATTGATAGACTTGAAAATGAAGAGCTCGAAGGCGTGATCGCGCACGAACTTTCTCACATCACGAATTATGATATTCGTCTTATGACCGTCGTTATCGTGTTAGTCGGCGCTATTGCACTCCTCGGTAATATGTTTCGTTGGGGCGGCTTAAGTGGAGGCCGTCGACGTAGCAACGACAATAACGAAGCAGGAAATATTCTCGCCATCGTCGGAATTGTTTTTATTATCCTCTCCCCAATTATTGCGGAACTTATCAAACTCGCCGTTTCTCGTCGCCGTGAATATTTAGCCGACGCATCCGGCGCGTTGCTTACCCGCTATCCCGAAGGACTCGCGCGTGCACTTGAAAAAATTAGAGATTTTAACGAACCGCTCATTCATGCCAATGCCGCAACCGCACATTTATATCTCGACAATCCATTTCGTGGCGCAGGTACAAAAATTTCAAATGCTTTTTCAACACACCCACCACTTCAAAAACGCATCGATACATTACGCGGCATGGAAGACGCACAATAAAAAAATACCCCGCCTTCACAATCGATGGTTACCGATTGGAAAACAGAGTATCGAACTCCTGACCGACTAAATTTCAGCGCTTCTCAAGCGCCTGATTGATGAGATACTGATTCGCGGCGGCGCGTTTCGTCGTGTACAGCTCAAACCAGTAGCCGGAAATCGTGCCTTCGATCACGGTTCCGCCCCGCGTCCGAACAGTCAGCCACTGAGAATGCCCCGCAGCTTCTCGAACTGTTTTGCCGTCGCACTGATGCACATGACCGCGCTCCTTGCTCCCGCCGCATGAACATTTGTCCGGCAACGCTTGAGTAGTAACGACGATCATCGCATCATGACCCAGCCGATCTAGCAAGCCGCCCTGCAAATAGACGACCGGATCAGTCAGCAAATCCTTGCGAATAAAAACCATGTTTCCAGGTTCGAACACATGCATCGATCACCTCCAAAAAAAGATCAGAATGATGGCCGCACCCACGCCGCCGATTGCCAACAACGCGCCAACCGCATTGCCGTAAAAAGAAGCATGTTCATATTCGCTCGGTGGCGATGTCAGCAGCGCCTTCAAACGTGCAAGTCGCATGATTCCTCCTCCTCGCCAACAGCTTCGTCGTTATAACGAAAAACCTGGCAGGAATTTTATCCTACCAGGTTTTCTTAATCCTTTCAAGAGTATCAGCCTTCAAAAGGTCCGACTCGATTTATGCGCTTCGCGTCTTCGAAACTTCAAGTAACCACGCACTAAATTCCGCAGCGCTCAAAACTTTCGCTTCCTTAGATCCGCGAACACGAACTTGCCATGGCTCACCCGCTGCTTCTTTGTCACCATACACAACTGACAACGGAATTTTTTCTGTTTCAGATTTTCGAACTTTTGCGCCGATCGTTCCTGCGTCAGAATCGACTTCAACGCGAATTCCTGCGTCGCGTAATTCTTGCGCAACTTTGTCCGCAGCTTCTAAATGTTTATCAGAAACTGGCAATAACTTCACTTGAATTGGTGACAACCAAATTGGAAATGCACCTGCAAAATGTTCAACCGCAATACTCATGAAACGCTCAATCGAACCCATGATCGCGCAGTGAATCATCACAATCTGTTCTTTTTCGCTTTGTTCATTCACGCACGTCAACCCAAAACTTTTTGGCTGATTAAAATCTAGTTGAATGGTCGCAACCTGCCAGGTGCGGCCCAACGAATCCTGCGCCATGAAATCAATCTTCGGCCCGTAAAACGCAGCCTCACCCGGACCATCAATCCATTCAACATTTTTTTCAGTCAAAATTTCTTTGAGTGAATTTTCTGCCTGATCCCAATCTGCAACCGCGCCCAAATATTTTTCTGCATTCGCAGGATCACGACGTGACAAACGCGGTTTCAGCGTAAACCCAAATGCGCGATAAAAATCATGGATAATATTCCACACAATTTCTGCTTCCTGACGAATTTGCGACACGCGACAAAACACATGCGCATCATCTTGCGTAATTGAAAGCACACGAGACAATCCCGACAATTCACCCGACTGCTCATCGCGATATACCATCGTCGTTTCCGCATAGCGCACCGGCAAGTCACGATACGAACGTTGTTCACTCGCGTAAATCTGCGTGTGATGTGGACAGTTCATCGGCTTCATCGCGAACAAATGATCTTCACGCGTTTTAATCTTAAATAAATCATCCGCGTATTTTGCCCAGTGACCCGACGTCTCGTACAAATCTTTTTTTGTGATATGAGGAATCGTCACACGCTGATAGCGATGTACCTTACGCAAACTCCATACAAAATCATTCAACAATTCGCGCATCGTTGTTCCTTTTGGCGTCCAGAGTGGCAAACCAGGCCCGACCAAATCAGAGAACACAAACAACCCGAGCTCTTTTCCGAGTTTTCGGTGATCGCGCTTTTCTGCTTCTTCCTGCCACTTCAAAAAATCTTCAAGCTCTTGCGCCGTTTCAAATGCAACGCCGTACACGCGCGTCAACTGATCATTCGCCGCATCACCACGCCAATATGCGCCCGCTAATTTTGTTAATTTAAATGCACCAATTTCTTTTGTCGTTGCAACGTGCGGACCACGACACAAATCTGTAAATGTTCCGGTCTCATACACACTTGCAATCATCGGCGCCGCTGGATCAAAATCCGCCAACTCCTCTTCTTTCATGTTCGTCGTGCCGCGCGTTTTCAATGCATTCAATAATTCAACTTTATATGTTTGTCCCGCAGCGCCAAAAAATGTAATTGCTTCATCAATCGGCATTTCTCGTTTCGTAAATGCAGAACCGCGCGCAATAATCTCGCGCATTTTTTCTTCGATCGCGCCCAAATCTTCCGTCGTTAAAACACGTGGCGTTTTCATGTCGTAATAAAATCCATTTTCAATCACCGGACCAACACCAAATTGTGTGCCGGGAAATAATTCAAAAACAGCGGCAGCGAGTACATGAGCGGTCGAGTGGCGCATTGCGTCAACAGGTGCGAAATCATTCGGATGTTTTGCCATATCATTTAATATCAAATAGTAGCGGATTTTGTTCCGCTACTATACGATTTTACTGTGTGTTTTGTCAACCGAAATTCGCTACGACCAGCGTTATTTCTTGGTTGTTAAATCAATGACCACGGCTGTCATATCATCAGCTTTGCTTCGGAAATGATCCTCTTGGCTTCGTGCAAGTGCTCTGTCAGCCAAAGCTTTCGTCGTATCAGCAGCGCCGACATCGCGACGCATTTCTTCTTCAATTTCTGGATCTGTTAAATTGTCACCAATTCCATCAGACATTAAAACTAATCGAGCATCACCTTCTGGAATCTCAATTATTTGAATGCGAGGATCTTCATATGCTGAGATAGCTGGACCAATTCCACTGCCAACAAAATTTCTAGCAGCAAACAATTCTTGTTCAGCCTCGGTTAAATCAGCCGCACTTTGCGCATGTCTTAAGCGATAATCTGTTTGCGCTGGATCAAGGTCTGCAAACGTAATATTTCGAACAGCTACCGCAGCATTCTTAATGTCATTCCCCACATAATCAGCAGTTGCGGGAATAAACTTATCGCCTGCCAAAATATACGCACGACTATCAGCAAGTGATGCTACTGCAATATAATTTTTTCCATTCTCACTGAACGGCACAGAGAGCACCGCAGTAGTTCCTCCTTTTGATCTTGGTTTCTCCTGTGTAATGTCTCTCGTAACCGACTCATGTGTCTCTTTAAACACTCGGTTTAATGCGTCAATTACTGATGTACGGCCTCCCTGAGCAGCCTTTCGCAATTCTACCGCAGCATGTTCAAAGTATTTCTTAGTTAACTGTGCAGCAAGTCGTCCATCACCCATGCCACCCATACCATCGAAGATACCGAACACTTGATTTTTTTCATCAATCATTTCTTGATCTTCGTTTTGCTCTGGCGTCTTTCCACGTTTCTCGTAGGTAACTGCACCCGATGATTCAATTCCAAATTCAGATTCAACTTTCGAAGCTTCGCGCGCAACACGTTCCGCAGCACCTGCCCCAACTTCAGCCTCTGTTTCAGGCTCTTCTTTTTCGGGGGTTAATTCCTCTTGTAATTCACGCCCTGCTTTATCTGCTCGTGCAACACCGCGATCAATATTTTTCTTGCTTTCACCGATAACAATTGTAAATGGAACTTCAATTCCAGTTTCAGCCGCTACTGCTGCAATAATTTTCTTAATATTCTTTTCAAAGTAAATACTGACATCACGATTAGTCACCAACTCACTTCGTTTCGCCATTAATTTCGCAACATACGCATCTTCGAGTGTATACACGACCGGTTCAATACGCTTGCTTCCGGCAGCAGACATCAAGCGAGCAGTTTCATCAGTTGCAAATGCCTTCGTCTCAATTCCACGAACCGTCTGAATACGTGCAGGCAAAAGAATTGGTGGCTCGCCTTCTTTAACCTCATAGCGAACCATTGGATTTTCTAGTTCTGGCTGCGGTTCTGGAGGAAGTGGTGGCATTACAGGCCATGGTCCTGGATCTGGCTGTGGGTCAGGTTCAGGAATTGGACCTGGCTGCGGTGGTTGCGGTTCTGGCTCATGTTCTTGAGCTTTTGCTTTTTCTTTCTTCTTTGGCATTTCCATTGCGTCGCGAGGAAACAAAGGAATTGGAAATGGAGTGTAATCCCACAAACTATCCTCATCTGGCACAAATGGAGGTTCTGGAGGAAGTGGTGGCATGTGTGGATGCGGAAATGGCCCCGGTCCAGGCTCTGGAAATGGATGTGGTCCCGGACCAGGTCCTGGAGTGCGAAGTGACGAATCATCAAACGTATAATGATGTTGTACCGCGTCTGTATTTGGATGAGAAAGTTGAAAATAACTCGTCACATGTTTTACAACGCCTGCACCATCACCGTGTCGAACTGCAGTCGCGAGCGTGTGATATCCTGCACCATCATCTGAAGGAACGACAGCCTCAACAGTTGCTTTTAATTTTCCTTCTGAATCGAACAACACACCATATAATTCACTACTCTTATCTACATGTAATTCTCCATCAGGTCCAACTGGTAATTCAAAACTTTCGCCCGAATGCTGATAATTGTCGCCCACAAACACGCGCAATCTAAATTTCGATGCAGCTTCAGCAAACGCGCGACCATGAACTTTGTCACTAATATCACCAAATTTATCATCAACCGAACCATCTGGATTATGCGCGCCACCCATCGACGTTTTAATCATGTCTTTGAGCGATAACGTTCGATGATCTGCATCACCCTGTAATTTCAACATCAATTCTTTTCCATCCGCGCCAGTCCAATGTCCGCCAACATGTTTAATATTCCACATGCCATCATTAAACATCGCGCCTTCATGCTTATGTGTTGTATCAACAACAAATGGTTTATCTGTTTCGAGATCTGTTAATTTACTTGTCGCAAC
The DNA here is from genome assembly GCA_026396555.1 of Candidatus Magasanikiibacteriota bacterium. Lineage (GTDB taxonomy): Bacteria > Patescibacteriota > Patescibacteriia > Magasanikbacterales > 2-02-FULL-50-9b > 2-02-FULL-50-9b. The sequence continues at coordinate 22,970 of JAPLWO010000066.1, forward strand.
CCAATGTTCACCCACTTTATGCATCGGCGTTCCATTTCCATGCCAATCCAACCGGGTTGCTTTTGATTGACCAAAATGTTCACGTAAATATTTCGTTAAATCTGCCTTACCCAACGCGTTTTCTGAGCTCGTGATACCTTCTTTAACATCCCATCCGTGCTGCTTTAACATGTCAAAAGCCGACGCCGTTAATTTTCCATCAGCACCAACCTGCAAACCACTTTCAATTTCTTTTCCTGCATGGTCATACAAACTAAATGTTCCGTCAGGCATTTGTTTCATGTCAAAATTATCCGGAACTTCGAAATGTTGCGTGATCGCATGCGAATCAAATTCATGAGGAGCTAAATGTTCGGAAAATTCGTGACCCGGAATCACTGTCGTTGAATCTGTAATCGCTGGACCCCATTTCAATAAATCTGCACTCGTCATCGAACCATCCGGATTAATATGAAATGGCTGACTTACCGGCTGACCAAACAATGTCGTAATCATGCCATTGCCTTTTCCGTCACTCACAAAAATTCGGTCATCAGGTAATTTAATTGTCGCGCCATTGTCGAGCGGAATTTCGTGCAGACGCACAGCAGGCAATGGAATGCCCGTAGCATCAACTGACGGCGCCGGCACATTATTTCCACCAAACATATATGCCGCAAAATGTGCTTTTGCGCCCGCAACCGTATGTGCAACCGCAGCTGCAGGATCATGGAAAATGTGTTTTGCAACACCCATAATCGTTCCTGATACTGCTCCAATTGCCATGCCTTTCAATGCACGAATATTACTTTCACGTGTTTTATATTCCTCAAACTTTTTATCAGTAATTCGAATTCCTTCTTCTAATCGTTCGCGATCTTCCTTAATCATGCGCAACATTTCAGGATCATTCGTCGTTGCTAATTCACCCAATCGCTTAAATTGAAGTTGAATATCGTTCAACGCAACCAAGCGCGACTGCGGACCGATACGATCTTCCTTCTGTTCTACACGAATCATATCAATCATGTTCTCGCGCTCAATTTCAAGACGCGCGCGAACTTCAGCAATTACTTTTTTCGCAGCCGCCTGTTCTTCTGGAGATCCAACATTCGGATCAATCGCACGAAGTTCAGCCAAGATCGTGTCAGCGCTTTTCAAATCCTGCACAAAATCTTTCATGCGTTCTGATCGTGGTCCACCGGTTTCAATTCCCATGGTTTGATCGCGCTGAATAAGCGCACGATCTTGTTTCAATTCTTTTGTCGCACGAAATTTCGCATAAATACCCGCTGTAATCGCACCCGCAATCACGCCTGCAGCAGGAATTGCGAACGTACCCGCAAGTGCAGTTGCTGCTGCGCCACCAATCGCCATCTTCATCAAACCACGCCCTGCCATCGCACCCACGAAACCATGAATAACTGGATTGCCCAAAGTTGCACCGAGCACACGAGAAACTTTTCCATCTCCAAAATTTCCCTGAACTTTTGAAACCCATTTTTCGAGAAAACCAAGTTTCCCTTCTGGAGCACGGTTCACGAGATCACGTGCTTTTTTTCCAAGCGAAATATCGAGCGCGATTGTTCCCTTTAAATACGTCTTCATCGCTTCAGCATTTTGCTCGCCGTATTTTTCCTTTGCATCATCAACAACAACTTTCAGTTGATCCTTATATTTTTCTGCCCAATTAAATAACGTCGATGTATGCATCAAATTCTCGCGTTCACTTGCCGCATTTTTTTCTCCTTTTGAAAATTTCTTATCTTTCAAAAGTGGAATAATGTAAGATTCGACCGCAGCTTCAAATGCGGCGCGATCTGGAATAACTCCTGTCGCGTAATCCACAAACATTTCACTCGCACGACCATTAATCTCAGGATCTGCCAAAAATCGGTCACCTTTTTCTTCTTCGTAAACCAATTCCTGATCAAACGACAGCAAAACCTCGTCAAGCAATTCAAGCGTTCGCTCGTGCCCAACAACTTCCGGATTTTCACCTTCGCCGTTAAATGTTTTATTTTCAATTGACGCCATCAAGTTACGATTTTCTGTAATCGACTTAACCGCTTCAACAAAATATTTTCTGCGGAATCCATCTTCCGCCATATGCATGAACCCTTTTTTCAAAAACGAAAGTCCACCACGTTTATTCATTTCCTCGCGGAACTTTTCTTCTGAAATGCGATGTGCAAGTTGCTCAACGATTGCTGAAACATCAACAACACGAACATCCAATTTCTTTGGCAACCCTTTTTGTCCGTCTTGACCTTCAAAAACCTTGTGCAAACGAGCACGAAGTTTTTCTAAATGAGCTTCACGTTCTTCGTCGTGTTCTGCCACGGGACCGTGTTCAGGTCCGCCTGATGGCTGATCGTGATGACCCGACGGTTCATTATGGTGCGTTGGTTCATGTTGCGCAGCCGTGTGTGGATCATGGTGCATTTTGTGTGATGGATCTGGCATATCGTTGTTATTAAGCGGTAGCACTCGCTACAAATGTATTTTTAAATGCGAGCATTGAGGCGGCGACAATTTCATCATTATTCGGAATCGAAAGTTTCAAAAACAGCAAAATTCGATCTGACGATGGATTTGTTTCCATTAAAGTTTCAAATTCTGGAAATTTATCTTCTGCCATTTTATCAAGCAAATCAAGAATTAATTGTTGCTGCAAACGACCCGCGAGCTCCGTTACCATAACACCCCGTAATTGGACATTATCCGGTGCAATTCCTGCGTCATCGAGCATGCGTTCTAAAAAAAACTGAACCTCTTGTGGCAGTGATTGTGTTTGAGTTGGTAAGGTGGAAGACATACAAAAAAATTTGTACTGATTATACATCTTTTTTTCGCAAATAACCAAACTTGACGATTAAGACCCAAAATGCTACAATTCCCCCACTTAAAAACTCGTGGGAGATTGGGCAGTCACCCAGTCGTTACCTACCACATAATCGCTAAAATATGGCAAAAGGAAAAGCATACCAAGCTGCAGCAGCTTTGGTAGACAAGAAAAAAACGTACTCAATGGACGACGCACTCGAGCTCATGGATAAATTTCCAAAGCGTGGTTTCGACGAAACTGTTGAACTCCATATGCATCTCGGTATTGATGCAAAGAAGGGTGACCAGCAAGTTCGCAGCACATTTGTACTCGCTCACTCAGTTGGTAAAGCAAAACGCATCATCGCGTTTGTAACACAGGCTGACGAAGCAGCTGCAAAAGAAGCAGGTGCTGATATCGTGGGTGGCGAAGACTTGGTAGAAGAAATTGTTAAGAGCGGCAAAATCGATTTCGATATCGCAGTTGCAACTCCAGCTATGATGCCTAAACTCGCTAAACTTGCTAAAACATTGGGTCCAAAAGGTTTGATGCCTAACCCAAAAACAGACACAGTTTCACCAAACGTTACAAAAATGATCGGTGAATTACGTCGTGGTAAAGTTGCTTTCAAGAATGATGACACGTCAAACGTTCACATTCCAGTCGGCAAACGCTCATTAACTCCTGCTCAATTGAAAGAAAACATCGCAATTGCGATCGAATCAATCAAACGTGCAAAGCCAGCAAGCTCGAAGGGTGTGTTTGTCCAAAGCGCATTTATCTCAAGCACCATGGGCCCAGCGATCAAAATTGCGGTTTAATTTCCATACATCACTATTAAAAAACCCGCCGATTTGGGCGGGTTTTTTAATTACGCATTCGCACCAAGTGGGTTGATTAATACATTATTTCGTTGGCTCACCAATTTCACCTGCCCAACAACGTCAATTCTAACTTGCTCCACATGTCGCCATAGCTTTCTTTGTCCGAGAGCAATTTCATCCATCCGAATTTCATAATCTTCCATTCGTTTCTCAACCCCATCAAATCGTTCGGCCTGTTGAACCACAGATTCGGCGAGCATTTCAAAAAGTGATTGATGATTCGCATCGACTTTGGTCTCGAGCGAATCAATTTTTGTCTCAAGTGAGCCGACTTTCACTTCTAAGGAGCCAACATTAGTTTCTAATGAACCCAGCCGTACATTTACTTTTTTAATCTCTTCAAGTACTTGCGTAATAGTTCCCTCCTGGGACATACGTTTCGAAATTACTAAATTAATAAATCGACTATAACACAGCAAGATAGGCCGTCAAGAGTGGAAAAACTGGGTACAAAAAACCCGCATATAGCGGGCATTTTTGAAAAAACTTCTGTTTTTTTACATTTTCTTGTCTTCCATTTTTGTATCACACATTTTGCACTGTTTGCACATTGAGCAAGCGTGTTTAAATGGAATTGCGAGAGCTGCAATACCAACGAGAATGTAGATCACACGCTCAACGGTTGGCATTGAACCAAAAATTGCATTGACCAGATTGAAATTGAAGGCCCCAACGAGACCCCAGTTAAGTGCGCCGACCCAAACGAGTAAAGCTGCAGTCTTATGAACTGGACACATGCCATTATATGACATACGTAAAGATTAAGATGAATAACTCATACTAGTATGGCATGTTTTTAAATAAAACTCTATCGTCAAATCGTCGATGTGGATAATATGTGCGCCTAAAGTTGCCGCCGGCGGATTTTTAGCCTATAGTAGGCACGAATAACACAAACTATGCTGAGTGATAAGGACATAAAAATCGCAATCCAGACGGACAAAATCAGAATCGAACCGCTCGGCGAAAATGCAATCCAACCTGCAAGTATTGATTTACGACTTGGAAATTCTTTTTGGGTATTCCCTGCAGGCGACGAGCCGCTCGATGTATTTCGTCCACTGATCGAAGGGGTCGATCGTCAAACAATCGTCGCTGACGAATATATTTTACAGCCCTACCAATTTGTTCTCGCAACAACAAACGAACGCGTGAGCATGCCGGATGATTTAGTAGCACGCATCGAAGGAAAAAGTTCGCTCGGTCGCCTCGGTTTATTTGTTCACATTACCGCAGGTTTTATTGACCCAGGTTTTAGCGGCAACATCACGCTCGAATTATTAAACGTGTCGGGTCGACCACTTGTACTCCACGCTGGAATGAAAATTGCGCAGTTAAGTTTGGAGCGTCTTTCAACACCGGCAGAGCGTCCATACGGACATCCATCGCTCGGCAGCAAATACCAAGGACAAACTGTTGCGACGCCAAGTTTGTACCATTTAAATCCATCAAAACCAACACAAGAATAATATGAAAAAAATTCTTGGTTTTGTTGGACATATCGGATGCGGAAAAGGAGTTGCGAGCGAATATTTGGCGGAAAAATATGGCGCGAGTTCGTATCGTTTTTCAACCATGCTCCGCGATATTTTAAACCGACTCTACATTCCAACAGATCGCGATAATCTAATTCGAATCTCGGAGGTGCTGCGTGAAAATTTTGGCGAAGAAACATTAGCGCGCGTGATGAAACATGACGTTGAAAACGACGCGCACGAATTAGTTTGTGTTGATGGCATTCGTCGCCTCGCCGATATCGGAGAACTTCGAACACTTCCCGGCTTTGTATTAGTGTACGTCGCAGCAACGCCAGAAGTTCGATATAAACGAATTGTTGCACGCAGCGAAAATGCGGGCGATCACACAAAAACATTTGAAGAATTTTTGGCCGATGAAACACGCTCAACCGAAACATCGATCGACGATGTCGCACGCGAAGCAACAATCGTAATCGACAATGACACGACGATCGAAGATTTTTACCACAAACTCGATGAACTTGTTCATTCGGCGTAAAAAACCAGCGGCCCCACTTCCGCAAATTCATAAACCGCGCCGCGAACAAATTGCGATTTATAAATTTCCCGAACCACTGACGGACATTCCGAACATGGTGCTATTTTCTGATTTGCATTTATACGGAAAAAATAATAAATCGATCAGTGTATTCCCCGAAAATGTGCGCGAGCTGTTTAAGATGCTCCACAAATATCATGACCAAGGTTATGAGCTCTATGGGCTCGGCGATATTTTGGAAGGCTGGCGTTTTAATACAAAACAGATTTTAAAAATGCATCCAGATTTTGTGTGGTTTTTAAATAACAATGTTCATATCATTCGTGGCAATCACGATTGGACTGCATGGAAAAGAATTGAAAAGCAGTTCGGAAAAAAGACGCACGAATTTTTACAAGTCGGCCCGATTTTTATGAGTCATGGACATCAAGCTGATCCGCTCAATCGACGCAGCGCGTGGTACAGTCGCTACGCAACAAAACTTGCGGGATATTTAAAGCGCGCGGGAATCAACATGGATAAAACGTATCGCAAAACGAAATTTAAACACGCTGACAAAATTAAACAGCGCTACGAAAATCACACACTCGCGGTTCAGAATACGATCGCACCCACCGCGAAGATTTTTTGTTACGGACATCTGCACATGCCTTATTTAGACACGTCGCTCGAAAATATTGTGATTGTAAATTTGGGATCGATCGCGAATTATGCGAGAATTTTTTCTTATGTGGAGATAACGGCGACGGAGTTGACGTTGTGGAAAGTCACGCTATAAAGATTTGTAGGATTTTGCCTTGCTCTCCTCTCGCGCGAGGGGCCAGCAACGCGCTTCGGAAAACAAGACAAAATCCTACATACCCAATTAAACAGGGTGTCGTTCCATGACGGCAACCTTGACGAATGGCGTAAATTTTGATAACGTCTTCGCAGTTCCAAGCCCTGACCAATGCATTATGCGGAAGGCAGGAGCTGGACGGAGGTACCCATGGAAGATCTTGAAAAAATGCGCAAGCTGCTAGTGGAGTTCGATCTGATTCGGACTGCTGACCTGGAAACGATCCAAACCTTTGCGATCGCAGCTCAAATCACCGCGCTCACCGTCAGGCTCAACGTTTTCGACACGATGAAGCTGCTCAGCGATTCAGAGCTCAAAACCCTCGAAGCAGCGGTACGTACGTTCCAAGTTGATTCCAAACACGAGGGTGGCAAAGTCGTACGTGCCATGACTGTTGACGAGTTGATCCGGCGATTCAGTGAGCTAGAGCCAGCACAGGTTACCGAAGAACGAATCGTCCATCTGGAAAACGCCCTCAGGCCCACACTGCTTGGTAACCGAACGTCAACATGCACTTACGCGTTTGTTATTGCACTCTGCACACAAGCGGAAAAGCGTAAGGCGCTCGGTCATGAACACAAAAACCGCGCCGATTGGATTCATGAACGAGCTGTGACCATACTTCAGCATGAGACCGGAATGTTCCACAAAAACGACCCGCGACAAAATCCACTTGTCTTTGACATGCTCCTCGAGCATTTCAAACTCAAGGATGCTCTAGACCGAATCGAATCGCGCAAAATAGTCGCCAAATAGGCACAAGAACGACAGAAGTCCGTCCAGATCGACCTTGCAGAAAGGTCTCTGGGCGGCATTTTTTTATCCCATGGAACGACACCAAGTCCGTATTAAGGTACGTGGGTATTTTGCTGTGTTTTCCGAGTGCGTTGCTGGCTGCGCGCACGGAAGGAAAATACAGCAAAATACCCACGCAATGTAGTATAGACACGGCGCCGTCCCATTTGATACAATACCCCCAGATCTTTCCCACGGCCCATCTCTTGTTTTGGCCGTTTTTTTAATGTAAATCCTATGCCGATGGAATCCCACGATCGAGACATTTTTGCCATTGTTGGTCTTGCCCCAGAAGTCCAAGCTGTTGCGTTTGCAAAATATTCACGCTCACAAGAATCAGTCAAAACAACGATCGATGATTTAACTGACGAAAAGTCAGCGGAGTTTCATGAAAAATGGGTAATCGGTTATGGCGATGCGTCAGTTGCTGACATGGCAATGATTGCAATCGCACTTGAAAATGTTTCGATGCTCGCGAGCAAAGCGATTGAAGATCATCGCCTCGCATCATATCAAGAAAAATCAACGCGCTATGTCCCGTTTGATCCGACACGATTTCACAAACCAGCGAAATTCATGGATGATCCAGCGACGCGCGATATTTATTTAAATGCAATTCAAGATCAGATGGATGGCTACACCTATTTGCTTGAAGGAATGGTGAAATTTTTTCGCGAAAAATATCCAAAGCCAGAAGACTTGGGCGACAAACCATATGAAAGTCGGTTGCGTGCACGTGCGCTCGATGTTGCGCGCTATGCACTTCCAATTTCAACGCTTACTAATTTAGGAATGATCGCGTCGGCGCGTGAAATTCGCTACATGATTTCGCGTTTACTAGCGAGCCACAATCAAGAAGTGCGCGAAGTTGGCGAAGAAATTAAAAAAGCCGCGCTTGAAAATGCATATAATCCAAATGCAAAACGCTCGCTCGCCGCACTTGCACAGTTGGAAGAATATGGCGTGCCAGAAGAAGTGACCGAAGCTGTGCGCACCAGTTTGCGTTTGTCAGTCGCCGGCGCACCAACACTCATCAAGCACACAGATCCACGTGAATACTTAATTAAAAAAGATCGCATTGCAAAAATTGCAGGATTATTTTTAGAGCAAGAAGATCTTGGATTCGAAGAACCGCGCGTTGATTTAGTTTCTGATTTATCGCCCGAAGACGAATTGGTTGCAAGCTTACTCTACCCTCAAACAACAGTTTCACTT
>JAPLWO010000019.1 GCA_026396555.1 Candidatus Magasanikiibacteriota bacterium
CAGTTTTCCTTCTGGAATTCCAGCGACTCCGATTTTTCCTTGTTTAGTTTCTAAGAGTCCTGTTGCGAGGAGAGATTCCACTTGTTGGTTAAATTTAAGTTTTAACTCTATGGTAAGAAAATTCTCAGCTTGTTTTTCTGCTGATGCAGCTAATAAACCTTCTTGAGATGCAAGTGCTGCTTGTGCAAAAGATTTAAGATTAGGACGAGGTTGGCGAGGGGTTTTTGATGATCCTACAACTAATTCTCGATACCGTACTGCTGCCTCTGGATCTAAAATTTCTTCAACAATAGCAGCTGTTTCATCAACATTCTCTTCGCCAGGTCTTGTTATTTTTTGGAGAAATGGATTATCGGGCATAGTTGCAAGCAATTATAACATATAAAAACAAAAAACCGGTCGCCAGAGCTCGTGGTTGCGAGATGACGCCGGTCAAAACAAGACACAAAACTATTTATCCGCTTTTGGTCGCGGAAAGAACCGGTCGAACACAAATGGTGCGCAAACGAGAATGCCGAGCGTCGAGAAAAAAATGATCTCCTGCCCCAACGGACTTGAGCGCGCAAGAAATCCCATCACGTACACACTCAAAATCACCATTTTCGAAACCATCATGGAATACACCGCGCCACCGCACAGGCTAAAGAAAGTACAGAACGCCCAGTCGACAAGTTTTGTCTGATCCGTTGGAAAAAACACGGTTCGAATCACTTTAAGATCTCTGACTTCTGGTGTATCTGACATCCGCGACACGTAAGCACGCATCCACGCGGCGCCAAGTAAAATCACCAGGAGCGCCAGCATGCAGAAAAACACTTCGACTCCGTATGGGCTGAGCGCAGCCAATTTTGCATACGGCTCGGCGTCACCTTGCTCAATAGCAATTTTGTGCGCCGTCCAATACACGAACATGTATGTCAGAAACGCCCAACGACTCCTGAACTTCAATATCTCGTTAGATGTTTCAGCGAACGATTTCATGGCGACCTCCCGTTTGTTGCCGTGAATAGCCTACCAAAAATTGCGTGCCAGGTCAATATTAAAAAAACCGCCCGTCAGGGCGGCTTTCGACTTCACATTTTTTAGTACATTCCCATCCCGCCACCATGTCCATGTCCGTCATCAGCAGATTCCTTTTTTGGTTTTTCTGCAATCACCGCTTCGGTCGTGAGTAAAAGTGCTGCAATCGACGCAGCATTCTGTAATGCGAATCGTGTCACTTTTGCTGGATCAACAATTCCCGCAACAAACATATCTTCATACACATCTGTCGCCGCGTTGTATCCAAACGCACCACTTAATTTCTTCACTTCTTCAACGACAACACCGCCATCTTTTCCCGCGTTCATCGCAATCTGACGCATCGGCTCTTCAATCGCACGACGGACAATCGTCAACCCGATTAATTCATCACCCTCCAATTTCAAATTATCCAAACCGCTGCGTGCACGAATAAGCGCAACGCCGCCGCCCGGAACAATTCCCTCTTCAATCGCCGCTTTCGTCGATGCAACCGCGTCCTCAATTCGATGTTTCACTTCTTTCATTTCTGTTTCAGTCGCCGCACCAACTTTAATCACACCAACACCGCCTGACAACTTCGCCAAACGTTCCTGTAATTTTTCGCGATCAAATTCTGAATCTGTTTGATCAATAAACTTTTTAATTTGATTCACACGTTCCACAACCGCAGCTGCATCGCCTGCACCATCAACAATTGTGGTTGTTTCTTTTGTAGACACAACTTTGCGTGCGCGACCCAAATCTTCAATTTCAACTTTATCCAATTTCAATCCAACATCTTCTGTAATAAATTTCGCGCCAGTTAAAATCGCGATGTCCTGCAACATTTCTTTGCGACGATCTCCAAATCCTGGCGCTTTTACTGCGAGTACATTAAATGTCCCGCGCATTTTATTTAACACCAATGTCGTTAACGCTTCACCATCAACATCCTCCGCGATCAATACTAAATCCTTGCGACCGCTTTGTGCGATTTTTTCAAGCAGCGGTAAAATTTCTTGAATCGACGTGATCTTTTTATCAGTTACAAGTATGAGCGGATCCGCATATTCCGCTTCCATGCGCTCAACATTCGTTACCAAATAATGTGACAAATATCCTT
>JAPLWO010000082.1 GCA_026396555.1 Candidatus Magasanikiibacteriota bacterium
TATTCATTAATCATAACGTTATGATGAAAAAGATCGCAACAGCTGCAGTTGCAGCAACAGCTTTATTTACAATGGTCGCTCCTGCTTTTGCAGCAGAAACCACAACACCAAAAGCTGGCAAGGAAACACACGTTGAAAAAAAGGCAGAGAAAATGGAAAACAAAGCAGAAAAAAGCATATTTGAAATAAAAGCAAAGGAAGACAGAAAAGCAGCTGATGCAACAAAACGTGCAGCAGAGAAAGCTAAGCGCGATGCAGCTCGTGCAGCAATCAAAGCAGCAAACGATACATATGCAGCAGCCGTTAAAGTCGCAAACGACACATTTACAGCAGCAGTAACCGCAGCAAAACCATTGACAGGTGCTGATAAAATTGCAGCTATTAAAGCAGCTCGTGCCGCTCGTCAAACATCTGTAAAGACAGCTCAAGCAGCTCACAAAACAGCACTTGCGGCAGTAAAGGCACAAAAATAATTTTAGGCACAGTAATTAAAAAAGACCTTTCAGGGTCTTTTTTAATTTAAGTTTATTGAGTGATGCGGTATACTTACATTCTATGCACCTTGTTTCAGAATTACAATCAATTATTTCTGGTGACGTATCTGCTGATGAAAAAATTCTTCAAACCCATAGCGAAGATAAAAGCCCTTTTCATATCACACCATCGGCAGTTATTTTTCCAAAAAACTCGAGCGACGTTCAGGCGATCGTCAAATTTGTAGCAAAAAACAAAACTGAACATTCAGAACTTTCCCTCACTGCCCGCTCCGCTGGCACTGACGTAACCGGCGGTCCGCTCAATGAATCAATCATTATTGATTTTACAAAATATTGTAATCATATTTTAAAAATTGGCGCTCTGAGCGCATCAGCAGTTTCTGAACCAGGCGTTTTCTACAGAGATTTCGAAATTGAAACGTTAAAACATGATTTATTATTACCGTCATTCCCTGCGTCGCGCAGCATCTGTGCAATCGGTGGCATGGTCGCGAATAATTCTGGCGGTGAACAAACATTGGCGTACGGAAAAACAGAAAATTTCGTCACGCGATTAAAAGTTATTTTGAATGATGGAAGCGAATGTACTTTTGAAGCGCTTAATCCAGACCAACTCGCAGAAAAATTACTTTTAGAAACACGCGAAGGAGAAATTTATCGTGATATTTATAAATTGATTTCAGAAAATTACGATATTCTCGCGGCAGCAAAACCTCAAGTTTCAAAAAATTCTGCAGGATACTATTTGTGGAATGTATGGAATATAGAAACACAAATTTTTGATCTAACAAAATTATTCGTAGGCTCACAAGGAACACTCGGAATAATTACTGAAATGAGTTTTCGATTAATCCATCCAAAAAAAGAAGCACGATTGCTGGCAATTTTTGCCAACGACCTTGATCAGATTCCGGAAATTGTACACTCAACTCTAGAATTTAAGCCGGAAATTTTCGAGATCTATGATCGAAGTGTGTTAAAAATAATTTTCCGATACTTCCCTGCATTTATTAAAATGTTAGGCGGAAATATTTTTAAAATTTTCAGAAACTTTTTGCCTGAAATTTCTATTATTGCAACGTCGTTCCGATTACCGAGCTATGTTTTAACCGCGGAATTTACTGGCGACAATCAGATAGAAGTTGATCGACGTGCGCACGCGGCAGCACAGGCGCTCGCGAAATATAACATCAAAACTCACGTGACACGCGATTCAGAAGAGGCACAAAAATATAAAACAATTCGTCGTGAAAGTTTTTCACTCCTGCAAAAGCATGTTCGGAATCGACAAACCGTCACATTCATCGACGATTTAATCGTGCCGCCAGAAAAATTACCAGAATTTATTCCGCGCCTCCGAAAAATGCTCGACGCATACGAAAATATTTCATACTCCATCATCGGCCACATCGGCGACGGAAATATGCACGTCATTCCACTGATGGATCTGTCCGACGCGCGAACAAAAGACACAATCAATACACTAACGCGTGAAGTAAATAAATTAGTTATTGAATTCAAAGGATCGATCACAGCCGAACATAATGATGGATTAACACGCAGTCCTTTCTTGCGCGAAATGTATGGCGACGAAATTATTAATTTGTTTGAAAAAGC
>JAPLWO010000024.1 GCA_026396555.1 Candidatus Magasanikiibacteriota bacterium
CCGTTCGGCCCCACGATTGCCGTGAGCGATCGTTTTTCATCCGTTGGTTCCTGAAATTCAAAAACAGCTTTGCTCGCAAAAGATTTAAATCCTTGGATTTCGACGCGCTTTAAAAACATAATGGGGATATTGTAGCATAGCTTTCAAAAATTCCTAAATTTTCGAGACCGTTCGCTGCGCCTCCTGCGCAACTCTCTTGTTCCTCCGCGCATCGCGCACGCGCGAGATAGACTCGCGCAGCGATGCTTGTGCGCAGTCTCGCAAAATTCAGGAATTTTTCCAAACTGAATACCACAATATCCCAACCTCATTTTTGTCTTACAGTGTCTTACAATTTTGTGGGCAACAAAAAAGCGGGTGGAGCAAGTCACCCGCCGCGAAAAAGTCGCTATCGAAACTTTCCATTCTTGCTCGACCTAGTTCAGGTCAATGGAAATTCACCGCCTAGTACTGAAACGTCATCTTCTTCACTGTCTTGCCAACCACAACACCGAAGACCACCATACGATATCCATCAAGGCCAAGCGAAAAGACCTCTTTGAACGCACGCGTCACCGGCAGATAATCCATGTACAAACGCAAATCGTCTTTGCCGCCTTCAATTGAAAACCGTCGACCTTCCGGCGTGTAAACAACCGAGTGCACCTCGAAATTACGAGTACTTTGCGCAACTTGATTATGATTCACATAATCAACAACGCCTCGAGAACTATCGCTGATTGAGTAGTACACATCACCTTTTGCATCAACTAAGGGCTCCGATACATTCACGCTGGTCGAACCGCGCGTTGTACCAATCAAGACTTGTTTCTTACCATCAAGCTTCGTTGGCTGCCACTTCACACGAAACACGGGCTTGCCACGACTCCATGTCAGGCAATCAATCTTTTCTGCCCCAGGAAAACTGTAGACGGTATGTCCGTCGTACAAAGGAACTAGTTTGCCGTCGCGACATGTGTTCAATGAACAAGTTATGAACCCGGACCGTTCGCGATACGCAACCGCGATCACGGCATTGCCATCGTCATCGACCGTAAGATCGATCGGGGTACGCCAGATATCTGAAAGATTCACAGTACTTACCGTTACACCATCGCACTGTACACAAAGTCTTCGAGAACCTTCTCTCGTCCGCTCCATGAACGCAGTCATGATGCGATCATCACCAAAGGGACACGCGAGAAACGAATCTGCACCAGAAGGAAGCGGGGCACTTTTAGATCCATAGTATGCACTAAAACCACCACGTTCGCGCATCCAAAACACCCGATCGCCACGCAGTTCGTAACGCTTCAAATCAGAAATTTCGCTGCTGCCGCTAATCGGCAACGCGCAAATGTCCAAACTCGTAGTCCGTTTCACCAGCTCTGACTGCAGCCGCGGATTGTCGAGCATTGCCTCGATCGTTGCCGGCAGCTCACCATCCAACAAACTGGTGAACTTTCTGAGTAGCCGTAAAAATGTTCGGTCCATTGTCTCTCTCCTCGTCGAATCAGCTCGCGCTTGGCCATACGGCGGTGCTTTGAGCGTCACGTTCGACTTTGGGTTTTCCACTCATCTCTGCCAGCCCAGTGCTGGAAGAAGATACACCACTTGTACCACCGGAAAAGTGCTGCTGTCAAAGAATGCGCCTCTCTCAGAGACTGCGCACAAACATTCGCGCGCAACTTTTTGTTGCGCATTGCGAATGTGCGGAGGAACAAGTTCGGTTTGGGCGGTGCCAAACCGAACGGTCTCTGAGAGAGGCGCATTCTTTGACAACCGCATTTGGCACGCGTACAATATATACGTACTTAAATCCAGACTCAGACCCGTCCGAATTCCCTCCAAAATCAGCTGTATGACCGCAATTTCCCTAACCTTTTTGACCACTCATAAAAATTCCCTCAGTTAAGGACTGCGATCTTTTAGTTGCCAAGATTCGGCCGGGATTAAACATCCCGTTATGACATTTACTATTGTAATCGCACTTATTACCGCGATCGCTTCCCTTACCCTCGGCTACTTCGCTCGAAAATACATCGCTCAATCACAAGCAAATTCAGCAGAAACGCAAGTCGGCAAAATCCTCAACGAAGCAAAGGCTAAAGAACAAGAAATTTTATTAAAAGCGCGCGAGAAATCGATTGCGCTAATTGATGAAGCAAAAAAAGAACAAGATGATCAACGTCGCGAGCTTCGTGAAACACAATCACGCTTAGAAAAACGTGAAACCATGTTCGAACAAAAATTGCTTGAAATTCAGGATCGCCACACCAAATTAACGGCGCAGGCTGAAAAAGTTAAGGCAGCACAAGCAGAGGTCGATGTGCTCAAAGAAGAGCAGGTCACCAAGCTTCAATCAATCGCCGGCCTTTCTAAAGAAGATGCGATTGAACGATTGGTCGCGGACGTTCAGGCAAGTGAAAGTGAAGCACTTTCAGCACGCATCATGAAACTCGAACGCGAATCGTCCGACTATTACGAAAAAGAAGTGAAGAAAATTTTGTCGACGGTTGTATATCGTTATGCGGGATCACACGCAAGCGAAACAACGACAACGACAGTTCAGCTTCCAAACGAAGAAATGAAGGGCCGCATTATCGGAAAAGCAGGTCGCAACATTCAAACAATCGAAAAATTAACAGGCTGCGAATTAATCATCGATGAAACTCCAGAATCAATTATGATCTCTGGTTTCTCACCGATTCGCCGCCAAGTCGCACGTTTGACGCTTGAAAAATTAATGTCAGACGGCCGCATTCACCCAGCGCGCATTGAAGAAGTGATTGAAGAAGCGAAAAAAGATTTAGCTATCGATGTTCGCAAAGCTGGTGAAGACGCGATGTATCAACTTGGTATTGCCGGAATTGATCCAAAATTAATTTCAATTATCGGTCGCTTGAAATATCGAACGTCATACGGACAAAATCAGTTACTCCACGCGATTGAAGTTGCGTATTTGACGGGCATGCTCGCATCAGAACTCGGACTTGATCCAGTTATCGCGCGCAAAGCAGGGTTGCTCCACGATGTCGGGAAAGCAATTGATCACGACACACAAGGTTCGCATCCAGAACTTGGCTATCAGCTCATGAAGAAATTTGGGTTGCCAGAAGAAATCGCATATTGTTCACTCGCGCACCACGAAGACAAGCCTAAAACATTACTCGGTTGTTTAGTGAAGGCTGCGGATGCAATTTCAGGCGCGCGTCCAGGTGCTCGCCGCGATTCATATGAACAGTACGTTCGTCGTCTCGAAGAATTAGAGAAAGTTGCAACCTCGTTTGAAGGAGTTGATCGCGCATATGCAATTCAAGCAGGTCGCGAAATGCGCGTGTTTGTTCGCCCCGCTGATGTTGATGATTACGGTGCGTATAATATTGCAAAAGAAATCGCGAAGAAAATCGAAAGTGATTTGCATGTGCCCGGTGAAGTTAAGGTTACCGTGATTCGAGAAAGTCGAGTTATTGAATACGCAAGATAAAAAAGAGCTGTCATTCAGGACACGCGTCGGGTCGCTCCAGCGGCGACCCGCACTGTCTCTCAACACTTTCAGTTTTGCTCCGCAAAACACCGATCTGAAAGTGCCTCCGAGACGTCCTTCTTGGCAGCTCTTTTTTAATTCACAAATCAACAACGATTTTTTTACAAAAAATAAATAATTTAAAAACAAAAAAATACCACCCGCCGAACGCACGTGCTGTACGAACGACAAATGGTTGGCAAACAAGACTTTCTCAAAAACCCCACGAGGCTATCCGACCGGCCAGACGCCCGGATCAAAATGGATCGCTCTCAGGTAGGAGTGCGCCAAAAACAAAGACGTGACAAAACCTGCTAATGCCGCAGCTCGCATCGCCTGCCGGTTGGGTGGGTTTTGCGTTTTGGGCAACAACGCGGTGCACAAGCCTGCGACACCAAGTGTTCCCGCTATCATCGTGAACAACTTCCACGGCTCCGGCTCGCCGAACAGCCACGCGGTTCGCGTTGGCGGATCAAACAAAATACCCAAAGCCTCATACACGCAAACCGTCATCGCAAGGCCGAAATAAACCCAGAATGCTGACGCCACAAGCAAAGCCGGTGAAATTTTCTGCTTCATTGCAAACCTCGTACGTTCCGTGAGTGGATCGTAATTAAACAGTAGAACCAGTGCAGCTATTTGTCAAATAAAAAAATACCGCCACTCCTTATTCGCTTCATGCAAACGAGGAGTGGCGGGTTGATGATCAACGGCGCTGCGTCGAGATTCTTGGTTCAGGACGGCGGGGCCTGGGGCTGGACGGGCAAATCAGAGGTGATCCGACCGATGGAATCCCCGCCAAACGACGGCAACGCATTGTAGTGCACCTTCACGGGGATGCCGAGTGGGGAGCTGCCGGTGATGTTGAGCGTCGTGCCGCTGTTGCCTTCATGTGCGACGCCGCTCACGGAAATCCGCATCGTTTCACCGCCGACCAGGTGAAACACGACGCATGACCGCTCGGGACGCGTGTTGTTCCAGGCCGAAACCGCTTGGCAGATGGCCGCAACAGACGGGTTGTTCCCGTTCTTGACGATAGCTTTCATGAACTCTCCTTCTCTCAATCTCGCGTCCGGCGAGTGCGGTCCAGTTCAACAAGCCCTGGCAACGACTTAAGATACAATTTAAACAGAGAATTGTCAATGTCGTCGCCGGGGATTTCGACGCGTGAGCGCTCAGTTAGTTTTTTTTGCCTGTTGATAACTATTTGCCCATTTTTAGCCAAATGCTTATACTTAAGCGGAATTAATCATGTAACCTTTTGTTTATGAACAAAGCGGAACTCATTTCATTGCTCGCGGAACAAACAACTCTTTCTAAAAAACAGGTCGAAGACGTTATCGAAGGTTTTATCGCAACAGTTACAAAAACCTTGAAGGCTGGTGGCGAAGTTACCATCGCAGGTTTTGGTACATTTAGCGCAAAACAGCGCGCAGCTCGCACCGGTGTAAACCCACAGAACCCAACTCAGAAGATTCAGATCGCTGCAGTTGTTGTTCCAAAGTTCAAGGCTGGCAAGAACTTAAAGGATGCTTTGAAATAAATTCGACGTTCACATTCGATTCCAAAAACCGCCGTAAAGGCGGTTTTTTGTTTCTTGACGGAACGTGGGCGCGAGAATAAAATGAGAACGACCTACTCAATTCATTTGACTCACTCGGACCGAAGCTCTCTGCGAGAGCTAGCGGCCCTCCGTTCGGTGTAAAACTGAACGCGAGCGTTCAGTTTTACACCTCACTACGGACCGCTAGCTCAGTTGGTTAGAGCGCACGATTCACATTCGTGAGGTCAGAGGTTCGAACCCTCTGCGGTCCACCAAATTATTTTATTTCTTGTTCGCGAGCACACCACGCGCGCCATCTGCGCGCTCGTTCGTCCTCGCCTGCACTCATATCGTCAGCTCTGCTGACGCTCGCTTGGCTGCGGGTCTCGCTCAAAAAAATAAAACAAGTATGAATACGATATTACAAAGCACAAAATTCGTCGTTGATCATTCTGAATTCGTAAAAATAAATCACGATAAAGTTTTTGAATTCGCAAAAGATTTTAAACATGAAAACGTTTGTCACTGGTTAAGCGCTGCACCATTTGAATTCAGCAAACTTTCAGACGAACAAAAATTACATTTTTTATTTCTATTTAATGCACTCAGTTTTTCTTATTGGGGCGAACCAAAGTGGACTATCGAATATCACGGAAATCAAATTGATGGATCATGGGGATTAATCTCCGCAATTGATCGTGGACTCAGCGAAAATATGCCGTTGCTTGATTTTAAATATTGCACAACCATTTCTCGCGAAGATTTTATTAAACTACTTCATGGCAGTGTAGAAATTCCACTCTTTGAAGAACGCCTCAACTTTATTCGGCAACTCGGCACAGTCATGTGTGAAAAATATAATGGTGATGCACGAGAACTCCTCGCCGAAGCTGGTGGTAACGCTCAAAAATTAGTAGAAATAATTTTAAAAGATTTTCCTCTATTTACAGACGAATCAGAATATAAGGGAGAGAAAATAATTTTTGCAAAACGTGCTCAATTACTCGTTGCAGATATTTATCAAATGTTTGGTGGTAAAAACTTTGGTGCATTAAAAAATATAGACCAAATCACCGCATGTGCCGACTACAAACTGCCACAGATTTTACGACGAGTTGGAATTTTTGAATATACACCTCAGCTTGCAGAAAAAATCGATAATAAAATCGAACTTGCCCACGATTCGCCAGAAGAAGTTGAGATTCGCGCCAATACTATCTGGGCTGTCGTATACATAAAGGAGCGGGTAGAAAAAATGTCGCCGGGAATTTTTTCATTTGAAGTTAACGATCATCTCTGGCTCGCAACACAAGAAAAGATTGCAGGAGAAAAACCGTACCATCGAACACGAACCACAGCGTATTAATACCGATTGAAAAACCAGTCCGCAAACGCGCGATTATTTTGTGTTCTACGAGGGAGACTGCGCACAAGCATGCACGTGCAACTTTACGTTGCACATAGCAAATGCGCGGAGGAACAAGTGAGTTGCGCGTGTGGCGCAACGAACGGTCTCCCGAATAGAGCACAAAATAACCGTTCATTTACGACACTGGATTTCTCCTCGATTTTGATATATACTCTCTGTTACCGAACGTATGCACGTAAACTTCCTTGAACCACAATATCCCTACCAAGGTGAAGGCAAAAAAAAGATGATCGTGGTCATCTTTTTATGTTTTATTGTTGGCGGATTATTTGCAGGTGCTGCGTGGGCTGGTGCAAAAGTTTTCAATGCACATAACGACGCGACAATAGCTCAAAAAGTTGCACCCATCGACACATCCTTCGTTGGAAAACTTAAATCACTTTTACTTGCATCCTCGAATCAATCCATGCTCGGCCTCGCAAACAATCGCATCAACATCGCACTCCTCGGCATTGGCGGCGAAGGACATGATGGCGCGCAATTAACTGACACCATTTTAATTGCGAACATTCAACCATCAACAAAAAAAGTTGCACTCCTCTCAATTCCACGCGACACAGTTGTTGAAATTCCGGGATATGGATTTCACAAAATCAACGAAGCAAATTCAGATGGTGAACAAATTTCTGAAGGTACCGGCCCTGACCTCGCACTCCAAACATTAGACAATTTTCTCGGCATCGAAATTCCGTATTACGTTCGCGTCGACTTCAGCGGATTCGAACAAGTCGTCGACGATATCGGCGGTGTTGATGTGTATGTCGACAAACCATTTACTGACATGGATTTTCCAACGTGGGATTTTAAAACGCGCACGATTTCTTTCTCGCAAGGCTGGCAACATTTTGACGGCGCGCGCGCGCTCGATTACGCGCGGTCACGTCACGGAAATAATTTCGAAGGTTCTGATTTCGCACGCGCACGTCGCCAACAAAAATTGTTAGTTGCAGTTCGCGATAAATTATTATCAACTGAAACTTTTTTACACCCAACACGCATCACTGAT
>JAPLWO010000068.1 GCA_026396555.1 Candidatus Magasanikiibacteriota bacterium
TTGTGAATTTAACCACGCATGAAAAGGATAAAGAACACTCGACGAGTGCGGTGCCGCTGATTTGTATTAGTAAAGATTGGGAAGGGCATGCGGGGCCTGCGGGGGACGTAATTGGAACTGATTTGTCGATTATTCAGCCAGTTGGAATTCTTGCCGATGTTGCGCCAACTGTTTTGCATGCGATGGGAATTGCGCAGCCGAGCGAAATGTCGGGGCGGCCACTTATTTAATTTATGATTTCTTCGTTGGCTTCGCTCGATTGGATAATCGTTGAAAAAATTCATAATTTTTTATTGCTCCATCCAGCGTTAATTTTGTGTGCAGTATTTTTAAATTACGCACTTGTTACCACGCTGATCGTATTAATTTTTGTGTATTTGTTTAAGCATCATCATCACACAGGACACGACGATGGGTGGATTTTATTTCCATTCGTGTCAGCGCTCGCATTTACAATAAGCGAAGGAATTGGATTTATTTATTTTCGACCGCGGCCGTTTGTGACGCATGCAATTGATCCATTTATTTCTTTGTCGCCGCTTTTAAAATCATTTCCATCGATTCATGCGACGATGGCTTTTGCGGGTGCGTATTTACTTTTTTTGTATAAGCGAAGTTGGGGAATTTATGCGCTGATTTTGGCGTTTATTATCGCGTTTATTCGAGTTGCGGTCGGCGTTCATTATCCGAGCGATGTCCTTGTCGGCGCGGTGCTCGGTGTGGTACTATCTGGGCTCGTTTACCGATTAAAATAAGCGTATGAGTCAACTCAAAATCGTCATTCGTGCAGGTGGAACGGGCACACGTTTGTGGCCGTTATCGACTGCAGATTTGCCGAAACAATTTGTTCCGGTGTTGTCGGAGAAAACATTGTTGCAAGAAACGTTTGAACGCGTGCGCATTTTTGGTATTGAAAATATTTTTGTAACAACAAATGCACGATATGTAGATATTGTGCGAGAGCAAGTTCCGGAATTATTGGAGGCGCATATTATTGCGGAACCTCTCAAGCGAAATACGGGACCTGGTGTTGCGTTTGAAACGGCGACGCTCGCGAAATTTTTTGAAGGACAGGAATCTGAAATTATTATTGCGAGTATTCCGTCGGATGATTTTGTTGGAAATGCGGACGCGTTCGTGACTGCGCTTAAAGAGATTTCTCGGTTTGTTTCAGCGTCACCGGAATCGATCGTGATGCCACTCGTGACTCCTGCAGCGGTTGATCCAGGATATTCGTATGTACGCGCGGATTTTGAAAATCAATCAAATGGCGAAGGACTTGCGGCGATTACTGAGTGGGTTGAAAAACCAGATCCAGAATTGTGTCGCGCGATGATTGCGGCAGGAAATTGGTTTGCACATACAGGGATGTACATCTGGAAGTTGGATACAGCGGTTCGTATGTTTGAAACATTTGCGCCGGCTGTGTGGTCGCAAGTTTTAAAAATTCGAGATGAATTGTTGGAGGGTGATCGAGAAGGCGCATTGGCAGCGGCGCATGAGCTACCGATTATTTCGATCGAATCTTTGGTAACAAAATTATATCCGAAAAAAGTTGGGTATCGTGCGGATAGCTGGGGATGGTCTGACGTTGGAAAGTGGACGGTGGTTAAAGATTTATTGCACGCGGATGATAAAAAAAATGCATCGACGCACGATAAAGTTCATTTTGTGAATGCGCAAAATAATTTGGTGTACGGCGCGATCGGGAAACGCGTCGTGTGCGTGGGCGTGTCGGATTTAATTATTGTTGATCGCGGTGATCAATTATTAATTTGTCGCGTGGATGAGTCGCCTAATATCGGCGCGATTTCGGAGGAACTCGGAAAACTATGAAGATTGGAAAAATCTTTTTAAGTTTTTTTATTGCCGTGATTATTTTTGGCTGGGCATTTCATACAAATGCAGGGACGATTGTGATTCAAGACGGAGATTCAGTTGGTAGTGTGGCGGCTCGTGCGGCAAGTGCCGGGATTGTTCGTTCATCAATTATTTTTAAAATTGGGTATCGAATTTTCGGTGGTGACGCGAATATTTTTCCGGGAGTTGTAAAAATTTCGAGTGATTGTAATGTAAAATGTGTTGTGCGGCGCGTCACATCGTCGCAGCGTGACACGATTCGAATCACGCTCACAGAAGGGCAAGATTTGCGTGATTTAGCTCGGATTTTAACTGCGCGCGGAATCGGAAGCGCATCTGAATTATATGCAATTGCGGGAGTGCCTGCGGGAAAAAAAAGTGAAAATGATTATGAGGGGTATTTGTTTCCAGATTCGTATGATGTGCCAAAAGATATTTCAACACAGCATTTAGTTGATTTGATGCGGCAGAATTTTAAAACACGTGTTGAAGATGGATTGAAATCTGAAATTGCTGCGTCTGGACATTCGCTGCATGACGTAATTATTGTTGCGAGCATTTTAGAAAAAGAAGTTCGGCCGGGCGATGATCGACGACGCGTTGCGGATTTAATTTGGCGACGCGTTGCTGCGGGAATGCCACTCCAAGTTGATGCGTCAGTGAATTATGCAACGGGCAAGGAAAATTTATTCACAACCGCGCAAGATCGCGCGACAGATTCGCCGTGGAACACATATAAATATAAAGGTTTGCCGGTTGGGCCGATCGGAAATCCGGGAATCGATGCGATTGAAGCGGCGATGACACCAATCGCGAATCCTTATTGGTTTTATTTAACTGGATCAGATGGTGTTGTACATTTTGCGAAAAATTTTGATGAGCAAATTGCGAATAGAAAATATCTCAAATGAAAACTGCTGAGCTTGATTATTTTTTACCTCCTGAACAAATTGCGCAACGATCTGTTGAGCCGCGCGATCATTCGAAATTATTGGTAGCGGATCGTGTGAGTGGTGAGATGGAACACCTGCAATTTTATGATATCGTAAAATTTTTACGACCCGATGATATTTTAGTTTTTAATAATACCAAAGTTTTTCGTGCGCGTTTGCGTGTGGGTGCGATAGAAATTTTATTACTTCGTCCAGCGAATGATGCGTGGTTGGCTGAATATCAGACAGTATATGCGCGTCACACTGGTTCTGTTGCAGCGCCGACAGCTGGATTTCATTTTACTAAAGAGTTACGTGAAAAAATTCAATCGCTCGGAGTTACTTTTTTGGAGGTGACGCTGCATGTGGGAATTGGAACATTTCAGCCGGTGAAAACGGAACTGGTCGAAGCGCATCCGATGCATAGCGAATGGGTGAATGTTGATGCTGAAACTGCGGGCGCGATCGCAGCGGCAAAAAAAGCAGGTCGTCGCGTTATTGCAGTGGGAACCACAACCACACGTGCGCTTGAGGGCGCGGCTGCAGAAATTTTAGCTGGCAAATCGTTTGAAGGTGATGTGAATATTTTTATCAATCCTGGATATAAATTTAAAATAATCGATGGCCTTGTGACAAATTTTCATTTACCAAAGTCAACCTTACTTTTATTGGTGAGTGCTTTTTTGGGCGACGACGGGCTTGATCGGTTGAAGAAAATTTATGCAGATGCGATCACGCGTAAGTATCGTTTTTTTAGTTTTGGCGACGGGATGTTTATTAACTGAGTCTCTACACACATCTGTTTTCTATTGCGAGACTTATTTTTTTGCTGCAAAATATTCAGATTTCGTCGAGCTATTACCGATAGCCCTTCTCAATCTTCATATTTTTCTCTAAAAAAATAAGTCTCTCGTGACGAAACAGATGTACGCAGAGACTCAAAACCACGAATCGCGATATTTTTTAAATTCTCCCGCAGTAATTGCCGCGCGAATTTCCTCGCACAGTTTTAAAAGAAAACGAATATTATGAATGCTTGCTAAACGATACGCAAGTAATTCTTCGCATTTAAATAAATGATGGATGTATGCGCGTGTGTGATGTTTACAGGTAAAACAATCACACCATGCGTCGAGCGGGCTAGTGTCAGTTGCGAATGCTGCATTGCGCAAATTGATTTTTAAATCAACGCCCTCACGAGAATAGAGTGCTCCATTTCGTGCAACGCGGGTTGGGGCAACGCAATCAAAAATGTCGATACCGCGCTCGACAACATCAAAAATATCGCGCGGATTATATCCAACGCCCATAGTGTAGCGTGGTTTGTCGGCTGGCAATAAATCTTCGAGCCAATCAAGTGTTGTCGCGGTCATTTCCATGTTGTATCCAATTGATTCACCACCAATCGCAATTCCATCGAACGGAAGTGACGTAATAAATTTCGCAGACTCTCGACGTAACTCTTTGTGATTTGCACCTTGAATAATTCCAAATAAAAATTGTTTCCATGGATGCGGGCCCGGAGTTTGATGTGCCGCGACGCAGCGCTCTGCCCATGCATGTGTGGTAATCATCGCGTCGTGCGCTTTTTCAAAATTCGCACTGTCAGGTGTGCAAATATCAAAATTCATAATGATATCAGCACCGAGTTTGTGTTGAATATCGATTGCGATTTCCGGCGTAAAGCGATGCGATGATCCGTCGATGTGCGAGCGAAAACTGACACCATCAAAATCAATTTTAACTTTGTTCGCGGTTTTGTCGCCATCGTTTTTTTCTTCCTGCTGCTCGCCCAAAGAAAAAACTTGAAATCCGCCACTGTCAGTTAACAGTGGGCCGTGGTAATTCATAAATCCGTGTACGCCGCCGAGCGATGCAACCAAATCTTCGCCGGGGCGTAAATGTAAATGATAGGTATTTGCTAAAATAACGCTTGCGCCTGATTCGGCAATATCGCGCGAATCAAGCGCTTTAACGGTTGCTTGCGTGCCAACCGGCATAAACGTCGGCGTCAAAATATCGCCGTGATCAGTGTGAATGACTCCGGTCCGTGCACGTCCATCAGTTGCAAGTTGTTCCCAAAACATAGACGCATTGTTGCAGAAAAAGGTGCGGTATGTCAAGATTGTATATATGAAGGCACGATTTCATCTCGACATTTCAGTTATCATTTTGATCGCTGTAATTTTAGGCGGTGCAGGTGGATTTTTTGGCGTGAAATATTATATTGATCGTGAGACGCGTAAACAGGAAATTGCGTCGATTCAATTGCAGCAACATAAGGTTTCAAAAATTCCAACCATCAGTTCAACGTCGACGCCTAAAGCAAAAATTCCACTTACCACGACGACTTCGACGCTGGCAGTCGCAGATGTAACTGGCGCAATTAATTTAGATCTTATATTTTTTCCACAAGCGCCAAAAAAGATTTGGGATGCGGATCTTGAAGAATATTGCGAAGAAGCGTCGCTCCTTGCGGTTGATGCGTGGTATAAACACAAAACGTATTCGGTTGACGAAATGGAAGCTGCGTTGTCGGCGATGAAAGATTGGGAAATAAAAACATTTGGATATTTTCAAAGCACGTCAGTTGAACAGACCGCACAAATTGCGCGCGAGTATTTAGGGTATAAAAAAATTCGTGTAATCGACCGTCCAACGATCGCGCAAATTCGCGCAGAAATAGTTGCGCATCATCCGGTCATCGTTCCAGCAAATGGAAAGTTGTTAAAAAACCCCTATTTTAAAAATGGCGGGCCGATGTTTCATATGGTTGTGGTGCGCGGATTTACGGAAAGTGGGGACGTAATTGTGAATGATCCAGGGACGCAATTTGGCGAAAATTTTGTGTATTCTCCTGATGTAATTTTGAGTGCGATGGCAGATTGGGATCATGGACAGGATGAGACGCAAGTTGCAACTGGAATTCCGCGTGTGCTTGTGGTAGAGTAGTTGCCCATGGCAATCAATTTTAAAAAAGAATTAAACGAGGAACAAGTTCGTGTTGTCGAAAATGGAGACGGCGCATGTTTGGTTTTGGCTGGAGCTGGTTCGGGAAAAACGCGCACAATTACATATCGAGTGGCGTATTTGTTGGAAAAAGGAGTTCCTGCTGAGAATATTTTGTTGCTGACCTTTACGAATAAAGCAGCGAAAGAAATGGCGGATCGCGTCACACAGCTTGTCGGTCAGGCGCCGAAGGGAATGTGGAGCGGAACGTTTCACCACATTGGATATCGCGTGGTGCAACAGTATGCGAAGTTGCTCGGCTTTACGTCGCACATAACGATTATCGACTCTGAAGATTCACGAAATTTGTTAACACAAATTTTTAAGGCAGAAGGCATTGATTTAAAATCGAAAAAGTTTCCACCGGTTGCAGCGATTGCGGATATTTATTCTTATGCACGTAACGCGATGATTTCTGTGGAAGAGGCGATCGATATTAAACGGCCAAGCGCATTTGGTGTTGCGACAGAAATTGCGAATGTAGTTCGGTTGTATGAAACGCGAAAACGCGAAAGTGGTTTTGCGGATTTTGATGATCTACTTTGTTTGTGGTTGAAATTATTGACGGATTTTCCTGACGTGCAAACAAAACTTTCGACGCAATTTTTATATATTTTGGTTGATGAATATCAAGATACAAATCGTGTGCAGGCGCGCATTATTAAAAAATTGTCAGCGGTGCATGGAAATGTATTAGCCGTAGGCGACGACGCGCAATCAATCTATTCATTTCGTGCGGCGGATATCGCAAACATTTTAGATTTTGGAAAGCATTATGAAAATGCAAAAATTTTTCATTTGCTCACCAACTATCGTTCGAGTCCAGAAATTTTAGCGGTCGCGAATAATGTAATTGGGCAAAATAAAAATCAGTATAAAAAAGAGTTGCTCAGTATTTTAGCAGCAAATGAAAAACCGCACATTATTAAAGCGGATACGGCGTATCTTGAAGCGGAAAAAATCGCGGACATGATCGATGGACTGTATCGAAAAAAACACAAACTCAGCGAGATCGCAATTTTGTTTCGTTCGACGTTCCATTCACAACCAATCGAAGTTGAATTAACACGTCGCGGCATTCCATTTGATTACCGTGGTGGCCAGCGTTTTTTTGAGCGCGCGCATATTAAAGATATTTTGGCGTATTTACGTGCAGGAACTTCGACCAAAGATTCAATCGCATGGCATCGAATTTTAATGCAGCAAGAAGGAATTGGACCTGAGTCGGCGCGAAAATTATATGATCAGGTAAAACGATTTGAAACAGTTGGAGAATTATTGCACGGCACCGCAGAATTAGAAATTGAAAAACGTTCTGCGGGCGGGTGGGCGATGGTTACGAAAACAATGTGGGAACTGTCTCTAAAACACGATACGGTTGGTTCGATGGTGCGCGCGGTAAAAGAATGCGCATACAAATCATATATCAAACGAGAGTTTGCAAATCCAGAAGATCGTTTACAGGATGTTGATCAGCTCGCATCGTTTACGGATCGCATCACTGATTTGAAAGCGTTTTTGGCAGAGACTGCATTGCAAGAACAGCATCGCGCAAAAACACAAAACGAAACAGATCGGCTGGTGCTTTCAACGATTCATCAAGCAAAAGGTTTGGAATGGGATACAGTTTTTTTAATTAATTTAGTTTCTGGTGCATTTCCGAATGAACGCGCGTCGCTCGAAGAAGGTGGAATCGAAGAAGAGCGCCGATTATTTTATGTTGCGTTGACGCGTGCACGAAAAAATTTATTTCTTTCGCATACGTTGCTCGGCGGCAAACAAAATGAATTTGTTGTTTCGCCATCCTTGTTCATCGAAGAAATTGACGAGGCGCTGATTGATTACGGACATAAAAAAACCAGCCCACAGGAATCGACATATACCTACGAGCCGGATGAAACTCAGGGCGATTGGCGCAAAAAAAGTTTTTTGAGTTCAATCGACGAGTTTTAATTTTAAATGTTGAGCTAATTATTTTACGTGGATCACACCCTGGAAACGTGCGTCTGTTGGTGCGAGATGATCGTGGAATTTCCAATCGCCAACTTTATCAAATTTAAATGTCCATGTTTCGCCTGGAGCAATTGCTGCTTTTGGATCAAAACCTGGATAGTCTGTGTGAGTTGGATGTGGAGCAGATGCAGGATAGTGAGCTTTCAAATCGCTGTTGCGGAATTGAATACTGTCACCTGCTTTGATCTCGGCCTCTTTCTGAGCCAAACCACCCGGGTTGTATGTCATAGGAACTGTCACGCCTTGGTAGGCTGCTGGCTGTGTATTAACAACGACCGGCTGAACGTCGTCGGTTTTTGAACAGCCGGCGCCCAGGATGAGTAAAGCGCCGCCGATTGCTGCGAGCTTAAGTGAAATGTTTTTCATATGGAATTAGTATAGAGCGTCACTTGCCAAACGTCAAAAAGCGTGTTACAATCGGCCCAACATCATATACATATTTTATGAAATTTGACGGAATTAACGAGAAAACATTGGTACTCATCAAGCCTGATTCAGTTCAGCGCGGTTTGGTTGGCGAAATTTTACGCCGTTTTGAAACAAAGGGTTTGAAAGTTGTTGGTTTGAAATTGATGCGTCTCGACGAAGCAGTGCTTCGCGAACATTATGCACATATCGCAGAAAAACCATTTTATCCATCAGTCGAGAAATTCATGATGTCATCACCGGTTGCGGTTGTGTGTCTTGAAGGACGTGAATGTGTTGACGCAGTTCGTTTGATGATGGGCCCAACAAAATCACGTATCGCTCCTCCAGGTTCGATTCGTGGCGATTTGGCGATGGGTTATGGCTGCAACGTAATTCACGGATCAGATTCAGTTGAAAATGCAAAACTTGAGGTTGCTCGATTCTTCAAACCAGAAGAAATCATTGAATACGATAAGAGCGAATATTTGCACGTGTACTCAGAAGACGAACGCGAATAATTTTCCCCAAAAACAGACAGAAGACGGGTTGACAAACAGCCCGTTTTTTGTTACTGTAAAAATCTGCTCTTTTTTGGAGGTTCTGATGGCACAGCCCGCATTTGTTGAAGAAGTGATGAATGATCCGATCGCCGCGCTCAAGCTCGCACGAGGCGAGCTACAGTCGGTGTGCGCGTCGATTCAAGTGACCAGTGCGTTGCTGACCATGTTGGAAGCAGCGCACAAAGTGAAAGAGAAAATTCGGACCGATCCGCTCAGAGCGCAAATTTATGTGTATGAGCTGGTCATGCAATTGCTCAGCGACGAAGAGTCGGAGCGCGTTCGGCCAGCTTCGATCGAACATCTGGGCGCGAATTTCAGTGCCAGCATTCGAGAGGCGCGTTCAGCGGCAAATGCGTGGGCGCGGTATCTTCCGACGCGTATGATGCAACTGATTTCGTCTGACGGTATCGTTGGTCACATCGAAGATCCTGCGTTGCTGCTCGTCGCTATTTTCTGGCCTGAAGATTTGGCAGAACTTGTTGGTGTTGATCCGCCGGCGGGGACCGCGCGTTATCGCGATTCAGAGATGGAGTTGCTCAGAAGTGCGATTGCACTGCGGACCTGGATTCGTGCGCTGCAGTGGTTGCCGGAACGGCATGTGATGGCGCGCGGAAACGTGGATCTGATGCAGATTACCGCGTGGTTCGAACAGAACTTTTTTGCACACCCTGATTCGACTCGGAATCGGCGGAAGCGTCCGGTGCTCATTCAGTTTGATCCTGATCGTGCGTTTACGTTTCATCGAGTGGTGAGTGCACGGGAAGCGGTGCGACCCGAGCACACGATCGAAATTCCGCTGTCGAGGCGGTATATCAAAGTTGGAGATCGGTTGGTGCGTGTGTATTTCGATGCACGCGTCAAATCAAATCCGTCGGGCGTGCGGCGTGTTGCCAACCATGGAGACATTCATGACTTGGTCGCGTGTAGCATTGTGTTTGAGACGGCGGAAGATTATGAAGCAGTGTTCCCACATTTGTCTGAATTGGTGCTGCCCGGCTCTAAGCCGAAAGTCGTTCGAGGCGAGCGCGTCAATGGTAAGATTAATCACGCGAGTGCAGGGATGAAAGGTGTTTTGTGGAGCGGGGTCGTCAGTGGTTTTGGTACGGGCGTGTGTTGCGAACTTGAATGCAGCACGCTCGAACGATACTATAACGGCAAATTTTCTCTGACACTTTTCAATCATCAGGCGTACGAAGTTCGGCGGCTACTGCTGAAATTTCCCGGCTCTGAGCTGCGGTTTTGGGAGACGATTTTCCCCGGGTCGCTGCATGTTGAGCTGACGGACGAACTTCGTGTGGAAATGGTGATGCGGCAATTGCGCCTTGTGCTCAGCGACACGTACTGGTCAACCATTGTGGTGCGGCGACGTGCGCGTGAGTGGCTGGATCGACTTGAAGAAGTGTTGCTCAGGAATCCTGAAGCAATTGATGATCCGAGTTTGGAACCAGATTTGTTGTTTTAAGTTGGACAGATAGGGTCGCTCAGGATAGACCGAAGTTAATTCGGAGCCGGAGGTAGCGAACGCTGCTTCCGGTTTTTTAATTGATAAAAATAAGGGTTTGCGGTACACTCATCACACATGAAACTACTTATTGTTACACAAAAAGTTGATCAGCATGACGACGTGCTCGGGTTTATGCATCGGTGGATTGCCGAATTTGCAGCCCAGTGCGAGCAGATCACGGTCATTTGTTTATATGAAGGCGAACATTCGTTGCTGGAAAATGTTCGAGTTTTTTCATTGGGCAAAGAATGGGGCGTCGGACGATTTGGATATGTGACGAATTTTTTTAAATTGATTTGGCGAGAACGCGCGACGTATGATTCTGTGTTTGTGCACATGAATGTTGAATATGTTGTGTTGGGTGGATTGCTGTGGCGCATGATGGGTAAGCGTGTTGGTTTGTGGTATGCACATGGACATGTACCAATGATGTTGCGCGTCGCGGAAAAAATGGTAAATGTTATTTTTACGTCGACAAAAAGTGGGTGTCGTTTGATCGGAAGTTCTAAAATTCGAGTGGTCGGACAAGGAATTGATACTGATTTTTTTGTACCGGGGAATGTTGATAAAAAGAAAGATGAATTTCGAATTGTGGTTGTCGGGCGAATTTCGCCGGTGAAGGATTATGAAACATTGATTCGCGCCGTTGCGTTAGTGATTGAGAGTGGAAAAATTTCAAAAAAAATGAGAGTGACGATTGTTGGAGGGGCAGGCTTGCCGGAGCAAGAAAAATATTTGGAGGATTTGAAATTGTTGGTTG
>JAPLWO010000043.1 GCA_026396555.1 Candidatus Magasanikiibacteriota bacterium
GGCGCCTCGATATTTTGGAAGTAGTGATCCGTGCACATTGACGCATCCGTGAGGAGCAATTTCGAGAATTGATGTTGGAATAATTAATCCGTATTGTGCAACGACAAATACATCGGCATTGAATTTTTTCAAATATTCAACAACCTCTGTCTTTTTAAGAGTTGTTGGTGTAAAAATCTCAATACCGCCTTCCTCAGCGACACGTGCAACGGGGGATGGTGTCACAATTTGTTTTCGTCCGACGGGGCGTGGTGGCTGTGTGACAGCGCATAACACGTTAAAATCATTGGGTTGCTTGAGTAACGACTGTAATACACTGACGGCAAATTGTTCCGTACCAAAAAAAACTACTTTGATCATAAAAAATTAAACAGCCTTTGGGTGTTTGCGATCGTGTTTCCATGTTTCTTTAGCACGATCAATAAATAAAATACCATTAAGATGATCGATTTCATGCTGAAGTACGCGTGCAAAATAATCATTCGCGGCAAACTTAACTTTTGTTCCGTCGCGAAGTGTTGCAGTTACAGAAATTTTAATATGTCGCTCAACAAAACCTGCAAGTCCCGGGACAGATAAACAACCTTCTTCTTCGATTCCTGACTTCCATGAGTATTCAGTAATTTCAGGATTAAAAAAAATCGCGTCTGATTTTGTATCAAAGGGAAGTGCAGTTTGCTCTGCGAGGGCGTCCTTGCCAACGACGATTAAGCGAATATTTCGTCCGACTTGAGGAGCGGCTAATCCAATTCCATCATCATCATACATGGTATCGATCATCGCATCCGCAAATTTTTGCATGCTAGATTCCAAAATATGCTCCGCCGTGAGTGGAGTTGAAAGTTCGCGCAGACGAATATCTGGAAGTGTGACAATCGGCAGAATCTGTTTCATGCTCATAGCGTATCACAAAATCATGATTATTTCAAGATATCAAACGGCGCTTGGTTAAAGCGTTTTCTGAGATCCCGCTCTTTTGCCCACCATATGGTATATCCGGCGAAATCACGGACGCGCCAAGCCAAAAGGTCGGGCTTACGCGTCTGAACAAACCATGATCCAATCCATGAATCGGAAAATTGGACTGCGGTACCCCTGAGACGTTTCCATAGGAGTTCTTCGCTTTGAAACGTCGGGTGTAGCAATTCAAAATCTGCAGAAAGATCAATGATGAGGTCAAAGGATTGGAGCGGCAGGCGCGTATAAAGCGGTGTTGTTGCGATGACTACTGTTTTTTTATCTGGTGAGAATTGGAGCTGATCCAATTCTTTGAATTTGGCTGCATCCAACAGTATCGCAGTATCTTCACTGGAAATTACGGTTTGTGCGCGTAGTTCGTTAACTACTGTTTCAGCGCCATAGCCAATGAGCGAAAATCGGCTGCCGTGGCAGTTGGTACATTGAGGGCTATGTTCAATCATTTCAGCAGTAAACAACGCGCCACAGTCCTTACAGACGGCGTGCGTGGCTTCACGAAGATGTGGTACAAAAAATAATATGCGTTGAAAATCGGAAATCTTATCAATGATGTGTGATGAGATAAAATTTCTGCGCGTTGTCGGCTCTTCAGTTGTGCGGTCGATGATCGTTGGCCAGAATTGTAATTGAGGAAGCGATCCAACTTTAGAGAGGTCTGGCGTATCAGGTGAATGTGCAAGAAAAATTATATTTTCGCCAAAAAAATTTTTTCGTGTATCTAAAATATTTCGGCACGAGTAGCGAACTCCCTCCCATTCTTGGTAACTTTCCTGAGTTGGGTCAATGAGGATGGTGAGCGAGTTTGTAACGGAAGGGAGCCATGCTGCGAGATTGGTTCCAACAATCACAGACTGCGAACCATCTTCGGTCCACGCTTTCCAAACCGCGGTTCGTCTTGGCGATGACGTAGATATGTAGTGAATGATTTGACGGTCGCCCAGAACTTGAATTTGTTGAACGAGCCGCTCAGCATCTGCATTCGATGGTGCAATGATGGCTACAGGTCCTGAGTGACCTGAGATTAATGAGTCGAGCGCATGCAATTTAACTGTGGGTGATCCGTACCATGCATATTGCAGTTTGCTTTGTTCATTTTTGTATGACGGGCGTTCTGTTCGGTTCTCCAGAGTCGTTAAATTTTTTTTTGTAAATGGTGGAAGCATATGCTGCGCGAGAGAGCCGACGCTCTCCGACGTGTGTGATGAAAGTGATTTTAAAAAATCTATCTCGCGAGAAATCAAAAAAAAATGTGGAACCTGCTCATCAATGGCACGAAGTTTAAATTGTGATGCATCTTTGATATCGAGGATGACGCCAAAAACTTTTTTTCTACGGAACGGAATTTCAACAATCATCCCGCGCTGGGGGATGATTTTCATCTCCCATAGATAATCAAAAATTGCTGCGTGTGTAGGCAATGCGACAAGTGGCGCAACTTGGATTATCCGAGACATAATTAGGCGGAGTAGAGATGTGCAACAATCCATGCAGTATTTAAATACTGCTCGTGTGAAATGATTTGAGTTTGATGTGGAAAATCCTTTATCATCCCGAACATTACACTTAAATTTTGAATATTTTTCTGAGCGACGATTTTATCATTTATTTTTGTTATATCTCTGGCGATTAATACCTTTTCAATTTTAGATGAGTCGATTTCCGGAATTTCAGTGCACGCAATAATCGCAATGCGACGAGGGTGTGAATGAAAAAAATCGTTCAACCGAGTTCCAAATTCAAAATGATTTTCTGCTGGTTCTTCCGAAGTGCCGATGGTCATCATTTGAAATTGTTTTTGTAGATCGAGCGATCTCATCGCGATTGCAGTTTGTGGATCTATAAAATCAGTATGAACTGAACGGAGTGAGAGATGCTTTTTTTGGATGAATGATTGCAAATCTCTCACCAAAGCGGTATCGAGCTGATATGAAATATGCGTCGTAATGATTCCAAATTTTTTCAGCGATTCTGTGAGGCGTGTATTAAAAGGAAGGGAATAGGAATTTTTAAAAACGCCTGCTCGATCGCTAATGATTACGATTGTTTCCGGTTCACTACGTTCAATTTCTGATCGAAACAACTGTAATGCCTCAAGCGTTTTTTCAGTAATATTTTTTGGATTCCTCAAAAAAAGATCATTCGTTGGAATCACTCCTGCAAAAACGATCATACGCCAGTTCGTGCAGCGATCTGTGTTTTGCTTACGACGTCTTGTAATGGATCTCCCATTGGAATGGTGACTAATGATTGTTCAGATGTAACAATCACATTTTTCTTTTGATAGCCTAAGTTATTAAATACTGTATCGCTTGGAATAAGCCGTAACATGCCGTTTGACACAACATATGTATATGGAGATCCTTTGGTCGTGAGAAGGGTCCCGTCCTTAAATGTCACAACTTTTGTTGGATCAAAATCAAACTTCGCAAGCTGTTTTAAATCGAGCGTGATAATTTTTTTGCTTGGAAAATTATTTTTTGCGATATCAGCTGAGGGAATGATGTAACGAATACCATTTTTAATATAGTACAATTGTTTTGATTTTTTCTCTTGAACAACGGCGCCTAATGGATAAATAGAAGCTGCGGTAATAAACGTTCCATTAGTATATTCGGCAACGTCCGCATCAGTCACATCATCAATTTCTTGAGGATTATATCCGAGATTTTTAAGCACCGCAGAACCTGCGATTGGATGTTTTTCATCATCGATCAATAAGTAGATCATGTCGTTTGGTGTCCGTACCAAGCTGTAATTAGGAAGAGAAATTCCTGCGTCTTGCGCATAAGCAGAGAGATCGGTAGGCTGAACAGTGATAATGGAGTCTGGATTATAGCGAGAGAGAAACGCAGCACGCGTCAAAAATGGTCGTCGTTTTCCGTTTTGGATTAAGTAAACCGTTGCTTCGCCATCGGCTTTAACAAGTGAGCCGTCCGGATAAAATTTAGTGAACCACTGCGACCAGAGTTGCCATAAATTTTTATTACCATTTATATGCGGAGTATATGTATACAAAAAACCAGTTGCATTTGAAAGTGGTGTGATCAGTTGATTGTCGATTAAATATTGTTGACCAGAACGCTTAATCCAGTTTGCTTGTAGGTTATCATAGTAGTAGCGCATAATCCCCGAAGATCTGCGAACTTGAATCGCAAATCCTTTAAATTTCTGAATTGAAGGATCGCTCAAACTACACGCATCGCACACGCCATATCCGGTAGCCCAATCAAGTTGCTTTTGCGTTGGGTTTTGGGATGTGATTAAACTCTGTTCTTTTTGTAAAACAGCGAGAATATATCGTGGATTTATTTGATCCTCATTCGCGGTTGAAATAATAATTTCTGCCGCAGTTCGTAAGGTTCCGTCTTCATCAATAAATTGCATCGATCGGATACCACTTTGTTGCGCATTTAAAAAATTCTGAACATCCTGCACTGTCATTGTCTGGGCGGCGGTTAGATCAGCATCAGATAAAATAAGTTGAGGATTAAAATTGGTCGCGTGAACAATGGGTGCGAAAACAAACATTGATAAGCATTCGAAAATAACGCAATGGGTGAGGAGTTTTCGCATAGAAATTATAGTATACCAAACTCAGGTTTTTGCCGCAATTTTTGCCCTATATTCGCTTAAATTTGAGTGTTTTAGGTCCTGCATCAATTTCAACCGAAGCTCCGGGTGGAAGCTCGCCAGAAATAATTTGTGAGGCGAGCGGATCAAGTAACTCACGCTGGATAACTCGCTTGAGCGGGCGTGCGCCATACATGGGGTCGAACCCTTTCTTCGCCAGCCATTTCTTTGCTTTCGTGGCCACACTCAAGATGATATCTTTTTCGGCCAAGCGCGATTGAACCAGTTTTAGTTGAATGTCAACGATTTCATGGAGATCATCTTCGGACAAGCTATGAAATACAATAATTTCATCGATACGATTTAGGAATTCTGGTTTAAAATAATTTCGTAGTTGATCTGTGACTTGGGAATCAATTGATTGAGTCGCAGATTCGTCGGTCATACCAAACCCAATTGATTTTTTTGTACCCGCATCTAAAATTAGATCTGAGCCAATATTGGATGTCATGATAATAATCGTATTTTTGAAGCTTACCACGCGCCCTTTCGCATCTGTTAATCTGCCTGCGTCTAATATTTGCAATAAAATATTAAAAACATCTGGATGTGCTTTCTCAATTTCATCAAACAGAATTACAGAATATGGTTTGTGTCGTACAAGTTCTGTCAGTTGTCCGCCTTCTTCAAACCCGACGTAGCCCGGAGGGGAGCCGATCATTTTTGCGGCTGAGTGAGATTCCATGTATTCACTCATGTCAATGCGGATCAGCGCATCGCTGTCATTAAATAGAAACGCTGCAAGTGCTTTTGCAAGCTCTGTTTTGCCAACGCCTGTGGGACCGAGGAAAATAAATGAACCAATTGGATGTGAGGGTTCATTAATTCCTGCGCGGGATCGACGAATTGCATGTGAAACAGCGGCGATTGCTTGTTTTTGTCCAACCACATTTTTTGAAAGCTCTGCTTCCATCTGTGTCAATTTTTTTGCTTCGCTCTGGAGCATTTTTGTGATTGGAATTCCTGTCCAGCGAGAAACAACGGCTGCGATGTCTTCATCAGTAACTTCTTCTTTTAAAATGCGGCGGCCTGATGTTTGTAGATTAGTTAAATGCGCTTCTTCACGCAAAAGCGCTTGTTCAACCGCGGGAATTTGCCCATAACGTATTTCTGCGACACGTTGTAGGTCGCCGTGGCGTTCTGCAATTTCTGCGGATTGTTTTAATTCCTCAACTTTTCGTTTGTGTTCGCGAATATTTGTAATAATATTTTTTTCGCCCTGCCACTGCATTTCAAGTTCGCGTGACTTTTCTTGCACATCTGCAAGTTCTTTTGAGAGTTCCTGAAGTCGCAGCAGGGAATCCTTATCGGTTTCTTTTTGTAGTGCTCGTTTTTCAATCTCTAATCGCATGACATCGCGTTTTAGACGATCAAGCTCTGTTGGCATTGAATCAATTTCCATGCGAAGCGATGCGGTGGCTTCATCGATCAGATCAACTGCTTTGTCTGGCAATTGTCGATCAGTGATATAACGATGAGAAAATTCTGCTGCCGCAACGATCGCAGCATCAGTAATACGAACACCATGATGCACTTCGTATTTTTCTTT
Organism: Candidatus Magasanikiibacteriota bacterium; assembly: GCA_026396555.1. GTDB lineage: Bacteria > Patescibacteriota > Patescibacteriia > Magasanikbacterales > 2-02-FULL-50-9b > 2-02-FULL-50-9b. Next base: position 6,158 of record JAPLWO010000043.1, read on the forward strand.
GATGCCACGTAAAATAGCGATCGTATCTTCAACACTTGGTTCTGTAACGAGCACGGGTTGAAAACGGCGCTCGAGCGCCGCGTCCTTCTCGATGTATTTTTGATATTCCTTGAGCGTCGTTGCACCGATGGCGTGGAGTTCACCACGAGCAAGTGCAGGCTTCAGCATATTTGATGCGTCTATGGCGCCCTCAGAGCCTCCAGCGCCCACAATGGTATGCAGTTCATCGAGAAATAAAATAATTTTTCCTCCTGATTCCTTTACTTCTTGCATGACCGCTTTTAATCGCTCTTCAAATTCTCCACGAAATTTAGTTCCGGCAACGAGCGCGCCCATATCAATTGCGACAACCTCTTTATCACGTAATGTTTCTGGAACATCACCACTCACGATACGCTGCGCCAATCCTTCAACGATCGCCGTTTTTCCAACACCCGGTTCACCAATCAGCACAGGATTATTTTTTGTGCGTCGGGACAGCGTTTGCATAACTCGTCGAATTTCTTCATCGCGTCCAATCACAGGGTCTAGTTTTTCTTTGCGTGCAAGATCGGTAAAATTTGTTCCGTACTTTTCAAGCGCTTGATATCGCTGTTCTGGTTCGGGTGAATCGACTTTTTGAGTGCCGCGGATTGCTACCAGCACATTTAAAATCATTTCGTATTGCAATCCGAATGTATGTAATAAATCTTGTGTCGGGGTTTTAACTTGTAGGAACGCTAAAAAAAGATGCTCAGTAGAAATAAAATCATCATGCAAACGTTTTGATTCTGTTTCCGCAGCTTGTAAAATCGAAACTGTTTCTGGCGCAAAAAAAATTTGACCGATTGTGTGCCTCTCTATAGCAGGAGCCTTCGGAAGGTGATCGATCGCAGCTTGAATTGCTGCGCGCAATTGAACATCAGGCGCTTGAAGCTTTTTTAAAATAGTTGGAACAACGCCACCGACTTGAATTGCGAGAGCTAGTAATAGATGCTCCGGATGCACTTGTTGTTGTCCATTTTCTTCAGCGATTTGTTGTGCGGCCTGCAGCGCTTCTTGCGATTTATGTGTAAATTGTTGCGGGTTCATACATGCAAAAAAAGCTTGATTTATTTGCTTTTTTTAGTATAATGATATCAATCAAAAAAATCAATGGACATGAAGCTTTCATCTTTTTTGGAATTCAATTATTGGAGCGGGGATTCATACACCGCTGTTTTAGAATTAGATAAGCGAATAGCTGAAACCAAAAAAATTCAACATGTCGTGACATTGAATGCAGAGATGATGTTACACGCACTTGAACATCCAAAAGTTTTTGAAGCGATTCGATTAAGTGATTTTAAAGTTATTGATACCATCTCAGTATTTTGGTGGATGAGTCTGTTGCATAAAAAATGCGCGCGTATACCGGGGATTGATTTAGCGACGGAATTTATTGCTAAAAAAAATAGACGCGTCGCCTTGATTGGCGGATCAAATGATTTTATTCGTCAGCAAGCTGTGGAATTTGTAGCATCGCAAGGTTCGCAAGTTATTTTTTTGTCTGAAGGTCCCCGAATTTCTGATGTAGATGGTGAAATTCCCTCTGGTATTAATCTGAACGAATTACGTGCCGCACATCCAGATTTAATTCTCGTCGGATTTGGGCATGGGAAGCAGGAACGCTGGATTCAAACAGTGAGAGGTGAGCTCAATTTTCCAACTATTATGATTGGCGTTGGTGGAACTATTGACATTTGGGGTGGAAAAGTTCGGCGCGCGCCCACATTCATGAGGTCGATTGGTCTTGAGTGGTTGTGGCGCTTGTTTCAAGAACCCCGTAGATTACCACGCATTTTTCAAGCAGTGATCATTTTTCCATGTAGGGCATTATTTGAGAGTCTGCTATAATGGCTGCATGCATAAAAAATATTTTGCACCAATCATTTTAGTAGCGATTTTTTTTATCACTTTTTTTAAACAGTTTGCGTTTGCTGCAGACGATGTTTCGAATTTACAATCTCAAATTAATGCTCGAAAAACTCAGATCGAGACTCTGCAAAAACAGATTAGTGAAACCACTAAAGCGCTTCAGGGTAAACAAAAAGAAAAGGCATCGCTGGAAAATCAGCTCGAACTTATTACGGGTCGACTTGATAAAGCGAGGCTTGATTTGAGTGCAACACAAGCCAAGTTGGAGCAAACAACACTTGAAAAACAGCAGACAGAAAAAAAAATTGACGCAAAGCGACAAGAGATTGATGATCAGCAGGTGCAGGTGAGTGAGTTATTGCGGTCGCTAGATTTTACGGAACGACAATCGATTGTAAGTATTTTTGCAAGCGGTAAAACATTATCTGATTTTTTTTCAATGCAAGATGCGGTGCATGCAGTTGATACTCAATTAACGCGTGCTTTAATTAAGGTTTTACTTGCGAAACAAGAACTTGATGTTCAAAAAACACAGCTTGTTACAACCGAACAAACGCTGGCTTCAGTTAAGAATACGCTTATTGCTAAGCAGGACCAATTAAAAAATCAAAGCAATGCAAAAGCGCAATTATTACTTCAAACGAAACAGAGTGAAGGGAAGTATCAAAAGTTGGTTGCTGATTTAAAGAAACAATACTCGACAACTGAAAATGAAATCCAGTCGATTGAAAAACAAATTAATGCGCAATTAAAAAATAAAGGTAAAGTCATTCCGACGGGCGCAGTGCAGTTGACATGGCCAGTACCATCGCATATTGTTACAGCATTGTTTCATGATCCTGACTATCCGTTCCGAAATATTTTCGAACACCCCGCAATTGATATTCATGCAGGGCAAGGAACTCAGGTCCGAGCAGCTGGAAATGGTATTGTGGGTCGCGCAAAAAATGCGGGCATGGGTTATAGCTACATTTTAATTGTTCATAACAACAAAATTTCGACAGTTTACGGTCATATTTCACGTATTCTTGTTGCAGAAGATCAAACAGTGAACGCAGGCGATGTGATTGGTTTGAGCGGTGGGACCCCTGGAACGCCAGGTGCAGGCCCGTTTGTCACAGGCCCACACCTACATTTTGAAGTTCGACTCAATGGAATTCCGGTTAACCCACTTGATTATTTACCTTAGTTTTTCTTACTGACGCGCATAATAAAGTGTGCCCAACACCGCGTTATTAATGTGAACTGTGGTATCGCCCTGAAATACAAATGGTTGTAGTAAGGGGATAAAGGTGTCCGTTGGTGATGTAATATCAAGATTAATTTGATCAAGATTAGTCAGCACAACTCCAAATCGACGCGTTTCCCCTGGTGCAAAAATTTGCTCGACCGCTATTTTTTGGATGTTCTGCGAATTAACAATGCTCGTCCCAGCTCCAAAATTTCTTTCTGCGAGTGTGTCTCCTATTGAATTATTTGCCAGTAACGTTGTGATCCGCAATGTTTTTGAAACTGATTGTGTTACAAATGATGAGCTATCAAATTCAAGCACAATTTGGTTCAAGGTGCGAGATTCAGAGCTATTATTCGTAATGCTAAAACCACCAAGCAGTGTCACAGGCACAGCGAGCGGCGCATTATGCGGTACTAATCCTACAATTCCGCTTACAGTCACATCTGAATAAGTAGTAAACTCACCCGATGCTCGTGTAATTTTACCTTGCGCATTTGTTGCAGTTACAACGTATCTATAATCGACGCCACTTGATACAGTTACAGTTTTTTTAAACACGGTCCCTGATTCAAAGCTAATTGACGAAGTGGAAGACTCGATTGGTGCATAGTCAAAAACCACAGTAGCAGGTTCAGTTGTTGCAAAGGAAATATTTTCTTGCACTGAACCATCTATATTTTTTGCGGATGAGAGAGCAATGTCATTTATTCCGAAAACGCCATTTGGAGCTGAAATTATAGGTGTACTAGTAGACGTTGGTTGTTGATTTGGAGTATTCTGTGGCGTCGCAAAATCAGACGCTACGACGGCATAATCTGAGAAGAGGGTATCGGGAACATCACGAATATCTTTGAACGAATATCCGGCAGCAAGAAATTCTGCCTCAGTCGGAATCCATGTAATATGGCCCGCGGTATCCAAAACTTTATAGACCTTTGGATCTGTCTGAATTTTAATTAATGAACCAGTGTTGAAAAAAACATTTTTTGTAAGTGTGTACTGTGAAAGCGTTTCAGGGCTTACTTCAACCACAGAGTCAAATGACGTGCCGAACCAGCTTTGATACACCGAGGTCAGTGGAAACGCGCTACGGGTCGATCCAGTGATCCAGTAGACCGCAGAATTATTTTTTATTTTAAATAATTGAGGCGCGTCAGCAGCATGAACAAAATTGATTTGTAAAAGCTGAGGTAGTAAGAGTGCAGCTGTTAAGAGGGCTGAAGAAGTTTTGTGCTTCATATGTTAAATGACAAAGGTTTGATAGTTACTATTATAACATACATGATGGTTGAGCCGTATTTTAGTACATAGTGTCGCAGAAGATATATTGTGCGACACTAGGTATATTACTCCCCACTGATTGATTCTGCTCAGAAAGTCACGAACGCCTTATCGCTAAAACGTACATCAATTTGCCGCGCGAGTGGAAATTTTATAACGGTTATTTTAGCTTTCTTCATCTGCGTTTCTATATCACTGGTAATTTTTGTCTTAATCACAAGTCCATCATTAAACGCAATGTCAGCCAGATCAGTGTCCTCCCCTTCGAAGTGGATATCTTTGAGCTGATGGCCTACAAGTTCATGAGAACGCGCTACAGTACTCATGAGTTCGTTTACAATATCTTGATTTAAAATATTTGTTTCTAATTTTGTTTCATTTATCGACCATGGTACGTATACGTTCGGCAGAACAACGCTCAGCTGATCAGGACGGTCTGTCCAGCGTACAATCTTGCCGTCGCGTGCAATAATAGCTGTTCCATTTGTTGCATGCACTGACAGCACCACAGGGCGTTCAGTTGCATGTATGAATATTGTATGCGGAAAACGTTTGGTGATACTGATAGTATCTAAAGAAACACGCGTTCTAATTTCAGACTCCAGTTGAGATGTGCGAAACGTTAGGTAGGAATCATTTCGCGTCGAGAATATTTTTTTGTTGAGCGTTTCAGACACAGACTTCTTTACCTGTTCAGACGCGAAGGTGTCGAGTCCGTCAATCGAGATATCGTTAATTTTGAAATATTGATTTTTCAAAATGGTTGTCCCTAAAAATACTATCAGCGCACAAAAAATAACGAGCTCAAAAAAAGTCTTGCTCGCTATTATTTTTGACCCCTCAATCAACAACTCTGTATTCTTATGATCTTGTTTAAGAAAGGACTGATTTCGCTGCTGCTGTTTCTGAGACCGATTCATATCGGCTGATTTTTTTATTAGGCCTCAAGCGTGTGCCATGGTAGCACATCCGCAAATACAGATGGCAAAATAACGCTTCCATCGGCCTGCTGATACTGTTCAAGTATCGCAAGCCACAATCTATCAGTAACGCCAGTTCCGTTGACTGTGTGGACTAATGAACGGTCACCGCTCGATGATTTATATCCAATGTTAAGTCGACGTGATTGAAAATCAGTTGTATTACTCGTAGACGTTAATTCACGAAATTTATTTTGCGATGGAAACCACGCCTCAATGTCCCATTTACGCGTTGCAGGATAACCAAGATCACCAGTATGTTTCAGCTGCCAATGTTTCCCCATCATGCATTGAAACGAGTGGCACCTCTGCGGTTACAATCAAAAATAAATTATCCTCGCCAGGATTCACTTCGTAAATTTCAAATCGATCTGCAGGAAAATGACCGGTACCATACATCGCACGTTCGCGTACCAGGAGCGGTGGAAACACAAATTCAAATCCTTCTGCCGAAATGATGTCCGTTACAATTCGAAGTACTGCTTTTTGGAGCTGTGCAATTTTCCCGGTCAAATAATAAAACCGCGCGCCAGACGTTCGTGCGCCTTCTTCGGATTTAATAAATGGTTTTACCGATGGTAATTCATAGTATGGTTTTGGTTCAAACGCAAACTTTGGTTCGGAGCCAATTACGCTAACAACGACATTCTGATCCTCTGT
>JAPLWO010000079.1 GCA_026396555.1 Candidatus Magasanikiibacteriota bacterium
TGCCGGGTGGAACTGACACAAAATTTTTGGCAGTGTCGCAAGGTTTTGTTGAAGTGCGACCGCATGGTGATGTCGTGGTCTTGGCAAATACGGCAGAAGTTGCGGGTGAAATCGATATTGATCGCGCAGAAGCTGCTCGTGCACGTGCGAAAGAATTGCTCAGCGGCAAAATCGCGAGCGAGGAAGAGTATGCAACAGTTGCGGCGGCGATTGAAAAAGAATTTGCGCGCGTTAAGATCGGACGAAAACACGCGACGCATCATCGAACGTCGATCGGAGAATAAAAAATAAAAGTAAGAAAACCGTTTGCGTTGCAATACCAAGCGGTTTTTTTATTTGTGACGATCGTCGGCGCTGGATTGACAGATTAACAGATCCATGATAGATTGGTTTTCAACGGATTTCATGAGTGAGGCAAATCATGGCAAACGATTTCGAAGTTTTGTTCGCACGCGTCCGCGAAGATTCGCCAGAACGTGCGGTACTTGAATTGATTCGGAAAGCGGTTGAGCATGCGCAGGTCGATGGACTGCGCGAAACTGTTGATCGCGGATGGTCGAGAAAATTGAAAATTAAATTGCCATCATCCAAAAGCAAGCCTTCGCACACGCTTGTTGTGGTACTGTCGCAGAAAATGATGGACGAACATCTGGTCTATGTTTTGCTTGATCGGTTTGTGATGGATTGGTTTGGAGATGATCGATATATCGAGCGTTCCATACGGCAAGCAGAACTCATTTGGCATGCAAAAAGCGCGCGTTGGGAGTTGTTTGTTCCTGAACCGAATCGTCGCGTGTTGATTCAACGGCGATTGGAACCATTGGTTAGCGACAATTTGTCTGAGTCTGCGGTTCTAAAAGCGATCGAAATTATGCTCGCACCATTTGCACGCGTTCAGAAATCAAAGTGACATGTGTGGTTATCTAGCCGCGTACAAAACCTAACCGGGTTGCGTATGCGGCTGTTTTAATTTTATGTGATAAAATGGTCGATATGGATTTGTCGAAATTGAATGAATCACAGCTCAAGGCAGTCACACATCGCGCAGGGCCGCTTATGATTATTGCGGGTGCGGGGACGGGTAAAACAAATGTGATTACAAATCGAATTGCGTGGCTGATTGAACAAGGACTCGCGAAACCGAGTGAAATTGTTGCGCTGACGTTTACCGAAAAAGCTGCGGCGGAAATGAGCGAACGGTTGGAGCGATTGATCGGGCACAACGCGATTGCGGTTAATACGGCGACGTTCCACGGATTTTGCCAGAGTTTAATTGCGCGCTATGGATTGGAAATTGGGGTGACGCCGGGCGCGCCGCTTCTCAGCGAAGTTGAATTATGGCTGCTCTTGCATCGCGAGTTTGAGCGATTTTCTTTTTTAAAATATTTTAAGCCGCACGGAAATCCAACGAAATTTTTGCGTAGTTTGATCAAACATTTTTTACGTGCAAAGGACGAAAATATTTCGGTTGAACAATATCGTGCGTTTGCGGAAAAAGTTGCGTTGGATTCGGGATCGGTCGATGGGCCGCAGAGCGAAGAAGCGCAGCGATGGAATGAATTGGCGGAAAGTTATGAAACGTATCAGACGTTGCTCCTCGAACGCGGCGTAATGGATTTCGGAGATTTGTTGTTGTACGCAAATCGAATTGTGAATGAGCGGCCGTCGGTTCGCGCGAAATTGCAAACGCGATACAAATATATTGTGGTCGATGAATTTCAGGATACGAACATGGCACAATATGATTTGGTGCGCGCGCTTCTTGGATCGGAACAAAATATTACGGTTGTGGGCGATGATGATCAGGCGATTTATAAATTTCGTGGCGCGAGTGTTGATAATATTTTACAATTTCGGGCACATTTTCCAGCGCGCACCGAAGTTTTTTTAACGGAAAATTATCGTTCGCATCAGGAAATTTTGGACGCAGCGTATGGACTCATTCAATATAATAATCCTGATCGATTAGAAGTTGATCCGGCGACTGGAATTTCGACGGGTGCGAAAAAATTATCAGCTGTGCGTGGCGGAGGCGGCGCGGTTGTTGCACATCAATTTCCAACAGGAATTTCAGAAGCAAAGTGGATTGCGGTTGAAATTGCACGCTTAATCGCGGCTGGGAGCGATCCAAAACAGATTGCGGTACTTGCGCGCGCGTCATCACATTTAGAAGAGACTGCGGGCGAATTGCGTCGACTTGCAGTTCCGTATGTGATAGCACAAACCGACGGATTGCTGCGCACGCGCGTGGCGATTGATATGATGGCGTTATTGCGCGTCGCGCTCGAGCGGCATAATAGTAATGCGTGGTATCAAATTTCAATTTCGCGTATCTCGAAAATTTCTCCAGTTGACGTTGTCGAGACGCTCGCACACGCGCGCAGAAAAAATGTATTGTTTTCGCAAGCGATGTTAACCGAGTTTGCACCGGCTTTGAGCGATGATGGAAAAATCGCGGCGATTGAACTCGCGAAAAAAGTTGTGATCGCGCCAGAAATTTTACGGTCTAATCGCGCGAGTGTGATTATGTATCAGCTACTCGAGCAGTCAGGATATTTTCGCGCGCTTGTTGATGAAATTCAGCGTGGCAGTACAACCGCGATGACGGACATGACGCTGGTGAATCAATTTTTGGAATTTATTGCAGAATGGGAAGCGGCGCATCCGGCCGCGACGCCGTACGAATTTTTGGCAGATTGTGATCGATTGTTGGAGCTCGGCGAAGAAGGGCAGCAGGCGCTTGATTTGAATGCAATTGATGCGGTACAGCTATTGACGGTTCATGCGTCGAAAGGTTTGGAATTTGAAACTGTATTTATCGTCAGCATGATCGAAGGACGATTTCCGGGAACTGAACGCGCAAACGGCATTGAATTGCCGGATGGATTGGTGCGCGAACGAACGGAAAGCGAGGAAAGTCACACACAAGAAGAGCGTCGACTCGCATATGTTGCGGCGACACGCGCAAAAGATCGGTTGTATATTTCATGCGCGGAAAAATATTCGAGTGCAGAAAATTCACGTGTGCGAAAGCCATCGCGATTTATTGTTGAGGCGGGGTTAGAATTTTCGGCGACGCTTGAAAATAAAATGGATGATGTTGTGGCGGAAAAAGAATCATTTGAATTGCCGATTCAAATTCCGCTTGAGAAAAAAGAGTCGTTTAGTTTTACGCAATTAAAATCTTTCGAAACATGTCCGTATCAATATTGGTTCGCGCACGTGTTGAAATTACCAATTCGATCAAAATGGACCATGAATTTTGGGCGTTCGATTCATGGAACGTTACAGGAGTGGTATGAATTGTTGCGTGAACGCGCGGGTGCGCAGCAAGTTTCGTTGTTTGAAACCGCGGCGCCGAAATCGACAGAGCCGCCGGAAGTTTCCGCGTTGGTAGAAATGTTGAAACGAAATTGGATTTCTGACGGATATCCGACGCGGGCATTTGAAGATAAAAAACGTGCGGAAGCGGAGACCATGATGCGTGATTATTATCGCGAGCATTCAGGAAAATGGACAGTGCCGACATTTATCGAACAGCGATTTAAAATGGTGATTGGTGGGGAAGTGTTGACGGGTTCGATTGATCGCATGGATGCGTTGCCGAGCGGCGAGATTGAAATTATTGATTATAAAACCGGTTCGCCGAAAACGTCGGAGGATTTAAAGTTTGAAGATAAGGAGCAGTTATTAATTTATCAGTTGGCGGCAACGCGACAATTTAATCAAACGCCGACGCTCCTTAGTTATTACTACGTGCAGAATAATGAGAAGGCGAGTTTCGTGGCAAAAGAAAAAGATTTGGAAAAAATCGAAAAGTTTGTCGGCGAAACAGTTGCGGAAATTCGCACGAGTAATTTTGCGGCGACGCCGTCGAGTCATGCGTGTGGAAATTGTGATTTTAAGGATGTGTGTCCGTATCGGGTGTTATAAAAAATGATATACTACATACTATATGGATAATCCATTTCTAAAACCAATTACACCAGCGTCTGAAACAGTCGTTGATGAAAACGCAAAACTTTTTGAAGCTGTGGGTGGAAAAGATTTGGCTGAAGAATATTTATCGTTGGTCGCAGATGAACAACGACCGACGAGACAAAAACCAACAGACATTCAAGATCTTGCAAAAAGAGCTCGTGCGCAGCAAGAGGAACTCTTAGGTGCAATTGCTGAAAAACGGGTTAAAGAATTTTTTGATGGAGGATTGGTTCGGCAGTTCAAGCAGCAAATTAAATCTTTGACGGAAATTGATTTTTTAGAAACTGATGACGATGGGCAACTTAATATTTTAGGAGAAGATGGGCAGCGGTACAGAGCGCCGACCGAAGCGCAAGTTGTCGCGTATTTTAATGCGCCAGAACGTAGAGCATTTTATGAAAAAAAAGTGAAGCAAGGATTTACACGCGTGTTGGTGACACCGTTTGGCACATCAATGTCGCAGCTCGCTGAAAAAACAAGGCCTGAGTTACTTAAATATGCAAATTATGTCGATTCAGGTGCTCTACAAACATTGTTAGATCGAAACGGGGCGCCTCTGTCTGTAGGTGAGTATGTATGGGTGAGTTTGTTGGACGAACTTGATCCTCGTGATGGTGATGAGAATGGGGTGGTGTATGACGCAGAACTAATTAACGGTCATAAGCTTTCGCCTGGAAGAAAAAAAGTTGATATTATTCGTGATAAAAGAGAACCGTTTCCAGGTTTTCGTATCCAGCTGTTACAAGATGATCTTACGATTTTGCGCGGCATTGGAGAAACGAGTTCGTTTGGTCGTCCTGCGATTGAAACGGGAAAAACGCCGTTTGAATATATGCAGCTGTTACAAGAAAATCCTGCGTATGAAGGCGAACATGGTTTGACGCCGGAAGATTGGCTCACACTTTTTATGACGCATTTGCATGAAACCGATCAGGTGATAGATGATTGTGCGAACGGAGTCGATTCAGGGTGCTATTTAATTGCGTGTTCTCTTCAATGGAACCTACGTTTACCTGCAGCATTCTGGCGACGAGAAACAGGAGTCGAAATTGGTGGGCTTGATTTTACAGTTCCGCATGACGATTACGGTATTCGCGTCGGTGTTCGATAATAAAAATATATGTTCCAGAATCCGTTTTTACAACCCCTCACTCCTCGCGGAGCAACCAATCTTGATAAAGACGAGGAAATGCTCGCAGAGATTGTAGGCCCCAAAGATGCAAAAATGTATCGAGATCTGGTCGCAGATGAACTTAGGAAACCACGAGCAACTCGCCCAGATTTAAAAAAACTCGCTGACGCTGCGCTTGCATCTCAGCCGGATTTATTAGCGGCGTCAGCAGAAAAACAGGCAGAACAGTTTTTAACGACGGAAATAAAATTGAAATTCAATAAACAAGCGGAGTCATTGCTCGCCACGAATCTTCTAGAAACCAACGAGCGAGGAGAAACAGGAGTAACCGGAATTGATGAAAATTTTTACGAACTCCCAACTCCAGAGCAAATCACTGCATATTTTACTGCACCAGAACGCAAAGCATTTATAGAACAGAAAGTCGGACAAGGATTTACCCGACTTCTCATCACTCCG
>JAPLWO010000070.1 GCA_026396555.1 Candidatus Magasanikiibacteriota bacterium
CTGGCTGAATAATCGACAAATCAGTTCCAATTACGTCCCCCGCAGGCCCCGCATGCCCTTCCCAATCTTTACTAATACAAATCAGCGGCACCGCACTCGTCGAGTGTTCTTTATCCTTTTCATGCGTGGTTAAATTCACAACTTCTTCTGCATTTCCATGATCTGCGGTAATAAAAATTGCACCTTTTTTCGCGAGCGTAATCGCAACAACTAATCCCATCGCTTTATCAACTGCTTCAATGCCTTTAACTGTCGCAGCAAAATCTCCTGTGTGTCCGACCATATCCGCATTTGCAAAATTCATGACCACAAAATCATATTTGTCTGATTCAATCGCCGTCACCGCAGCTTTCGCAATTTCCATTGCCGACATTTCTGGTGCTTCCGCATAATTTGCAACGCGTGGCGATGGAATAATTTTTCGATCTTCCCCCGGCCACGCCGCTTCGACAGTTCCGTTTAAGAAAAAAGTAACGTGCGCATATTTTTCCGTTTCCGCAACATGAAATTGTTTTTTTCCCGCATCTGAAATTGTTTGTGCCAAAGTCTGTTGAATTATTTCCGGTGGATAACAAACGTCGACGGGCAGATTTTTTTCTTATTCCGTCATCGTCACAATCAGCAACGGATCAATTTTTGTGCGCGGAAATTTATCAAAATCAGACGCAACAAAAGCACGTGTTAATTCACGCGCGCGATCCGGACGAAAATTAAAAGACAAAACCGCGTCGCCCGATTCAACAATTCCCGCAGGATCTACAACGATCGGAGCAAATTCTTCATCATACACTTTTGCGTCATATGATTTTTGAATCGCTTTGAGCGCGTCTGTTTTTGCGCCGCCGGATTCCGTCATCACATGATACATTTTTTCGATACGCTCCCAATGTGTATCGCGATCCATCGCAAAAAATCGTCCACCCATGGTCGCTAATTTTCCAACGCCGAGCTCACGCGTTTTTCCGAGCAACCGATCAATAAACATTTTTCCCGAATCAAATTTCGAATCGCGTCCATCCAAAATCGCATGAACAAAAACATTGTTCAATCCTTCTGCCTTACAAAATTCAAGCAACGCAAATAAATGATCCTCGGAACCGTGAACATTCCCGGCCGATACGATTCCGAGTAAATGAACTTTGCCGCCCGCTTTTCCATGCGCGACTAACTTTTGCAGCGCTGGATTTGAAAAAAAAGTTTTATCGCTAATTTCTTTGCTGATACGTGGCAGCGTCTGATAGTACACACGACCCGCGCCAATATTTAAATGCCCAACCTCGGAATTTCCCATTTCGCCCCACGACAAACCGACCTCAACACCCGATGCTTTTAACGTCATGGTCGGATATGAACTAATCCATTTCAAAAAATTGGGCGTTTTTGCGCGCGTAATCGCATTTCCTTCGCCATCCGGCGCAATCCCCCAGCCATCATTAATAATCAAAACTGTCGGTCGGTACACTTGTTCCATATGCCGTACATTTTAGCACTTTTCTTCGCATGCCGCGAACAAAAAAAACACCTGCCCCACATCCGCAACGTTGTGCGAACATGAGACAGGTATAGACACAGGCCAAACTATCAGAAACTTTCGTTCGGTCGATGCAGCGCCGGAACACATTCAACGAAGAATTTCTTTCCGTAATACTCGTCGCGCAACGGATCAAGCACCACTTTATGGTAGCGCACGCCCATCGCGACCGCGATTTCGTACACCGCGATGAACCGGGCGATTTCGTCACACGTTGCACCCTCGAAGTTGAGGAACAAGTTCCACGGCACTAATTGGCACCCGTCGAGCGGATTTTCCGGATACAGTTCAAACTTGTAGGTGAGAATGAGCACTCGCCCCATGGGAACATCCAGAATCGACGTATCGCGCAAATCGTACAACCCCGGAGTAGCCTCCAGAATTCGATTGTCAACGCGCTTATAAAACGTCCGCCAGCCCCACTGTTCGCGCGGCGGAATCGTCACGGCGTTGTCGAGTTTCGCGACCTTAAGCTTGAGCCAGAATACAGCGCTAATAACCGTCAAACAAGAAAAAAGTGGCGGGGCCAGCAACAACACAAATGTGCCTGTATCAGCACGAAACATCTCTGATCGCCGAAAAAAGAATACAAATACAGCTCCAACCACAAATGGCGTGGCATACTCCGCAACTGCCCACAGCCGATGCCATTTCGTCTTTCCGCTCGTTTGCGGCTGAATTTCCAACGGATTTTTCATGGATCCTCCTTCGCCTGTCGAGGCGTGGTTGAAAACTACTCCATCGACACACTGGTGTCAACGACCTGCACAGAAAACTCACTGAACAGATTCTCAAGATGCACGATCACGTTTCGTTCGCGACCTATGCGTTCTTTCTCATACTTTCTGCGCTCGTCTGCACCCAATTCACGTTGCTCCGCGGCGATGAGCTGACGATATCGACCAAGGTTATAATCAATCGATACCAGCACCTGCGCCACGTACAGAATATTCGCAGCAACTTCTTGCTGCTCTTTGGAAAGATCTTTGAGTTCCGACGTCGGATGCGTGCGCAGCGAATCGATAAACTCACAAAGCGCAAAGCGCAGTCCATCTCTCGCAACCCTCGTCACCGCGTTCAGAATACAAATTTTCTCAATCTGCTTGCGCATCTCAGGCGAATACTGATGCTTCAACGCCTAGAAATCGCGAATAAACGAGCTCAGATGTTTTCCAGACACGAACAAACGGTCAGTCAAATACTCCAATTCATTCCAAAGATATTGGACCATGAATGTAACGCTGGTACGCTCACCATCTGACAAACTTTCTTCGAACTGTCGAATAACAACGATAATGAGACCGAACAGTGAAAGAAAAAATACGAGTAGCGAAGTGCCCACACCGTACCACGCGTGCGATATACCGAACGCAGCGATGACCAGAAACAAAATAGCACTCACACCACCCGCAATCGTGAGCAAATTCACGGCCTGGTACCGTTTAAACGTCTCAAACTGAAACAACGCATTCCTTCTGAGATGGTCCGCGGCACGGTTTAATCGAAATGCATAGACACTGTATCGCATGTAGGAAAAACTCCGAGCCGGAAATCTATCCGCATCATTCGCAAAGAGCGGTTCTGTCTGCATCTAACACCTCCACATCTGGTTTGAATCCGAAAAGATCGTACTGCATAAGCGCTTTTTTGTCAATCTCGACGCGCGTTTAAAAATAAAAAATACCTGCCCCGCATCCGCACGTGTGTGCAAAATTGGAGCAGGCATAGAAACGGGAGGAAATCAGGTTGCGACAGTGTCCTCTTCCGAATCTTCACGTTCGCGCTCACAACTCGCGAGCATCTTGGTGCCATCGAACGTTTCGAGAAACGGATCAACCATGAGCATGTCGTAGTACAAACCCATCGAATTCGCAATCTCGAAAACAGCAACGAACCATTCAAGATCAACAGTGTCTGAATCTGCGAAGTTGAACTTCAGTTTCCACGACACGAAATCGCAGCGCGCAAGTGGACACTCAGGGTCCAAATCGAATTCATGCGCGACGAGCTCCAGTTCGCCCGGAACAGCCAAGACTCGCGTGATTCGCAAATCGTACGTACCCGGTTCAAGCTCGGTCAAGTGGCCGTCGCTGCGCTTGAAGTAGCGCAGGCCGTGCCTTGCTCCGGGCAGCGGAACAACGAACGCGTTGTTGAGATCGAGGACTTTTCCGGCGACGATGTACATGATAACAAACAGGACGATCCAGAACACGATGTACGCTGCAACCGCCCAATTCTGAAGATACTCCAGATTGTACTGCACGAGCGTATCTGCGATCCGCTTCGCGAGCATTATTGGTGAAAGCGACAGTAGTAGCCACAAAAACACAATTCCACCCGACCAGTCGTGAAATCGGTGCCACGCCGTTTTTCCACCTTTTTGTGCCTGAACTTCCAATGGATTTTTCATCCGAACCTCCTCGCCAGTTACGGCGTTTTGAACTCCGCGGAATGCGTAGATTCATCAAAAGCCTACACCATAAAAATGATTATGTCAATTGACGCGCGCACTCACATCGAATTATTTTTGCTGCTCTATTTCCATCACTCGATTATATTTCTCCACTCGTTCCGACCGCGACAGCGATCCAGATTTCAAAAAGTCTGCACCAACCGCAACTGCCAAATCCGCGATAAATGTGTCCGCAGTTTCGCCGGATCGATGCGACACAGAAACTTTATATTTATTTTTTTGCGCGAGTAAGATCGTGTCGATCGTTTCCGACAACGTTCCGATCTGATTAACTTTAATTAAAATTGCATTCGCCACTCGCCGCGCGATTCCTTGCTGCAACCGCTCAACGTTCGTCACAAATAAATCATCGCCCACGATCGTAATCGTATGCCCGAGTTTCGCCGTAAACTTTTCCCAATTCTCCCAGTCATCTTCATGGAGTGGATCTTCAACAGAAACAATCGGATATTTTTGCACCCACCCAACAATCATTTCAATCATTTCCGCACCTGTTTTTTTCGTGCCTTCAAATTTATAAATTCCTTTATCAAAAAATTCCGACGCCGCCATATCCATTCCCAACTTCACATCAGTTCCCGGCTTATACCCTGCTTGAGCAATCGCGCCCATCAAAATTTGCAACGCTTTTTCAGACGAACCGAGTCGCGGCGCAAAACCGCCTTCGTCGCCCACGCCCACAGAAAACTTTTCATCTTTCAATAATTTTTTGAGCGCGCTAAAAACTTCTGCACCAACCCGAACACGCTCGCTCATTTTTTTCTGCTGAGGAATGATCATGAATTCCTGCGTCGACAATCCCGAATCTGCGTGCACACCACCATTGATCACATTCATCGTTGGATATGGCAATTTTTTTCCAGATTTTAATCCGTACATTTTTTGCAAATACTGCCAGAGTTCCATTTTGCTCGAAGCCGCTCCCGCTCGTGCGCATGCAAGCGACACACCTAAAATTGCGTTCGCCCCGAGCTTTGATTTATTTTTTGTGCCGTCGAGTTTGATCATCATCGCGTCAATCTCGCGCTGCTTGCGCACATCCATTCCAAGAAGCAACGGCGCAATTTTTTTCTCAACATTCGCGACAGCTTTCAAAACTCCTTTTCCGCCAAACCGTGCTGCGTCGCCATCTCGTAATTCGAGCGCTTCGTGAGAACCGGTCGATGCGCCGCTTGGCACCGACGCGATTCCCATCACTTTTCCATCAACGGAAACCCACACACGAACCGTTGGATTTCCGCGTGAATCTAAAATTTCTTGCGCCCGAATTCCCGAGATTTTCATAGCGGCTAAATCAATCAATAATTACTGAATTTCGTACGTGATCGCAACGTCTGAATGAACTTCGACTGAGCCTGATTGAACGTCTGGGGCAGGTACACCTCCACCAACGCCTGCAGCATCTTTTGCGTACATCATTGGAACAGGACCTGGCATATTATTCGGAGTCACTTCACTAAAATCAACGACGCGACTAATCCGCACTCCCAATGTCGCTGCTAATTTTTCTGCTTTATCTTTTGCATCTTGCACCGCCAATTCACGCGCCTGCGCTTCTAAATTTTTTGGTTCATCAATCGTGAATTGAATTCCACTTACTTGATTTGCGCCCGCGTCACCCGCCTTTGCAAGCACCGCAGAAATTTTTGTAAGGTCACGAATTTTTACTTCAACACTTTGCGTGACGGAATATCCGTTGATCGTACTTCCATTTTTTTGGTCGTATGTATACTTTGGATTGATTTGATATTGTGCAGTTTTAATATCTGCCGAATCAATTCCCAAAGACTTCAGCGCCGAAATCAGCGCGTTCATTTTATTTGTATTTTCCGTCTGCGCACTCGCAACGTCGGCTTTCTCAGTCACCAAACCGACATTCGTTGTTGCGATTGTTGGTGTTGCGGTAACTTTGCCCGTTCCCGCGATTGTAATCGTGTGCGGCGTTCGTGGCGCAAATCCGATCTCTTTATTTTTCTTAACATTATTTACAATCAGCGTTGCCAAAAAAGCGATGAGCATGAGCATCAAAACTTTTTTGAGTGGACCGCCGTGATGGCTGCACGAAGAACAGGTGGAATTTTGTTCCATATTTTTTAAATTAAATATAATGAAAGTATAGCACTATTTTGTCTGGAGCGCTGCAACACCGGGTAATTTTTTTCCACTCAAATATTCGAGCATGGCGCCGCCGCCAGTTGAAATGTGTGAAAACCCGCGCTGCATCTTACTTCCTAAAATCACACTCACCGTTTCCCCACCGCCCACAACCACGTGTGCGCCGCCACGGCCGAGCCGCGAGAGTAGTCGTGCGATTCGTTCGCTCCCGAGCCCAAACGGAGTTCGCTCGATAACTCCTGCTGGACCGTTCCACACAATTGTTTTTGCACCCGCCAACAATTCCGACATTTCAATTAAACTCGCCGGGCCAATATCTAAAATCGCTTCATTCGGTTTACACAACTCGCACGTTTCTTCGAGCGCAACCGCACGAAATTTTGAGCCGCCTTTTGCAGCACCAACCATAACATCATTCGGCGTCACGATCGTTTTATTTTTTTTGAATTTTTTCGCAATCGCAATCGACGCATCGTCAACAATTGATTTTCCAATCGCGCATCCATCCGCTGCAAAAAAAGCATTCGCCGCCGCGCCAATTACAAAAATATGGTCTGCTTTTTTCAAGAACGTTGAAATCACAGGAACTTTTGTTTCTAACTTTGACCCGCCGATAAGTAGCGCGAGCGGCTGCTCCGGCGATTCGATGAGCGACGATAATTCGCACAACTCTGTTTCAAATTGTAACCCCGCAAACGCGGGTAAAATTTTCGTAATCGCGACAACTGATGCATGCGCCCGATGCGATGTTGCGAACGATTCGTTAACAAAAACTTCTTGACCTGCCGCGAGCTCGCGCGCAAAATCGATATCATTTTTTTCTTCGCGCGAATCAAACCGCACGTTCGGTAAAAAATGTAATTTTATTTTTAATTTTCCTTCCAAATATTTTTGCACAGGAGCGAGCGACAAAGCTGTAACTTTTTTTCCATTCGGTCGCCCGCGATGGCCGATGATGGTGATGATCGCTTTTTTAGCGAGCAAATATTTTAACGTTGGGATCGCCGAATCTAATCGATACCCTTCTGTCGCTGCCACGCTGCCCCGCGTCACTGCAACATCAGAATCAATACGAACTAATACACGCGTTCCTTTTGTAATCGGCGCTTGTGCAAGTGTACGAAGTTTCATAGTGCGGCAATTATAACACAGCGAGGCGGAAAGATTTTAACTGACCGCAGTGCGCAAACCGTTATTTGAACCCAATTGTACTGAACCACTCACATTTAAATTTGCATTCCCATCGCGGCGACTCCAGTACGCAATAGGAACAGTCCTAGAGGCTGGAAGGTAACACCCCGTTAAATATGTTGCTGAATTAATACCATCTGCGCAATCATCGATAGCAATGCCTGTTTCGTGAAGTGTTGTGGCGAATAACGTCAACCAATCTTCAGGAGTTAGTCCATGTTCTCCGAAGTAAATTCGATTATTTTGCAGGATATCAAAATAGGTCTCTGCCGTTTTACCAGATTCTATGACTTGTCGATCTTTAATTGTTGTACCAGATCCTTCTCTCGGAACTGTTAGATCTTCCTGCAAAAGTTGAATGTGAAACCCAGGAAATGGCTGTGTTGAATCAGCAAGAAGCTGAGATTTTGTCTTACCCTCATGATGTTCCCAATCGAATTCGGTTACGTTGTACACCAACTCTTCCGAATGGTCTCCATTTTGTAACTTGACCCAAACCCAAACAGGTTTAGATTCATATAGTTCTAGTCGAGTTCCATCTTGCGCCCGCAACATTCCCGCAGCTTTTTGTCTTTTAATCAGCCGTGCTGTTTGTCCAACAAAAGACTCCAAAGGAGTTGCAAACGGCGTAATGAGAACCCGCGTAAATCCTTGTTCAACTTTGCGTTTATAAAATTCTATTTTTTCTGGCGCCGTAAAGTGCGCGACCACTTGTTCTGGAGTTGGAAGCGGATAAAAACCTAGACTATTATCAAAATTCCCCAACTCACCATTCTGATTAACCTTTAAAAATCGCATCGCCGTCAGCGATTCCGCTTGTTGCTGAAATTTAATTTTGAGCTCGTCTCTCAAAAATTGTTCCGCGCGTTTTTCTGATGCCGAAGCAATCAAATCTGGTTGCGCTCCAAGCGCCGCGTCTGCGAGCGCTTTTAAATTCGGCCGAGGTTGTCGCATTGTTTTCGGCTGATCCGAAACTAGCCCCGCAAATTCTTCCGCGGTTTCTTCCCCGAGCAACGCCCGAATTAAATCCTGATTTTGTATCGGATCTGTTTCTGCGGCTGGAGTAATCAGTTCTGAAAATGGATTCTGGTACATAAAGCGAGTTCATTATAACATCGCCTGCTTAAATAAAATAATTCGCGTTCGATGAAGGACGTCTCGGAAGCGTTGCGGGCCGGTGTTTTGCCGAACGGCAAAACGAGCAACGCTGAGAGACAGCGCGAATTTCCGCTGGGAAATTCAACGCGTGTCCTGAATTGAATGCGAATTATTTTATTTGAGCTGTCGCTATTATTTTACGAACCGTTCCAAAAACTCATAAATCAAATCCATATCCCCGACATTCGCCGCCTCCGTATATTCATGCGCTCGATAATATCCTGACCCGAGCGGCACCGTTTGAATTCCATGCGCATTAAAAATGTTCGCATCAGATCCGCCGAATGTTGCAAAATAATTTGGCGCACCGACCGCATTGCCGAGTGACGCAAACGTCTTTTCCAGTCGCTGAAATAACGGATGTGCACGATTGAGCGAATATCCTTCAAATTCAAACTCGCCCGAATATTCCAATTGCGCACCAACCGACTTCGCCGCCGCTTCACACGCCAACCGCACACGCTCATTTTCTCCTCGAACCAGTGCCGCATCATAGCTGCGCAGTTCCGCCGCAAACGTACATTCCCCCGGCACACTATTGCGCGCCGTGCCTGACGAAAACATCCCGACATTCCACGTCACGCCCGGTGTACTGTAACCCCATGGCAGCGACGCGAGCGCAGTCACCGCCGCCTGCAACGCATTGATTCCTAATTCTGGTTCGCGCGGATGCACAACTTTCCCAATAAATTTCGCATCAATTTTTACAAACGACGGCGCCTGAATCACGACCTGTGTGACAGGTCCATCTTCATCCAAAACCAAACCGATTTTTGCATCGATGAGCGAATAATCAAGCGCCCGCGCACCCAATAATCCAGTCTCTTCGCCGCGCGTCAACACAATGTCGAGCGGAGCGCCCGCGTAAATTCCTGCCGCAACTTCCGCAAACCGATCAATCGCAAATTCAATTAAAATTGCCAGCCCGGTTTTTGGATCAGCGCCTAAAATTCCCGATCCGTCCGACGTAATCCAATCACCATCTTCAATAAATTTCACGTTCGGCTGCGGCTCCGGAATATCTAAATGCGTTGACAATAAAACCGCATCGCCACGCCCCGGAATTTTAATAATCAAATTTCCAAAATCATCCGCAATGACTGGAACATTTTTTGTACTCAATCGCTCGCGAACATATTCAATCACCGCTGCTTCGTATGGAAAAATTCCATCGATCGCAATGAGTTCTAAAAAAGTTTTTTTAATGCGCGCGACGCGCTCTGAATTTGTTTGTGTCATAGTTTTAAAAATTTTGGCGGACAACAGGACGAGTTTTCGTCGCTGCTGCCCGCCGTTCTACCCGACGTACCTACCAAACTTTCTTTCCCACGTACCAGTCCGACGCCGCGATCATGCCAAGCTCGCCGTGCTGCTGCGCATAGTACGGATTCACCTGCGTCGCAGAGCCCGCCACCCGAAGCTCGGCATCGTGCCGTCCAAACAGCGCGATCACCTCATCTTTCGACATGATCCGCTTTTGGTACGCCGTTCGCGCGACGACATTTCCGCCTGCGACACTTTTCGCCTCTACGTCAATTGTCATCACACCACTTTCCTCATCGAACCGTGGCGTCCGCGCGTCCTGCACCGCCTCGCCATTGAACACTGCGGCCCAAATCGTAGTGCGCGCCTCGCGGCAACGCGCCAAGAAATTAGTACCGATGTAATCCATGACAAACGCGCCGCCGGGCCGCAACGGATGCAGCATGGAACCAGTCACGTCCTCGAGCAACTTCAAATCGACGATGTCGCCGAACGAATTACCGAGGAGCAAAACCGCATCCACGTTCTCCACATACACTTCGCGCACATCGCCAACTGTCAAACGAACGTGCCGATTTTTTCCGAATTGTTGCCGCGCTTTCGCAACGCATACCTCGGACAAATCAACACCCTCGATCCGTTCCACACCCGCCGCGAGCAGCGCCGGAATGTGTCGCCCCGTGCCAAAGCACGGAAGGTACACGGATTTTGGAATTCGACCGATTTGTTCCTCGATGAGCCGGAGCGCTGTCGCCACTTCCGCAGCTGACAACTCCGCATCGTCGTGAACATCTCGATCCAATTGTTCCATCAAGTCGTAATGTGCGCTGATATCAAACTGTCTCATGTATCCTCCCTTACTTGTAAACGACGGGCCCTTCGACCGCGTCAGACGCACCGTGAATGCGCATCGTACCTTCACGCAGCGTGATCATGGAACCTCCATGTCGCACCACACCATCGTTCCCGCGAAGGAAAAACGGCGTCAGCCGCGTACGCGCATTGGTAACCGTACCGTGCACGCCCGCCGCATCGATGAAAGCTGCGGAATGGAGCGTCGACGCGATGAGATGTTGTGCAACCACCGGATG
The DNA here is from genome assembly GCA_026396555.1 of Candidatus Magasanikiibacteriota bacterium. Taxonomy (GTDB): domain Bacteria; phylum Patescibacteriota; class Patescibacteriia; order Magasanikbacterales; family 2-02-FULL-50-9b; genus 2-02-FULL-50-9b. The sequence continues at coordinate 10,823 of JAPLWO010000070.1, forward strand.
TGGCAACGCGTTCAACTCACCCAAGCTCCGATTCCACTCGACGCCAGAAACCGAATGTCCAACCACCAGACTCCGTGCACCCCAGGATTCATTGTTGCCATCCCATGCCGCGAATTTTGTAACCAAGTGGGCGCGATAGTTGCGCAAAGATTCCAGATCACCGAACTCCGTACCCACGACCACCGTGTCTGCCAAGCACCGATCCAACACCGCGAGTTCTTCGTCCCCGCAATTCGTCGCAATCCACGCACGCACCGACGGCAATTTCACCGCGGCCATGAGCGACTTTGACTCAAGCGGAAACTGCAGCGGATTCGAAATCTCCGCGCCCGCATCTTGCCACTGTTCCATCCGCGCAATCGTCGCTGGCGCAAAATTGTCGAAGTAACCGAACCGAAAGACGACCGCGTCGCCCACCGTTTCCGGCAAATCCACAACTTCCACGCCCGAAACAAACTCCAGAAAACCGAGCTTGTCCAAACGGCCGAGAAAATCACGACTCCACGCCGATTGCAGATGTTCCGGGAGGCCAGCAGGCGCCACCCAATTCGCCATCGCATGATCGTGGATCTTCTCGAGCGTCGAATCGAACAGCACGCGCGCATCAACGCCGCGATCTCGCAGTGCTTTGCAAAACGTCGCCTGGTCAAACACATACTCAGCCCACTCCGACGTCGACAACACGATGAACGGACGTCCCGCGAGCATCGCCACGAACTCGTCGACCATGTCGAGCGACAATTTGTAGCCAGCCTGCATCGCGTGCGTCATCCCTTGTCCTGCCGGGCACGACTCAATTTCCGTGATCACCGGCCGCAACTTGGTCGGCTGCTCCGGATCAAACGAAATCACCACGTCCGGCCGAATGATCGAAACTTTGCCGCGCTTCATGAGCGGTGCGATTCGATCCGGCCGCTTGTGATTGAGCAGCTGCTGCAATGACTTGTGGGTCGCGTAGAGTGCATCAACCGCATCGCTGAAATGGAACACCGCGCGCGCGAGCAACTCAAGCTCAGCCAAAAAGTACGCCGGCAACTCGAACGGCGCCAAGCACGCGCGCCACGAAATCCCCGACAAACCTTTGTACCCGATACCCGTCGCCGCCGCGCGCGCAAACACGTCACGCATTTCCGCGTCGGTCTGCGATTCGTCCTTTGCGCTGCGTTTGATGTTCTGCTTGTAGTTATCAAACGCGTCGAGCGGCAGAAGCAGCATATCGTACAACGTCACGTTGCTGCCGCCGATTTTCGGCTGACCTTTTGGCCAGCTCACAAATTGGCGTTCGACCGGACTCGCCTTGCTGTACCGACCCGCGATCACCGCGTTTTCCGGCTCCCATTTGTAGCCAAACGTCGCACCAAACTTCTGTTCGAGCAACGCGTAAATCGCGGATTTGTTCGGCCGCCACGCGACACGATCTGCACCAGACGCATGCAGCGCCCAGCGCGTTCCCGCGAGCGCGTCGTCAACCGAAATTTCGTGCAGCTCGTCGCCGAGCAACCGATATGAGATGCGTCCGTTCGAGATCATTGCATCAGTTTCCGTGCGACTGCGCGCGGCAAATGCCTGCGCTTCCGCCGAATCCTTGGGCAAAAATCCATGTTTCTTTCGCTTGTCAATGAGCGCTCGAGAAATGTGTCCGCCTGACATGGGAACCTCCAAACTTTTTTCTGAACTAGAAACCGCTTCAAGGAATTTCCCTGAAACCCTGCCCGCTAACCGTCTTTCGGCGTGTTCGCGAGCAAAGACCAAGGCAGAAACAAAATCACCGCGGGGGAAACCGCGGTGATTGGAGCTTCTGTTAATAAACAGTTTTAACTCTGATTCACCGGATTTCCAAACAAACGAGTAGCATAAAAACGCACGTCGAGACGATGCATGTTCAAGTGCCAACAGATTGTTTGGATTCCGATGAGTTTCATATTGATATATTTAACCTACCGCGTTTCAAGAACTCCTGTCAAGAAAAAGTTGTCCACATACAAATCTTATTTCTGCTTCCCAACTTTTTCAACCATTTCAATCAAACGATGTGAATATCCCCACTCGTTGTCATACCATGCCAACACTTTTACCAAATCGCCATCAATTACTTGTGTGAACGCGAGGTCAACGACACATGACGCGGTGCTACCGACAATATCATGTGACACGAGCGGTTCATCAGAACAAACCAATAATCCTTTCCAGCGTGGCAATTTCGATGCCGCGACAAGCGCCGCGTTCACCTCTTCTTTGGTTGTTTTCTTTTTCGTTACAAATGTAAAATCCGATAGCGAGCCGACTGGCGTTGGAACACGAATCGAAATACCGTCGAACAATCCGCGCAATTCTGGAATAGTTTCCGTCACCGCAATCGCCGCGCCTGTTGTTGTTGGAATCATGTTAAGCGCCGCAGATCGTCCGCGACGAAAATCTTTGTGTGGCCCGTCGACGAGCGCTTGATCCGCGGTGTACGAATGAATCGTTGTCATCGCAGCTTTCAAAATACCGAACGATGCAAGAATTACCGCAGTCACCGGCGCGACACAATTTGTCGTGCAGCTCGCATTATTTAAAATTTTAGTCTTCCCTAACTTTTCATCGTTCACCCCGCGCACAAATGTCGGAACGCCGCCGCCTTTTGCAGGTGCTGACAAAATCGCGCCGCGTGCGCCCGCCGTAATATGTTTTTGCAAACCTTCCTGATCAGTAAATCGCCCCGTCGACTCGATCGCAACGTCTACATTCAATTTTTTCCATGGCAACAACGCAGGATCTTTTTCCGCGAGCACCGGAATTTTCACGCCATCAACAATTAACATTCCAGGCTTTGCCGAAACTTTATGCGGCCACACGCCGTACACCGAATCATGCGCTAATAAATATGCTAAATTTTCTGCGTCGCCCAAATCATTGATCGCGACAAACTCAATTCCCTTTCGATCAAAACCGGCTTTGAAAACTTGGCGACCGATGCGTCCGAACCCATTAACTGCAACACGTGTAGGCATAGATATAAAAAACATGAGATAATTATAGCATACGCGTAACTTTACTAAACTTCAATGATATGGCAATTACGAAACGAGCTTGGGACCGACTGAACAAAGATCAACGCGCAAGTTTGGTGCGAGAAATTTCAACTTTTTTTAAAGCGAATCGCGACGAAGAAATCGGTGTGATCGCAGCAGAAGAAATTTTAGATTTTTTCCTACAAACGCTTGGCGAGCAAATTTATTATAAAG
>JAPLWO010000008.1 GCA_026396555.1 Candidatus Magasanikiibacteriota bacterium
GCCTCAGCGACCGCGAAACCGCCGGCGCCCTTGGCGTAGCGCAGCTCCGTCGTGCCGATGAGCACTTGTCGGAAGCTTTCCTTGTACTCCTCGGTGACTTGCGCCACCTCTTTCACCTGCTTCCAGAACGCGTCATAGCTGTTCTGGTTCTGCCGCCACTGCGCCTCGGTGGCGTTGGTCAGCGAAACCGCGGTGCTGTACCAGCTCATGCCGCCCATGAACAGGATGAGCGCGAACAAGCCGCCGACGGTGATGGCGATAATGGATTTGAGAGACATGCGAACCTCCAGCTGCACTGCGGCAGCGAATGGATTTTAGTAGTAGGAACGCCGACCCCAGTTCTCTTTGAACGGGTCGGTTTGGGAAAATACATACCCGAGCGCCAGCGAACCAGCGATATCGAGGATGTACAGGAACACGAGCCACCCTGTCGACGGCGTTGCGGCCGACGCCAGATACTCGAATTCGGACATGTGCGTGCGGGTGAATTTCGCGTCGACCGTTTGCCGAATGAGCGCAAGCGCTTTTTCCGGTTCATCAATCGACAGTTTCATCAGCCCGTCGCGCAATTCAATTTTCAATTCTTCGACGCGCGAGATGGTCACCACGCGTGCCCACTGAATCTGCCGTTGACCTTCCGGCACGCCGAGCACGATAATGATCGCGTTCTTCGGTCCGTACAGCCAGCGCGTTTCGACCGCATCCGCAAATGTCGGATCATTCACTTTGGTCACGACGACCGTGACGTCGACTTGCTTTTGCGCGCCGAGATCTGCGTTCATTTCTTCGAGCCCTGCTTGCCACACGCGATCGACTTCAACACCGAGCGCGAGCACTTTGTTCACGTGATACAGTCGATACACGTGCGGAAAATCCGGAATCATGTCGAGATAGCGGGCTTGCGCGCCGCGCACGAGCAGACTGTCCGGATCTGCCTTGAGGTAGTTCGTGTAAGTGTGTGGAACCGATGCAGGCTCGCCGATCACCGCACGCGTCCAGAGCTCAGGCTCGTTGCTTTCGAATGGTTCGCACGTACGCACCGACAAATTGTCGCCGGTCGAAACGTTCAAGCCCCAATAGTAGTCGAAGATGTGATCGCACACCGTCTTACAGTTGCATGACGACGAGTTTCCTTTGCTGTCCCGACAGGTATCGCACACCTGACGGCAATGACAGCACCCTTGCGTGCCGTGCGTCTTTTCCGTGATGCGACCGTTCCAGTTCTCGACTGACTCGAGCGAGTCGTACTTCGCGTACTCGAACGCGCCGATCATGATGAGCGCCGGTAAAATCAGGAGAACGACGAGTTCTTTGACCCCGATGTCTTGGCCCCAAATCTTTTTCGACGCGAACGCTAGAGCGATTGCAATAATCACGAGCGCGAAAATGTGCAGCATCGTCGATCCTTTCTAAATGAGCGATTGGTTGCGTTGCGAGACTTTCCCGCAAACTGCGCACAATGTAGCAAAAATTTTAAAAAATGTCAAGACCTCGGACAGGAGATTTAAACGGCTGCGGACAAAATTTCCGCAGCTGAAACTGCATGTAAATCTGAGGCATGTTTTTCGGGATGCGCTTCCAAATATTTACCAACCACAAACCATCCGAGCGCGTAGCCACCCCACTTTGGTAGCTCTTCGGATTCAGATCCGAAAAACCATGCGGCATGTTCGTACGATTCGCCCAAAAGTGGTTTCGCGCGTAAAAATAATTTCGATAATTCCTCAGCCGAAAGTGCAGTCGCCCATTTTTGTGGCGCGCCGCCCGTTAGCTCAACGTCGAATTGATCGCCGAGTCCTTCGGTTACAATCGCCTCTCCCAGCGTGTCGCCATAGCCAACACTCCGCCATCGCATCGCATGATGAAATTCATGGAGTAATGTGTGTATGAGTTCTGTTTCGATCGTCTCTCCCAACTTTTCAAAATCAGTATTAACAGAAATCAAAACTGTGTTCGCGTCCGGCGTATACCCGCCGAATCCTAAATGCGCGACCGTCTCAATCGGGTTTAAAGAAAACACAATATCAACATCGTGGAGTGCAATTTTTGTCAGCGCAAGATCGATCGCTTTTTTTGTCTGCGATTGAATCGCAACAACAAACGGATCAAACCGTTTACTCGCGTTTAAAATGACGCTGTTTATGTTGTTCGATGATTCTGTCATATGGTTGACATTTACTATAAAATATGCGAAAGTTCGCTTGGGCAACGAAACTACAGCCCAAGGAGTCTGGCCATGAAAACAGTGTATCCTATTGTACTGTGCGGAAGCAATATCGGAAAGAGTTCAACAACGTTCTACCCGCCGCTGCGAGAAGTCGATGTGTCGATGCCGTCAGGCCTCGCGCGCGAGCTGATCAAAGCAGACGGAACGAAATCAGTTGAGCAGCTCATCGACGAGCTTGCCGAGCAGTGGGATCGCGAATCGCTGGAGGCGCTCTTCGCTGTGCTGATCGAGAAAGGCATCTTTCTGAACAGTCACAATCTGAGCGGTCATGTCATGCAATTCGGGCTCAACCCGACACCGTGGCATGGCAAGGTCTCAGATAAACAAGCGCTTAAGTTTGCGCGAAACACGGAGCTGCAACAGCCTGACTCGATCCCGGATTTTGAATTCTCGATTGAGCCCACGGCGCTCGGTGACCTGTTTGTCGCGCGCAAATCCGTTCGTCAATTCGACGGAACTGCGATTGAACACGCTTCGATTGAACAAATGTTGTGGGCCGCGTATGGCGCGACGCAACACAATGCGCTCAAGGGAGTTACTCGGACAGTTCCGACTGCAGGCGGCCTCTACGCGCTCATCGTTCATCTCGCTCTTTTTCACGGAACTGAATCTCTCCCTGCTGGCATTTATCGCGCCACTTCGACAACGCCAGAAAAAGTATCGCTCAATCACATCAGCGATGACGTGGCGCCAGTGCTGTACTCGTTTTTTCAGCAAGGCGTTTTGCGAGGCGCTGCAGGCGTGATGATTCTGAGTGGGTGTTTTGAACGGATGACCAGCAAGTATGGAAATCGAGGTATCTCGTATACGATTCTCGAAGCTGGCCATGCCGCGCAGAACATTCACCTCGCGGCTGTGCAAGAAAGATTCGCGACGCTCGAAATGGGGGGTTTCCAAGAAATGCAGCTTTCCGCTGCGCTCAATCTCGATCCATCGTGGATGCCGCTGACAACAATCGTGTTCGGCAATGAACTCACCGATTCGAAACCGAAAAGTTCGACGCTCACACGCGACCAGGCAATCGAGACGATCATCGATCGGTTCGAAATGCCGGTGACAACAGCGGATGGCTACACAACGCCATTCCACATCGTGTTCGCGGAGGTTGGCGCTGGCGATGATCCTGAAACGTGGTCGAGCTGCGGCCGTTCACCTGATCGTTCGCTCGCGGTGCTCAAAGCAACTGCGGAAGCGGTCGAGTGGCACGCATGCAGTCGAGCGGAACAGCATCGTCTTCTGAGTGCGCGATTCAAAGACATTCAGCACTGCGCGATCGATCCGCGCACCTGTGCAAAGTATGCGCCGGACCAATTCACCACTTCGCTCGGCCTCACGCCGTTCGATGTGGCTGAAATGTATCAATGGGTGCCGGCGATCAACGCGCTGACTGGAGAAGAAAGATTGGTGCTCGCAGATTTCGTCTACTTTCCGTACAAGCCCCTGCATGGTGTACGATTCGCCTACGGAAATTCATCAGGCACTGCGGCGCACACGGTGATGGAGCTCGCGCAAAATTCGGCGCTGCTTGAATTGGTGGAGCGCGACGCGTTCATGATCCACTGGTTCAATCGACTGACACCGCCGCGTGCGATTCTCCGTCCGAGTGACAACTTCTTCAGCTGCTCAGCTGCATCTGATTTCGATTTTCTCAAAGCCCTTGATCGGGCGATGATGGAAGCGGAGTCGTCGGTGTACTGCAGACTGCGCGATGGAGTCGCCAACCTCAAAACGGTGAAGCCCGAAGAAGTGGAAAGTGTCGACGACCACGTGGCACTGTATCAAAGTAGGAAGTATTGGACGCGAGCCATGTTTTTGCTTGGAGATGGGCGGCACGTAAAAACGCTGCAAGAAATTCAAGCGACACAACAGCTGCTGAACCGCGAACTGCTGCTGGAAGCACTCGAGAAAATGGGGTTTGAACCACTGTTTGTCGATTTGTCCGCGCGAGATCCACTCGTGCGCGCAACTGGATTTCATGTGGTGAAAGCTATCATTCCCGGATTGGTGCCCATGACCTTTGGCTACAACAAAGAACCCGTGCAACTTGACAGAATTACGAATGTTCCGGTAAGGTTAGGTCTGAAGGTGCGTCCAGTTCGTTTCTATCGGTTGAACCGACTGCCGCATCCGTACAACTAGGCCTGACAACCAAAGGCCTACCACAGCAAGAGGACCTGCCCCATGAAGAAGAACCCCGGCCAGAACCAGAACCGCCAGCCCACGACGTTCGCGACGACCGTCACCGAACGCCGGCGCGCCCTGCCCCTCGCGGCAATGAAGAGCAAGAGCTCGTCGCAGCAGTGCCAGCGCAGCAAGGGCGGGTAGCCCGCAAGCGAAGCGCCTGATAGGCAACTAAAAATCGCCTTCGGGCTCCATGCATGCCGCATCGATTTCCTTGTGAAGTCGGTGCGGTGTTTTTTATTTATCCGAATTTTTTCAAAAATCCAAGCGCGTAATCCCGGATCGCAGGTTTGATATTTAAATTTTCATCACGTAATTCTTCTGCAGAAAACCATTTGATGTCGTGATGTTCTTCGGGCGCAAGTTTTGGTTCTGCGGAAAGCGCACGTGCGGAATATCCGAAATTGACGTGGCGATGTCCGGCGTCATTTATCGTATGAATATCGACCGTATCAGGCCGTCGCAGCATTTTTGTTTCTGGATATTCGCCCGGACTTTTTTCAGAAAAAATTTCGATCCCTAAACCACATTCTTCTTCAACTTCGCGCAGCAGCGCTTGATCAGGATCTTCATCCAATTCGATGTGTCCGCCGACCGGCAACCATGAATTATGCGCTTTGTGATGAATTAATAAAACTTTTGGTTCACTCGGATGCAAAATAAAACAGGTTACGGTAAAATCAATTTTTTCGTGAATGTGTGCCATATTTATTTTGTAGTCTGAATTAATTTTATTTTTTCTTCGCGC
>JAPLWO010000014.1 GCA_026396555.1 Candidatus Magasanikiibacteriota bacterium
AGTTTTGCTCGCCACTAAAATTCTTTCTGATACGATTCACGACGCGATTTGTTTGACGCCAACCGAACAGGCGTACGTTATTTTTGATACCGAAGCGCCGCTCGCGCAAATTTTGCTTGAGGGGTATCGAAATGCAATTCCAAATGCAACATTTATTGATTTTTCTTCAACGTCAGCCGACGCAATTCTTGCGCTTTTTAATTCGTGTAAACCAGGCGATTTAGTTGTGTTGCTCCAGTCAAGCAATTTTCGCTTGAATGAATTTCGTGTGCGTATCGAATTATTTCAGCGCGGTTTAAAAACGATTGAGCACATGCATTTGTATCGCATGACCGAAGATCAGTTTGAAACATACATCAATACACTTGCGTACGACGCAGATTATTATCGACCACTGGGTCGCGCGTTAAAAACTAAAATCGAGGCAGCGAAAGAAATCGTTGTCGAATGCCGAGGCACAAAATTAATTTACGCAACGCCCATGGAGGAGGTAAAATTAAATATCGGTGATTATCATGATATGAAAAATGTGGGCGGTACATTTCCAATTGGCGAAGTGTTTACCGAGGCTGCTGATTTGACGACAGTGAATGGCGATGCGATGGTTTTTTCGTACGCAAACGAGGAACATATCGTTCAAATTGTTGAACCGTTTCGGGTACACATCGAAAAGGGAATTTTAACCGCACCAGACGCGCCCGAAGAGTTCCGACGCATCCTCGATCTCATTCGTGAAGACGAAGAGGTCATTGTGCGCGAATTTGGGATTGGACTTAATCCAGCAGTTGGAAAACACGCGCTCATCAATGATATTACTGCGTTTGAGCGTCAAAAAGGGATGCATGTGTCGCTCGGCGCAAAGCACGCAGTCTACGCAAAACCAGGCCTAAATCGCAAAAAAGGCCGCTATCACATTGATATTTTCATTGATATCGAGACAATTTCAGCCGACGGCGTGCCATTTTTTAAAGACGGAGAATTCGTCTGACCACCCATGGGGGTTGCTAATTTTCGAGTTTTGTGTTATCCTTGGGTCTTGTTCAAATAAAACTATTCTATGGGAAATTTTAATAACAGAGCAGGTGGTGGTTCAAAGCCATTCCACAAGCCTTCATTTGGTGGAGGACGCGGCGGTTTTGGTGGTCCTTCAAGCCGAGGTGGCTTCGGCGGCCCTCGCCGTGACGATGGCGACCGTGAAATGTTCACTGCAACATGTGCAGAATGTAACAACGAATGTCAGGTTCCTTTTCGTCCAAATGGCCGAAAACCAGTATTATGTAGCAACTGTTTCAAACGTGACGAAAGTCCACGTTTTGACGCACCAGCTCGTGGCGCAAATCGTTGGGATGCTCCAGCTCCTGCAGCAGCGGCTCCAGCACGCGCTCCACAATCATTTGCATCAACTTCAACAAATGCAGCTACAAAAGAAAGTGTTGAAGCACTCAAAAAGCAGCTCGATGTGATCTATTCAAAACTTGAGTACATCGTAAAACTTGTATCTCCCGTTGTAACAATCGAACCTGTGGAAGAAGATGCTGCGCCAAAAGCAAAAGCAGCTCCAAAAAAAGCAAAAGCAGCAAAAAAATAATTGCTGAGAAATAAAAAAGGCCGGGATTAATTCCCGGTTTTTTTTATTCTATTTTTAAAATTTTTAACTCCAGTATTTTATCAGCGAGCGGAATCTGTACAA
>JAPLWO010000034.1 GCA_026396555.1 Candidatus Magasanikiibacteriota bacterium
CTGTTGTTGCACTTTTGCATGATGTATTTATTCCTGCAGGTATTTTCGCAGCGCTTGGACACTTCTATAATTACGAAGTTGATACACTGTTTGTAACTGCATTGCTCACTATTCTTGGTTTCTCAGTGCATGATACAATCGTTACGTTTGATCGCGTTCGTGAACATCTGAAAGGATCGCCTAAGGCAGATTTTTCTGCATTGGTTGATCAATCAATCAGCGAAACGATCGGTCGTTCGATCAACACTTCAATGACAGTTCTCTTGGTTTTACTTGCCGTTTATTTCTTTGGTGGAGAATCTGTTAAGCAATTCAACCTCGTTCTCATCATCGGTGTTATCTTTGGTACGTACTCTTCAATCTTCATCGCTTGTCCACTTCTTGTAGTGTGGAATAAGCTTGCGCGTGACTGATAAAAACAGGTATACTGGTTGCATCCGTTCTTATGGGTGCAACCTTTTTGGTTTTAACAATTTACTACGGAATTTGTTCGCTCGCGTTAGCGCTTTTATTTGCGTTTTGGTTTGTTACCCGAAAAAAAGAAGATGATATTTGGCGATGGATTTTGACATTGATCGCGTCGATGATTTTTTGTACAATTTTTTGGTTTTCATATTGGTTTGGAACGATCGGGATGTGGGGATTATTATTTGTATTACTTGCTGCAGTTCTCGCGTGGCAATGGAAATTCTTTTCGCACAGCACGCAGTCAAATCTTGACCGTAGTGTGTTTTGTGCGTTCGGTGCAATTGCGTTCGGTATGATCATGTTTGGCGGGTATACCGCAGGCGAGCGCGGCTGGTGGGGAATGGCGCCGATCTTTTATTGGCTGACGATTAGTATGATGCATCATACGTTTGAACCGGATTAATCTATGGATTTGATTAATACTTTTTTTGCATACGTTCTTCAGCAGTTTTCGCTGGCTTCCGAGTCATCATTTCAAACTGTTTATGTTGCTGCAGTCAACGGTGGCTGGATGATTTTGTTTTATTTCTTTTTTCATATTGGTTTTGAATTGCTTCATGATCGTGAGCAAGGAATGTTTGCAGGTCATATTGAATTTATCCATCTCGCGATTAATAAATTGCATCGATCGAAGGTTATTTACAATTTTTAATTTATACGCCGAAAAAATTTCGTGACTTAGTTGAAGCTGCGTTGTATGCGCAATATCCGGATGCTGAAATTACGCAGGTTGAAGATTACACCAAGCCATATCCAAAAAAATATCCAGATCCTGAATATGATTTATGGGGAAGTGAATTTACGCTCGTAAATCCAGAAGAATTTCCAATTTTATCATACAAAGATTTCGAGCATTCCGTGACTAAGGAATATTTTAAAGATCCAATGGCGGCAATGCTTGAAACCATGTCACGCATTGGTAAGGGGGAAAATTGTTGGTTTCAGATTTTTGTGCAGCCAACGGGAAAAGCGTGGCAAGAACATGTGCGCGAAAAAGCTGCGGAATTAACTGCGGAATTAGTTGAATCGCGTGCATCTGATACGCGTCCATTTCCAATGTTGCACAAGGGAGAAACTGATTTGGTTGAAGCTGTTTATAATAAAAGTAAAAAAAATGGCTTCAAGTGCAAAATTCGTATTATGTATTTGGCGAAGAAAACAAATTACAATGCGAAGCGTGTGCAGTACGGTATGGTGGGTGCGATGAAACAGTTTGGGCGCGATGATTCGAACGGCATTAAACCATTGTATTCTGCGACGGGTGTTACGGGGCATTATTTGTTTAAGGATTTTCAAAAAAATCTTCGCAAATCCGCGCTGTTTGTCGCGTATCAAAACCGCAGTGGTTCACGTGGTGGCCCAAAATTTGTGTTGAATGTTGAAGAGTTGGCAACGATTTGGCATTTTCCAGTTTCACATGCGGTTCGTGCGCCATCTTTGGCGCAAGTTTCTGCAAAACGTGGAGAAGCGCCAGGTGTATTGCCACTCGAAACGGAATTTGAAGAAGAGGTTCCTGTCGAAGTTGAGGCAGCACCTCAAACGACGCGCGATCTTCGTCGTGCACGAAGCGCGCGAACAACTCGCCAACCACGGCATGATATTGGCGGTGGAAAAGCAGCTCATACTCATGACACGCATGCAGCACCGAGCGATCACGATGCGCACGGAGACGATTCAGAGCATTTACCTGATGCCCACGAAGTTCCCGCAGTGAGCCGAGCTCCACATGGCGCGCCACCTCCTAATTTACCGGTTGTCTAACTGCTATGATTTATTCTTCGCCTGACATTAACGTTTTTGGACAAACGGACTTTCGTAATTTGAATAAACGTTTTGGAATTAAGCTCGATGATCGTCGCCGTCACATGTACATCATTGGGAAAACCGGTATGGGCAAAAGTACCATGCTTGAAAACATGATCATTAATGATATTCAAGCAGGTCATGGGCTTGCGCTTATTGATCCGCACGGAGACATGGCTGAAAAAGTTATTGATTTTGTGCCGCCGGAACGAATTAAAGATGTGGTGTATTTTAATCCAGCGGATACAGATTTTCCACTTGGGTTTAATATTTTGGAAAGTGTTTCTGCGGATCATCGTCATCTTGTCGCATCAGGCCTCATGGGTGTGTTCAAAAAGATTTGGCCAGACGTGTGGAGTGCGCGTATGGAATATATTTTGAACAATACGATTTTGTCGCTGCTCGAATGTAACGACACAACGTTGCTCGCAATTAATCGTTTGCTCGCTGACGCAAAATATCGAAAAAATATGATGACGCGTGTGACGGATCCGGTCGTCAAAGCGTTTTGGGTAAATGAATTTGATAAGTACGATGAAAAATATCGTCGAGAGGCAGTTGCGCCAATTCAAAATAAAATTGGTCAGTTTTTAAGTGCGGCGATTGTTCGAAATATTGTTGCGCAAAGAAAGTCGACGTTTAACGTTCGTGAGTTGATGGATACGAAGAAAATTTTTGTTGTGAATTTATCAAAAGGCCGTATTGGTGAAGATGCATCGCGTTTGCTCGGTGGAATGCTCATTACAAAAATTCAATTATCGGCGATGGAACGTGTTGATACGATTGAAAAAGTTCGTAAAGATTTTTAATACGTTAAGCAGCTCGATGAAAAAGTTGCGGATGCAGTTTTTGGTAACGTGGGAACGATTGTGTCGTTTCGTATTGGTGCAGATGATGCCGAAATGTTGGAAAAAGAATTTACGCCGACTTTTTTGGCAGAGGATATCGTGAACATTCCAAAGTTTCATGTGTATTTAAAGTTGATGATTGATGGTATGGCGTCACAGCCGTTTAGTGCTGCTGCACTTGCGCCAATTGCGGCTCGTTCAAATTCAACGGCGGAAGTTATTTCTGAAACTCGAAAAGTGTACGGAACTCCGCGCGCTAAAGTTGAAGAGTATATTCACGTGTGGAGTTTGGGCGATGCTCCAGAGGATTACGCACCGCCAGCCCCGCCCCCTGCAGCTCCGGTTGAAGTAGAAGCGCATCATGATGATGGACATGGACACGCTGCGGTTCATCATCATGCGCCTGCAGCGCATGTTGTGACGGCCGCACCAGCCGTAGCAGCGACAACTGCTCCAATAATTCAACCAACGACGCCCGTGGCCGCGCCTGCGCCCGCAAAAAAAGAACGCGAAAATAAATTACCACCTCCAAGCGAATGGTTTCCGACAAAATGTGATCGATGTGGAACTGACACGGCAGTTCCGTTTCCACCAGATGGAAAACGTCGCATTTATTGTAAAGATTGTTATAAATTTAGACATGAAGACGAGGCTGCGCTTGCTGCAAAGCCCGCAGACGCTAAACCAGAAGTTGTTGCTACTCAAACGGCTCCACCTGTTCCACCTGTTGTTGCTACGACTACGACTCCATCAGACGAAGCTCCAAAAAAACGCCGCAGACGGCATTGATGAAATTACTGTATGAATGAATCACAGCAAACCACGATTGATTTTTTTCTCGGTCGCAAAGTACATATTTATGGCGTAACAGGTGCAGAAGGTTATGCAGTACTTGAATGGTTGCATGGGCTTGGCCACACGCAGATTATTGCACACGATATTGCGGATTCTGAAGATGCGGTACGTGCGGAGTGGGTGCGCGTTCATGAAGGCTTGACAGAAGAAGACGCAAAAAAGTTTGAAAAACTAGTACGCGCCGATGATATTGCGTGGGCACTCGGCGACGCATATGCAGTTGCACCGAATGATCACGATATTATTTTTGTTGCACAATCATGGTTTCGCTATCCGATCAACTCATTTTTAAAAAGATTTTTTAATGATGATTTATCGGTTCGTCAAGAAAATATGGCGCTCGTATGGACTGTGACGCGACTTTATTTCGCGCTGTTTCCAGGCACCTTGCTTGCGGTGACAGGTTCGGATGGAAAAACGACAACGACACGAATGTTGGGTAAAATTATGTCACGTTTTGCGAAGGAGCAGGGTGTGACTTGTATTGAGTCAGGAAATGATCGAACACATACACAATCGCTTGTTGCAGTTCAGACTGCGACGAGTAAGGATTTTTTGGTTTTAGAAGTGAGTGACCGACAACTGTCATTTAAATTTCCGCTCATGCCCGATGTTGCGGTCGTGACTAATGTGACGCCAAATAAACACATGGATGATTATGGAGGTTTTGATTCTTATGTTCAAACGAAGGCAAATTTGATTCGGTTTCAAACACATGCGCAGTGTGCAATTTTAAATGCGGATGATGCTGCGTCGACTGCAACGTTGTCTCACATCGGTGATGCGCGTCGGTTGTGGGTTTCCGTTAGACATCGCGTTGAAGATGGTGCGTGGTGTGATGGGGAGAAGTTTTGTCGGGTGACCATTTCGGGTGAATCTCAGATTATGAAAGTGCAAGATTTGGGTGTAATTGGCAATCATAATTGGTACAATGCACTGCAGGCGTTATTGGCTGCAGAATCAATTGGTGTGTCGTTAGAGACGGCCGCGGCGGCGCTCAAAGAATTTAGTGGCGTTCCGCATCGACTACAGCCTGTTCGTATCTGGCATCGGCTTCAATTTATTGAAGATTCTTCAGGCGGAAATCCAGCGAATATTCCCATTACGATTCAGGCATTTAAAGATAAGCCGCTGATTTTGATCGTAGGAGGATATCGACCGAACGTGACGACTGAGGAAATCTCGGGTATGATTGATGCATTGGATGCGCCGAATAGCGTGGCGGCCTTGCTTCTCATCGGGCAGGTCGCGCCAAAGCTCAAGGAATTGATCGAAGCCAGCACTGTTTCTTTCCGTTCAATCTACGTGGTAAATGATTTACCGGGCGCATTTGCGTGGGTACGAGAACATGGGGATAAAATTGCGGAACATGAACCAGCAGTTGTATGTATGACGCCTGGTTTTGAAAGTTTTGATCAATATAAGGATTATCGCGCGCGCGCCGACCACTTTATTCAATTGGTGAATGAATTATCTGACTGATTTGATATGCTGACTGTAATTACCGGACCGATGTTTTCTGGAAAATCAATTGAAATGATCCGACAAGTTAATCGGTCAAAAATTGCGGGGAAGCGCGTTATTGTTTTTAAATTTACGGCAGACAATCGATATTCTCAAACCGAAGCATCTTCGTATGACGGATTTTCAACCTGGGCGATTCCTGCGTCAACTGCAGAAGAGATTTTTGCGCGCGTTGAGCCAGATCACGAAGTTGTTGCGATTGATGAAATTCAATTTTTTGATGATGCGGCGGTTGATATAATTTTTGATTTTGTAAAACAAGGGAAAGAGGTGATTGTAACGGGATTAAATTTAGATTTTCGCGGGCTTCCTTTTGAATTACGCGGTGGAACGCGGACGATGGCGGATTTATTAGTTCGTGCAGATTCTATTATGTCGCTCCACGCAATTTGCACATTTAAAAATGGTCATATCTGTGGTGCTCCGGCAACGCGAACACAGCGTTTGCGAGATGGACAGCCCGTTGCAGTCGATGATCCAATTGTGCAAATTGGATCGAGCGAAAGTTACGAAGCACGTTGTTTAAAACATCACATCGTGCTGCCCGCACAAAATATATGAAAAAAATTCCGTTCTTTTTTTTGACACTTGTTCTTTTTTTTCCAACAATTACTTTTGCGGCAGGTCCTTATGTCTATGTGACGCAGGCAGGTGCGGTAACTCATGATAGCGGAAGCGATATTTCTTGGCCGCTTGCATCAATTACAAAATTAATGACAGCGCTCGTGTTGTCCGACATGAAATTAAATTGGAATGCGTCAGTAAAA
>JAPLWO010000056.1 GCA_026396555.1 Candidatus Magasanikiibacteriota bacterium
GGCGTTGGACTACGTGGGCCATTCAATTCACACTGTTCAATGACCGTTGGCGGTCCTGGATTAATAGAAAGAAAACCAGTACCTCGCAAATGTGTTGTCGTTTCCTCTACATACAAACTCGTTCCCGTTACAGACGTCGGCGTCTTTGCTAAAAATCCGGTACGTGTTGTTTTTGGAGACATTGGCTCTGAATATGCAAATTGCACCGCATCAGCACTTAAAATTTTCTGCGGACCCCACTGCCAATTATAGGAGTCTGGATCAAGAATCTGACAACGGTCTGCTGGTGA
Organism: Candidatus Magasanikiibacteriota bacterium; assembly: GCA_026396555.1. Lineage (GTDB taxonomy): Bacteria > Patescibacteriota > Patescibacteriia > Magasanikbacterales > 2-02-FULL-50-9b > 2-02-FULL-50-9b. The sequence continues at coordinate 291 of JAPLWO010000056.1, forward strand.
TGGAAGAGGTAGCCACAATTCCAATGCACCAGTTGTGCTGAGAGGATCCTTAATCGAACCAATATTAGGCGCACCAAAAAATGATGGCGATACATTTATGGATGTTAACAAGCAAGCAGCAGAAACTGTTGATGTTTGAAATACATAACAATACGCATCACTGCTCGAAGGCACACACGTATTCCCTGTTTTAGGAGCCTGCGGCGCGCGCAACGCAATTCCTGTGTCAGCACTCACGATTGTTTTTGATAAAGACACCTTATATCGCGTTGATGGCTTTAGATTTTTTGGGATTGCATATAACCCCGCATAATTTTCATCAACTTTATTCTGAACCGTGACGTTTGTAAGCAACAGCGGAGCGCCGGTAGTAACAGCACATATTACATCTGATTGATCAGCACACTCTTCAACACGAAGCGAGCTTTGTGACCCTTGGTTGGTTGTTACAGTTATCGGATCAACTGCTTGCGTAAATTTAACAGAAACCATTGCATTCAAACACGCAGGCCCTTGTGTACCGCCAGTCCACATCGAAGAGGGGCTCGGTGATGGAATAATTTTCTGTCCCGATGTTCCACATTCTTCAACAACATATGGAGGTTGAATTACATCACACGATTGACCCGTTGAAAAACACCATGCAAATACGCCGTAATGTGGCGGAGGTGTGCATGACGCCTGACATGATCCGTCTGTGCAACACATCGTACCCGTCCCACAAATATTCGATTGAACACGACAGTCTGCAACCGTATATTTCATCGGATTGCTAATAAACAATGAGAATAATTTATCTTGAAATGCCTGCGCTGATAAAGTTTGTTTAAGATTTTCCAACATCACTTTATCGGCATCAGTCAAAATAATTCCGCCTTGTGGAGTTGCAGGACGATTAATCAAATATACGTTTCCTGTTTTTGCAGTTTTAGGAACTACGATTGTTGCAGTTGAATCGTTCCAAAAAATAAGTGGATCAGTCATGTCTGCCCACACAGGATCTGTCGCTGTATTCAAATCAGTGCTGCCTAAGAAAATCGCACTTCCTTTTGAATTTCCAAAATTTTCTCCGTAAAGCGTTGTCTTCGTATGTCCATCGCCCGGCCCGACATTAGGTTGCATTGCACACACCTGCGGCCCTGGACGAACGTCAGAAATCGTAAACACTTTATAATTACTCTGACGTTTTGTGCCTGCAGGCAACACCGTAATCGCAAATGCGCCGTGCGGTAGATCTGGAATTTTTGCAATGATTTGTGTATCAGTCCAGAACGTACTTGCACATTGTTTTGGAAATGCAAAACTCGCTTCCGTAGTTTCCGTTGAAAGCACGCCCTTATCGTCAATTGCAGTTACATACACTTTATTTGGTGTTGATCCAAAATGCATTCCTGTAATCGTTATGTACTGCCCAATTCCCCCGTCGCCTGGTGTAACCGAAGTAATTGCAGCATCGGTCGCCGTACCGCCCGTATCCAACACCGTATATGAAAGCGGATTACTTGCTAGACTTTTTATCGTCACTTGCATCTGAACTTCCCCTGGATCTAACACCGGTGTATATGCCGTAACTGTATTATCTCCATTGCCGCCCCACACTGCGTCAGTTAATTCGTAACCACTCAAAAATAATTTTCGCTCATATGATGCATTGCTCAAAAAATCATTCCCCGTCACCACAATTTGCGTTTTTCCTGGTTTACCACCTGCAGGTGAAATTGAACAAAGTCCTGGGCGTTCAACATCGTCGACTAAAAATTCTTTTAAGAATAATCCATCGCGATCATTCGACGCGTCAGATTTTCCAACATTATTCGTCAACTGAATTGCACCTGTTTTTGCATTCACCGGAACTTTTACAATCACCTGTCCGTCAGCCCACGACGCATTACATGCAAGTTCAGCAACAACATCGTCGGTCGTGCTATTTGGATCGCCCATGAATTTAACTTCACCGATTCCATTTCCAAAACCTGTACCCGCAATTGTCACGTATGTTCCCGGCGCACCGTCTTGCGGCTGAATCGACTGTATCAACGGAGTTTTGACACACGTATTCGAGGTTGCGTCACACACTAATCCATTTGCACAATCAATTGTTGCTGTACATTTTGTATTTCCACATGAGCCACATGTGCCACCTGGCACGCTACAATCAATATCCAATTCATTCACATCCTTAACTCCATCCAAACAGCTGAGCGGAACATCACCAACTTTATAGGAATAAATTGCGTAATTATCAGCAACGTCATGTGCATATAATGAAATCGTGTGCGCCTGCCCACTCTTATCATTCAAAGTATTAAACTTTTTTGTCTGCATCAAAAATTCTTGCAGCACATTTGTTTGATCGCCTGGAACCAATGTTTCTAAAACTTTTCCATCAATCAATACGCGACCATACGCGATTCCGTTATCATCAGCGAGCCATGCTGAAATTGGTACTACCTGAGCGAGCGGAATTTTTGCATTATCAATTGGATCGTAATTTGAAATGCTTGGTGGCTGTGTATCCACTTTATCTCCTACTGTAAATTTCGCAACACAAGAAGTTCCAACACAGTTCAAAGATTTTTTTGTTGTCGCAGATTTTATTCCCGCTGATCCGCCGGTTACTGTTACTGTATATTCTGTATTTGGCGTAAAACATTTTCTCGTTTCATTTGGCGTTGGACATGCGGCGCTCGGAGTAAATACAGCGCTATCACCCAAAACTTCAAGTGTACCCGCAACTGCACCCGCGCCATCCGTCACTTTAATATTGTTTGGTACCGTTGTTTCATCAACGAGTGCCGTAAACACGACGGTCACTTGTGTATTTGCAAAATTACTATGAAGGTGCGGCAAAATTCGCTTAACCTGTAAATTGCCATACGAAGAACAATTTGAACCGGTACATGTCGAAATACATCCGGTTCCGACACAGCCATTATCACCGCCGCCGTTCGGATTATTATCTAAAATCGCAAGTTGTGTTCCTGTTGCATTACTCAGCGAACGAAAAACAAATTCCGTAATTCCAAACGCAGACAAAACAATCACTAAACCAATAACACCATTTGCCAAGAATCGTTTTGCTTCTTCATAATTTTTCTCACTACCACCCGCCGTCATCCATTTGAATCCACCGAAAATAATAATACAGATGGTGACGAGACCTGTTAGAGAAAGTACGATCCGGATAATACGCGCAATAATTGTGCCAAATGACGTTGCACCAATTCCGGATGTTTGTTGAATGGTCGTCAAACCTAAGTCACCCGACGTCGCTATTTGCGCATGTACAACAATCGGCGCTGCATATAAAATCGCAACACCTAAAAATACAGCTGCGCAGCCGGTAGCGATCCAGTGCAAAATTTTATTACGGTGCAGTTCCATATTGTTGTAACGATGTACATGCTTCAGTCGATTCTACTCCATTGCAGCATGAATAAGTTCCCTGCGTAATGTCAGCATGACAACCAACACCCGCAGCCGGCAAAAAACAATTTTGATAATTGTCTAAAACCGTTGAAGGAATAATAGGTGCATACGGAGAATCTTTTGCAAGCGGCACATGATTGATCGTTAATTTAGTTACGTCCTGTGCAGTACCATTTATTGTAGCAGTCACCTTCGATAACGTCTTCCAAAAACCTGCTCGCGCCTTTACATTTTTCGCGCGAAAATCAACGGCATCAAATGTCGTAACCTTCATCAACGAATCAAACGTTGCGCTCACCGGAGAATTTACAGTCACCGCAGGTGTCGTTGCAGCATTTGCATAAAACGCGGGTTCGACTGAAATAATTTGCGGCGCACTCACTTTGATAACACCGCTCGTTCCAAAATGCATAAAATAATCATCAGTCGGAGTTCCTTTTGGCTGACCATTCGTCGTGCTCCACGGCGTTGCGCCATTTTCTCCGCCACCGTCGAGCGCATTATTCGCCGCATCAGTCACACCAACATATCCTTTTTTAACATCGATCTGTGCATTTGCGATTGCACCCGTTGCATCAGCAATCAAATTCCCAGACAACGCGCGTAATTCAATATGCGAATCACTTGCAGGCAAACAAAATATTTTTTCCCCACACGCATTGGTCGCACATTCTTGCAACGCAGTAAATTCAATTACGTTAAATCCATCACCCGCGCGCCAGGTACCTGGAATAATTGCATTATTTGAACCTCGTGCCGTAATATTATCAAAAGATAAATTATGAATTGGATCATAAATACCAACTGCTGACGCGAGATTTATCGGCTCAGAAAAAGTTAACTGTAGTGTAATATTTCGAGGTTGATCGGTACTTGAAACGACCGGGACCACTGACACAATGCGCGGTGGTGTTAAATCAAGATTTGTTCCAACCGTAAAATTCCATTTGTAGCCCTGCGATGAAAGACCGGAAAATGCACTTACATTTTGTGGTTTCAATTTATTTATCACATTCGTAATTTCAACAGTGTAAGGAATATTTTCTGATGCAGATCCCAAATATGGAATTGGATCAAACACATACGTCGTTTCCGTTCCATCTTGAACAAGCGTTACCCACACATCAGATTCGCTGAGCGCTTTATCGCGCCCATCTTTTGTTGCATAAATTAATACACTTCCTTTTTTAAGCGGACCCGAAAGAATTGCACCATTTTTATCCTTTAATGCAATTTCAGAAGTTGTGTTAATTAAACTTGCAGGATCAATTGGAAATTTAAATTTAACTTGAATAACAGTGTTACGACTCACATCAGCTGCATCACGAATTGGATCATGCCACTCAACAACTTGTCCGATTCCAGATGAGCCGTCGAACAATCCAAGATATGTTCCTGATGTGTCGCCGGCGTTGGTAGTAAAACCAAAACCCGGCACACCGCTGAGCGCAAACAAACGCGTTACCAAAAAATCAGAGATACTAAACGCACTGAAAATAATTACAAGACCGATCACGCCATTTTTCAAAATTGCTTTTGCTTCGTCAACAGCTTTTGGATCTCCTTTCGCAAGCATCCATTTAAAACCTGCATACAAAGTTAAGCCCAGCGCAATCGCACCTAACAATCCAAAAAATATTCGGATGATTCTTGAAATGATGATGCCGAGTGACGCAGATCCGAGCCCACCCGCTGTACCAACCGCACTCAATTGAGTCGTGTCAATTGGCGCCGCAACTGTTTGTGCAAAAACCGGATGCGCACCAAAAATTCCAGCGAAACTTGCTGCAAGGATCACGAAAATACCAACTCCGAAAAATGTAAAAAAAGATTTTTGAAATCGAGAACGAACAGTGTGCATAGCGCACATCTATTTTACATGTTTTTGAGACGGAGTTCAATTAAGTTACGCACACGTACACCATCTGCGCGACCCGCGATTCGTTTCATCACATCACCGATCAATTTTCCTGCGTGTGGAGTTGGGCCTGCAGCTGAAATTGCTTCTTCGATAACCGCCGAAATCGCTTCGTCAGCTAATTCTTCGGGTAAATATTTTTGCATGGTCACAATTTCTTCGCGTGCGCGTTCAATCAAATCTGCACGACCTCCGCGTTCGAAATCAGTAATCGCTTCTTGAGTTTGTTTTACGTGACGTTTGATCACTGCAATTGCAAGTGCGTCTGGCTCTGCTTCAGTTTTTCCGCGCTGTTCAATTTCTGCATTTTTTATCGCGGCACGAATAAGCCGAAGCGTTGATAAGCGGTGTTCATCACGCGCTCGCATTGCTTCGGCTACATCGTGTTCGATCTGTTCTTGAATTCCCATAGTAGTGTATACGCTAGGATGAATCAGATTAAGTCGAACGATTTATTTTTCTGATGGTGTTTTACCAATCTTTTCGAGATATTCCATAGTGCCCTTACGTTTCAAGCGTGTCAGTGTGCTCGCGCGAACAGTATTTTTGCTCTTGTGCGATTTGCGGTATTGAACCTTTTTCGCCTGAAGCATGGTACCACTCTGCTGCACCTGTTTACGGAAACGGCGCATCAAGGACTCGAAACTTTCGTTTTTGCGTTTCTTGACTTCGATCATGTGAGTTTCACCTCCCGGGGTGAGTTAGGATTTATGGAGGCAATATTAGCATGGAATGTCGGTTCTAGTCAAATATGGTAAATAGGGCTGCGACTGAGACTGCGCACAAGCATTCGCGTGCAACTTTACGTTGCACTTGGCGGATGCGCGGAGGAACAAGAGAGTTGCGCGGGAGGCGCAACGAACGGTCTCGGGAGTGGCCTTATTTGCCATAACTAACCAGAGCATATAATCCGTACTAATATTGCCTACAAAAAAAATACACCGCCGATCCCGAAGGAAAGGCGGCGTGCTGCTTGGATGAAGATCTGTTTGGTTCGGGTTGGCAAGTTTGTTGGTGCCTTGGCGGTTGGGCCAGGATTTCCGTAGGCTTGTTGTGCCGACCATTGACTCTTCGGGATGCTCATCACCGTCGGTGCGAGCTGTGGCAGGCCTATAGCCTGCATTTCTGTCCTCGTTCGCCGAGCTTGAATCCCAACAACCTTGTCGAGGAGCCTGCGAACGGCCTCGTTGATTCTCAACAGTTTCTTTGGAGTGCAGCGTGTCTCCATTGTCACTGTTTTCGCCAAGTTGATCTCAGCATGGCGTTGTTCGCCGCCGAGATCAAACTCGCGTCATCCAATTCCACCACATGCGCACCGGCAAAAGCGTGTAGCTGCCTCAGCTTGGGCCCGAAGACTCAAGTGGCAACAATCACCTCACTGCCGATTTGTGGTCGCGGCGCCGGCCTTGCTAGTTCTGCGTAAACAACATCGAGTTCTGAGTCTTCGTCATGGTGCGTTACTCCTCTCAAGGTAGGACCTTATCCATCGCGTCGATGCGAAGGTCAGGCATGGAACAGAAGCTGAGCAAGCGGTGCGCGGGAACGAGTCGTGCGGAAAGTGCCACGTAATGGCTGCCGCCCAATATCAACCTCGCCTACGCCCGCGCACCGTTGCCCCAAACGCGCGGTGATGTCCGTCTAGCGTCGAAGGTTACCCTCAGTTGCGCCGCCGTCAACAGTATCATTCACCCCGTGTGATAAATACGATACCAGATTTTTTAAAATTTGTCAAGGCCTGGCCTGCATAAAATATCCACAACAAAAAACAGAGCCTCTTAGCTCTGTTTTTTCGCTTTTTTAAGCTATTTTATTCTGCCTTTTCAAGACCTAATTTACGCTTCAAGATCTGTGGCGCTTTGTTGAAATCAACTGTTTCCTGAACACCTGAATCCATATCACGCATAATCACCGTTCCCTCTTGCACTTCTTTCTGACCGATTACAAACGCGAACGGAATCTTTTTTGCATTTGCTGATTCGAGCTGTGCTTTCAAAGAACCTTTTGAAAAGTCCTGATCAGCCATAATTCCTTCGGCGCGCAAACGCGCGAACAACACCATTGCTTTGCGACGTGATAAATCACCGAGCTGGGCAACATATACTTTTGGCAAACGCTGTGGCGGTAATGGAAGTTGACGTTTTTTAATCTGTAAAATCAACCGTTCAATTCCAGGCGCAACACAACACGCAGGCGTTGGCTTACCACCCAATTCTTCGATGAGCAAATCGTAACGACCGCCGCCACATAGTGCTGTCTGTGAACCTTGTTCTTCGTCCGACGTCACCACTTCAAAAACTGTTTTTGTGTAATAATCGAGACCGCGAACGAGTGTGTGATTCAAGAAATATGGAATGCCGAGTTCATCAAGATATTCCAAAACTTTCATGAAATGATCGCGCGAGTAGTTCGAGAGATAATCAACAATCTGTGGCGCATTTGCTTTGATTGGCTGACATCCTTCTTCTTTACAATCAAGTACACGCATTGGATTTTTCATCAAACGCGCTTTACATTGTTCACATGTTTCATTGCGGTGTGCGCGGTAATATTGCACCAATTCCATTTTGTATCGAGTGCGATCTTCTGGCATGCCCATTGAATTGATATGGATCGTAACGGGCACACCAAATTCTGTGTACAATAAATACGTCATCTGAATCACCATCGCGTCGATAACCGGTGAACTGTCACCTAAAATTTCAAAACCACCTTGCCAAAATTGGCGCTGACGTCCTTCTTGTGGACGTTCGTGGCGAAACATTGGTCCCCAATACCAAAGTTTAACAGGCTGTGGTTGATTCCACATGCCGTGCTGCAAATACGCGCGAACCACTGATGCAGTTGCTTCTGGACGAAGCGTAACTTTATCTGCATCGCGATCTTCGAACACATACATTTCTTTTTCAACTATGTCTGTCACTTTTCCAAGTCCGCGCAAAAATAAAGATGCATCTTCGAGAATCGGAGTGTCGATGCGATCAAATCCAAAATCCTCTGCAATGTTTTGCATTTTTTCGTAAACTGCTTTCCAGTAATATTGATCACGTGGCAAAATATCTTTCATGCCACGAAGCAACTGGATCTGCTTTTTATTTGGAACTGCAGCGACAGATGGTTTTTCAACAGTCATTTCTTTTTTTACAAATGGCGCACCAGCTTTTCGTGGTGCCTCTTTTTTAGCAACAGGTCGCGCTACAGTTTTTTTTGCAGGTGCTGGTTTCTTTTTTGGAGCAGCCATATGAATCAAAAATTATTGAGCAAGATATTGTTGAGCAAGTAACCCGACGCGATTGATTGGCCATCCGCGCAAAAACGCGCGTCCAACTACATCGCCTGCTGGAATCGGTCCGATCCGACGCGAATCAAGGCTTGCGGGGCGATTGTCGCCGAGTACATAGTAATGATCTTTGTCGAGTGTAACGTCAATGTCGCCAAAAGTCAAGACAGTCGGACTTAAATATAAACTCTCGTCGATATATTCCCCGTCTGGATGTTCTGGGTTATAAATCTTCACGCGACCGTTCAAAATTACGACACGCTCGCCCGGTAATCCGATCACACGCTTAATGTAGTAATCTTGTTCTTCAAGTCCTTGATTTTTTATGACTACGATATCGCCACGCTTTGGCATCTGAAAATGATACGTCAATTCGTCGATAATCAAATATTCTTTTTCGTGAAAATTTGGTTCCATCGAAGTTCCTTTCACGACAAATGGTTTGAAAATAAAATATCGAATTGTAATTACCGCGAACGCACCGAGAATCAGGACCTTAAAAAGTTCGAGAAAAAAAGTTTTAATTGGTTGCTTTCCCGCTTCGTCAGGGGCGAGCAAACTATCTGCTGCGAAGTCGTCCATATTGGATAATAATACGGGAGATTTTGTTTAGTGTCAAGAAAATACACTGCACTTTAGGCTCACGCGTCAGCGCGCTCCTGCGGCGCGCTGCGCTGTCTCTCGGTCGCGTCAGTTTCGCTTCGCGAAACACCAAGCTGACACGACCTCCGAGACGAGCCTTCAGTACAGTGTATTTTCCGGATGGCGCGGAACAGAATTTCCCGCAGTATCAAAAAATCCAATACCTTCGAGCGAGACTGCGCACAAGCATTCGCGTGCAACTTTATCTTGCACTTGGCGAATGTGCGGAGGAACAAGTTTCAAACGCTTGTAGCGTTTGAAACGGTCTCGCGAAAAGGTATTGGAATTTTCTGGTGGGCGATCGAAGATTCGAACTTCGGACCTCGTCATTATCAGTGACGCGCTCTAACCAACTGAGCTAATCGCCCGAGTGAGTGAAATAAATTGAGCGCTCGCGCTCGAATTTATTTCCGAGCGAGGGTATAGAAACGAACGGCGCATCCGTGAAGTTGCTATGAGCCCGTTGTTTTTTCCTCTCAATTTAACCCCCCAATTCTACCGAACTTTACGTCTTATGTCAAATCCACATAAATCAATGAATTCGTGGATAATTCGGACCCTCATCGCGCCACTCCGGCTCCTCCAAATCTTCGTAATGTAAGTCGCTTGCAAGTTTTTTTGCATCAGCAATCGCGCGATCTAATTTGATTTTTTCAAACTCCCTAATTCTTTGCGCTGCCTCCAGCGTGACCATGCGTTTATAATCCCAAAACAATTTTGAGTCTCGAAACGAAGGGCTCACAACCGCATCGACAATCTCCAACAACGAACGATGCTCATCAGACCGCACTGCGTAAATTGCTACGAGTGCGGCCATATCATGCACTTGTTTGTCGTTCACCCGCGACGATGGCTGATGATAAACCGAATATCCCACACGAAATTAGAATGCTAGTGTTTTTCCAGCAATCAAAGCAGCGTCAATCGGCAACGAGAGAAATGAAGTCACACCGTCAGTCCACTTAAATCCATCTTTGCTCAATCCAACAGAAAGCGTATCATTTGCTTTTGCATCCGTGGTGTTTAATGTTACAGTCAAAACTTGATTTGTGCCTGCACCAATAATAAGTGGTTGCGCAAAACCCATTTTAATAAATGGCAACGTTTTTCCCATAGCGCCCGCAGCGGTCAAATTATACGTTGCAAGCAATGCAGATTTCATTGGCACTTCACCTTTATAAATATTCATTACGCGTGTTGATTTTGCTGGCTGCTTAATCGTTGTCTGGAGTATAAGATGCAAACTGTTTACCGTTACTGGAATATTATTTGTATTTGCAGCAGCTGCAAGTGCAAATTTTGTAATTATCTGTTCAGGATTTGCATATGAAGGACCAGCTGGCGACGATGTCATCAAGGCAGCGACAATATTTGTTTGATATACAGAAACTGGAGCCATTCCAGCAGTGCCATTTATAATAGCGTTCTCACCTGTCACCGCGTCAACCGCAAGAATCGAACTATCTTTTGAGAGATTGTATGGAGCGTCATTAATATGCGCACGAATTTGTGTACCTGAGAATGCGCTTGGAGCTGATGCCCAATCAACTTTCACGGTCAATAATTTCTTGGTCCCTTTTGGGATTGTCAAATTCAAACCATTAAAAGTTGCGTAGCCCGTTGCCTGAGTTTTTACCGCAGGAGTAGAATTTTTTGTAATCGCTGCAGGAACTGTCATGCCGATCTGTGTGTTGCCATCAAACAATTTAATATTTTTAATCGCACCCATGGGCATCACCAATTTCGAGCCATTTGCAGCAAACGCAACAGTCAATTGATTTACCTTAATATCATCAGTGCCGGTCGCTGTAAGATTGAATGAAAATAACGAATTATTTGTATCCCCCATGATAAACGGACCTGGAAATGCAGTTCCTGAACTGACATATAATTTCCCCGCGTTCACGTCTGGATCTTGAGGAAACTGAACAAGAAAAAAGTCAACATCATCTACTCCTGACCCAACAGAGCTTGCGGAAATCGGGTCATTATTTTTTACATACACTGCAATCAACCATTTCTTCCCCCACAATGCTTTTGACATCTGATTCGATGACGAAAACAAATTTGGTGACCAATCACTTGTCGCCGGATCTAACAAACCTTGTTTATTATTTAAAATATTATCCTTCAAAACAGCCAAATTATAATCATTCGACTCAGCAATATAACTATAATGTACATATGTCGGTACTGCGTATGCCTGAGATGTTAACGCAACATTTAATGAAACCCCTGTCTGGCCCGGCTTGTATTGAATCACGAGCGGAGTTGTCGTCGGAGTCATGGACGGAACCAAATACGTGTCCGATGAACCATCAGCATTTTTTACCGCGACACTGAGTTGGCTAATTTTCGGCTGCACCGCTTGAGTTGCCACCTGAGGAGGTGTTGCAGCTTTTACAAACATGATCGTGGTAATCGCGGCCAAACTGAAAACACCGGTTGAGAGCAACGCAAAAAAAACTGAGGAAGAAGGAGCTTTTTTATTCATATTTTATTTATTGACGAGATTATATTCCTTTTTTAATAAAACAACAATCCACCTTTCACAGAAAAATTATTATTTATAATACTTCGATTCGATGGAATGTCAACGCCCAATACGGCGCCATCAAAAATCACCTGCAAGAGCGAAGGTGATTTCGCAGCTGTCGTATCAGCGACCACAATAAACGTATACGTCTGCCCATTTTCTACAACTACGGGAAAATCAAGTGGAATAACTTGGGATGTTTTGCCGTTCAAAAATGGTTGTAAAAATCCATCATACACAGGAACCGACGTTACAGGACCGCTCGCAAATATTTTCAATTTAGTTGTTTTTTTAATTTGGGCTGCATTAAAATTTTTTGTCTTAATATTTAATTTCAACCCAATGATAGACGCAGCGCTTTTAGATTGATTCTCCACGTTCTTCAGATCAAAATATGCAATGTTTTGATAATCTGATTTCACCACCTTTCCTTTAGGGGATTGCGCGCCCAAACCTGCAGCCATTGTAAGCCGATGAAACTGGGCCGTAAACGAGGTGAATTGTGCTTGTGTAACATTTGTATCAGACGATTCACCTTCCACACGCAATGATCCACCCACCAACATTGTTTTGAATAAAATTTCTGGCTGCGTTACAGCGATTTTATCGACATTCGTTGCAGTAATAGCAAAAATCATACTTGATTTAGCAGGTACAGTTGTGCGCGGCGAAAAAGCGAAGTTCATCACCTCAGAGTTAAATGCAGTTCCAATATTTGGATCAGCAGTAGGTTGTCGCAAATTATTTAACTGCGCCGTTCCAACAATTTTTTGCGTTCCCGTTTTATTTGGAAAAATAGTCCAATAGTTTTGAACGCTCGAAATATTTGGCACCTGAATCAGCTCAACTTTATTTTTATATCCGCCATTAGTTGCGAACTGCAATTTAATATTTTTTATATCAACCGCTCGGTGTCCTGCCGCAACTTCGACAAATCCTACAACTTGTCGTGTGGACATTGGGTAATTCGGATTTGGGATTCCCGCCCACCCACTCGGCGAAAGTGACACACTCCATGTGCTCGCATTAGATTTAGGAATCGGTACAGGAATTGGAGTCGGATCAAACACCCGAGGAGGTGGAGTAATGCGCGGCGGTGGAATTATATCCAATGCTACCGGCACAGTTAGTGTCTCGGGTGTCGCTGGTGTCGATGTAGCAATTTCAACAATGAGAGCCGCAACATCATCAATTTCTTGTGTTACTAACGTTTTAGCGCCATACCCGTCATTATTTCTTACAAATCCAAACAGCGTTAGAGCCCCACCAACACCCGGCGGACCTGCTATAGGAAATTCATTTTGAGAAGACCATGCATCAATGTGTGATGCTTTTTCTAAAACCTCCTGATTGACATAAGAATTATTCATGAGCGATAAACTGCCTGCATCATAAAACAATTGACTCATTCCATACGAAACGCCCGTTGTGTCTTTTGCATCAATCCAAAATTGCAGCCCTGTCACCGAAGAATCAATCAAGACGGTTGGCACAGAATCTATCTGACGAGGATCCCACGGTGTAACTACTTTTGTTTTTGAACCATCAGCGTGGTCAAGTGTCAGTACCAAATTTGAAACTGTTGGTTGTGCGACGTCTGTTGGAATATTCGCTGGTAATGGGTCAATTTTCACCAGCGCCATCATCACATCATCAACTTCTTGACCAAAACCAGGAAGCAGTGAAACTCCATCTCCGTTGTTTACAAATATATAATACATGAATACTTTACCATACGAATTACTACCTAATACTCTTCCTGAATAAAATGTATTATTAGTTGAAAATGTGTGGCTTCCTAATTTGTTTAAGACTGACGGATCTGTTACGGACAGAAAGGTGGGATATGATTGTCCAGGAGAAAAATATTGAAAGGCTGCGGAATATTGCAGCGGATTCGCGTCAGTTCCTCCTGTTGCATTAAATGTCACACTAAACTGAGTAGTTTTGGTGTCGATTGATATGACAGGAATTTGTTGCGGTCTCTGCGTCAAATCTGTTTGCCACGCAACTGATGGATGTTTTACAGTCAAAAAAACATCTGGAGGAGTCGGAGGTAGCGAGGTAATGTTTGCAGTAACAGAAGTAAATTTCGGAGCATCCACCGCAAAAACAGATTGTGGTAAACTCAAACAAAAAATGTTTAAGAAAAAAGCAAAGCAAATCGCAGATGCAGAATATTTTGAAAATGATCGCATAAAAAATGAAAAGAATCTGCCGACAGTATAGCAGAAAAAAAAATTAAATAACAAAAAACCGGATATTATCCGGCCTTTCATGATTTCGCCTTACGCGAAGTTCATTTACACTTCAAGATGTGACAACGATGCTAGGGCCTGAGAGAATTAAAATTCTCTCTCGACTAGGAAGAAAAACTCCCTGAAAGGAGGTGATCCATCCACAGCTTCCGCTACGGATGCCTTGTTACGACTTAGTCCCTGTTACTGGTCCTACCTTATCTCCCTTGCGGGATCTTCGGATATTACCAATTCCCTTGACTTGACGGGCGGTGAGTACAAGACCCGAGAACGTATTCAACGCAACGAGGCTGATTTGCGTTTACTAGCGATTCCAGCTTCACGTGGGCGAATTGCAGCCCACGATCCGAACTGAGGAATGTTTTGTTGGGATTAGCTCCACCTTGCGGTTTGGCGACCCATTGTTCCATTCCATTGTAGCACGTGTGTAGCCCCAGACGTAAAGGCCATGCTGATTTGACGTCATCCCCGCCTTCCTCCCGCTTACGCGGGCAGTCTGCTGTGTACATTTAACACAGCATAGGGGTTGCGCTCGTTTCGCCACTTAAGGGTACATTTCACAACACGAGCTGACGGCAACCATGCAGCACCTCTGTAACACTCTCGAAGAAGTCCTACTTTCATAGGATGTGCAGTTACAGTTCAAGCCTGGGTAAGGTTCCTCGCTTACCGTCGAATTAAACCACATGCTCCACCGCTTGTGCGGGTCCCCGTCTATTCCTTTGAGTTTTAGTCTTGCGACCGTACTCCTCAGGTGGATTACTTAACGCGTTAGCTTTTTTAGACGACACTGGAAGGGTCGATACTTCCAATATCTAGTAATCATAGTTTAGGGCGTGGACTACAGGGGTATCTAATCCCTTTCGCTCCCCACGCTTTCGTCCCTGAGCGTCAGAAATGTTCTAGTATGCTGCCTTCGCCTTTGGTGTTCCTTCTGATATCAACGCTTATTACGACTACACCAGAAATTCCACATACCTCTCCCATTCTCTAGCTTGCCAGTCTTACTCGCAGCCTTTGGGTTAAGCCCAAAGATTTAACAAGTAACTTGACATGCCGCCTGCGGACCCTTTACACCCAATAAATCCGGATAACGCTTGAGGTCTCTGTATTACCGCTGCTGCTGGCACAGAGTTAGCAACCTCTTATTCGCTAGGTACCGTCAAAATTCGTCCCTAG
>JAPLWO010000013.1 GCA_026396555.1 Candidatus Magasanikiibacteriota bacterium
GATCATTGATATTGGGAAGTTTCAATAACAGTGTGGTTCGTTCAGCCTCATCTTGAGCCAACACGACTTCCGTTTCTTTGATAGTCTGAGATAATCGTTGTAATTCTACGCGATCTTCCTCAGTTGGCTTCCCTTTTGAACGAGATTTGAGTTCATGACGCATGGTCTCAACTTCTTGCTGTTTAGTGCGAACACGTGAATCAATCGCTAATAATTCATCAACAACGTCCTCCGCATTGCGGCTCGCAGCAGATTTCTTCACTTCTTCTGGGTTTGTTCTGATAAATCCAATATCAATCATAGGAGTGTTATTATAGCGCCTTTTTTAAATCTCGCAAAATAGCCTTATTATTATCGATTACGTTCATTTTTAACGCCTCGTCAATGGTTTTCCACGCCACTTCGGACACTTCGCGACAATTTGGTTTTGCTTGTTCCGACGACTTTGTGGGGTGCGTTATGTACACCATGAGCACGACTTGAATGTGCGGACGGTTTGGATGAAACCAAGAATAAATATTCAAAATCTGATCAACTGCGATCGTCAATGCGACTTCTTCTTGAGCTTCGCGTACCACCGTTTTTTCTGGATGTTCACCAAATTCAACTTTTCCGCCGGGAAATTCCCAGCGTCCATGCATGCCAAAATTTTTTGGGTCATGCCGTTTCCCCATCAAAATTTCTCCCCGCTCATTTATGATAAGCGAGAGCGCAACAAAAATTTGACGTTTTACTTGTCGCTCTGGCATATCATTTTTTTTACATATGTCGAAGAAAATTCAGCGCGATTATATGCTGGCATGCGTTTGATAATTGGGGGCGCCTTTTGTTCAGAACACCACTTTTTTAGAACATCGATGCCAAATGTTTGGTCATGGCCAAGTGCTATGATCGAAGGATCAATCTTTTTGAGCGCAGTTAAAATATTTTTCTTATCTCCGAGCAATGCCTGAGTTACCGGTTTTATATTTTGAACTACAAAAAGTCGATTTTTTTCGGAGTTAATTGGACGTTTTCCCTGCAGCGATTCTCGACGCTCGTCTCGAGAAATAACCACGTATAATTCGTCGCCAAGTTGTCGCGCTGCTTCTAAAAATTTAACATGACCCGGATGGATGATATCAAACGTTCCAAAGCACATGACGCGGCGATTTTTTTTCATACAGCAATTGTTGCAGACAACGAACTCAGCGGAAGTTTTGATAATGATACATTCGAGGCAACGTCAGAGCCACAAATCAACATTTTTTTGCTGTGGTGCAAATACCACTCAGCTTGAGGTTCTCGTGTACGCACTTGTTCAAACGCTTCTGTAAAATCAGCACTGCTTTCTGGAACAGCGCGAATTGAACGAAAATTATTTTTCGGATTTACAACAATTGCAATCAAAATTCCTTCCTGTACTGATCGGCGAAGTACTGTTTTTGGACTGACGCTCGTCTGTAATGCAACAGCGCTTCCCCATTTAGTTTTAATAAACTTTGCTTTTTTCCAATCACGCTCGAGTAAGTGTTTTTCAAGCAAACACACGTACACTCCATCTAAATATGCGAGTCCGGCTTCTAATATTTTAGGCGATGAATATCCGGCTTGTGCCATAAACGAATTTGCCGAAGAAAACATAAACTCGCTGTGTGGCAGCGTAATGTGCAAACCATGATCGTCATCATTGATAAAATTCACCAGCTCTTCAATCGCGCCATGTGCAGCTGACAAAAATTTCACTTTTTTCTCGCGCGAGATAAACTTATAGATCAGTGTCGTTGCAGAGTCTGCTAAATTTCCTTTGTGTTCATCAAATTTTCCTCGACCAACGCCAATATACATCACATCCACATCCTGGTCTGGATTTTTTACTGCGCCACCTTTTGGATTCGTTGGAATATAACCAACAGAACAATCTTCCCAACCAGGAAGAAATCGTTTTACCAACCAAATGCACGCAATTTCATCAAGATGCGGCTTGCGATGTGTAATAATTCGACGTTTCACCATAGAATTATTCAGATTTTTGCTGCTGTGGCGGACGTAATGTTGGAAACAAAATAACTTCTTTCAAGTTTGGTGCATTTGTTACAAACGCAGTCAAACGATCAATTCCAATTCCAACACCTGATGTTGGTGGCATACCATGTTCGAGTGCGCGCACAAAATCTTCATCCATCCACTGCGCTTCGTCTGAGCCGAGCTCGCGTAATTTTTGTTGTTCAATAAATCTATTTTTTTGCTCAACTGGATTGTTGAGTTCGTGGTAGTACGCATTGATAACTTCTGCACCTTGCGCAACTAACTGTACAGATGCACTTTTTGTTGGGTCCGTTGGATGTGTTTTTGCGAGCGGTTTTAATTCAAGTGGATAATCGAATACCCAGGTTGGTTGCACAATTGCTGGACGACCTGTTTTCTTAAATAATTGGTCGTAACATTCGCCCAATCCTGTGCTTTCCGAAAAATCAACGTCAATATTTTTCGCGCGTACAGCCGCAATCAATGACTCTTCTGTTTTATGTAAATCAATATCAATTCCACACGCATCAATAATTGTTTCGCGGAATGTTTTTCGTGGCCACGGAGCTGCAAAATTTAATGTCGAATCATTGTACGGAAGTTCGAGTGTACCAAATGTTTTTTGAAGCATGCTCGTTACTAATTGTTCGAGCATTTCAATAAATTCATCTTTACCAACAAACGCCCAGTACAGTTCCATCATCGTAAATTCTGGATTGTGTGAATAATCGATTCCTTCATTACGAAAACAACGCGCAATTTCGTAAATTTTTTCAAAGCCGCCAACGATCAATCGCTTCAAATAAAGTTCTGGTGCGATTCGTAAATATAAATCAACATCAAGCGCGTTATGGTGCGTGATAAATGGACGTGCGTTTGCACCTCCTGGAATCGGTTGCAAAATTGGCGTTTCAACTTCTAAAAATCCTCGCTCATCTAAGAACTGTCGCATTGAAGAAATTAATTTCGAACGAACAATAAAACGTTCACGTACTTCTGGATTTGCGATCAAATCCAATTCACGCTGACGATAGCGCGTTTCAATGTCCTGCAATCCATGCCATTTTTCTGGAAGTGGACGAAGCGCTTTTGCAAGCAAGCGTGCGGCTGCAACTTCAATTGTTTTTTCTCCAACTTTTGTAACGATTAATTTTCCCGTAATTTCAAGAAAATCAGCGTGATCTATAAGTGCTTTCATCGTCGCATACCATTCTTCTCCCAAAACATCTTTACGTAAGTGTAATTGAATGCGTCCAGACATATCCTGAATATCCGCAAATGCGCTGCCACCGTGCCACCGAGCACTCAATAGTCGTCCATCAACGATAACTGTTGTCTCAGCCGCTTGTAGCGCCTCAAAATCAGCGAGAATATCACCGATCATGAACGTGCGATTCACTTCATTTGGATACGCGTCAATTCCGCGTGACTGAAGTTCGATTAATTTTTCAAGGCGAACTTCTTCTTCAGGGCGATGTTGCGCAGCGTTGTTTTGTTCAGTCATACAATTATTTGATTTCTGCAATAGTGTAATACGTTGTTTTGACTGGAGTCACAACTTCAACTTCGTCACCAACTTCATGACCCAAAAAAGCTTCGCCCAGTGGTGATTCATTTGAAATTTTTCCATCCGTTGGATCCGCTTCTGTTGATCCAACAATCATGAATGTTTTTTGAATACCTGCAGTTTCGACAATAATCGTTGAACCAATATGAACTTTCGAGCTTCCTTTACCACGATCATCAATTACCACTGCATTTGAAAGAAGCTGTTCGAGTTCAGCAACGCGTCCATGCGCAAATTCCATGCGTTCTTTTGCGTCCTGATATTCAGCATTTTCTGATAAATCCCCATTTTGTTTTGCATCATCAATTTGCGCTGCAATTTTAGGAATTGTAACTGTTTTCATGTCGCGTAATTCATCCTTTAATTCCTGTAATCGGGCAGCTGATACAAAAGTTTGTGTGCTCATAAGACTATCATTAGTTGCTAGAGATTATACGAAAAATCGCGGGTATCGTCAATTTTTTACTGTATATCCCGCTCCAGCCATGGTTAGAAACTGTTCTGAAAATAATTGGTCAACGGCATGCTGCGTTGTTGAAATATCCCGCTCAAT
>JAPLWO010000052.1 GCA_026396555.1 Candidatus Magasanikiibacteriota bacterium
ACTCGGCGCAACAAACACAGAAATACAGCTCGCAATAAAAAATAATATTGTCGCAGCGGCTAGTGAGCGCGGAATTTTTCTAATTTTTTTTATATACAAATCGCGCGCCGTAAAATCCATGATCGCGCGCACACATGTCGCACCCGCAAGCAACAAAATTAATGTCTCGAAAACCGTCATCGGAATCGGTCCGATATGAAATCGCATTAAATAGAGCGGCGTCGCAGCAGCTGTGAAAATAATCGCGCATTGCATCCAATTTAATTTCATAGAAAAAATGTATGCGTGTGCAATGCAAAAAGTGCAGCGCAATATGCAATCGCGCCAATCACAATATCCATCGCGATATTAAAATGCATCGACATTGCACCAAAAACAACGCCGCACATAAGTACTGTCGAAATCAACACACGCCACAAAATAGTAAAATTAATTTTTCGTCCTGTTGTCCGAAGTACAACCGTACCCAACATAACCGCCGCATACAATTCAGAGCCAACCGTCGCCCATGCAGCAGCAACCATTCCAAACAATGGAATAAAAATTATATACGCGGCGAGTGAAAGTACTGCATCTGTTCCATACACCCAAACTACACGACGTTGTTTTTGCAACGCCACAATAAAATGTCCGAATAGCGTACTCATCGTTGCTGCAAAAAAAGCGAGCAACAAAATTCGAAGCGGCGCACCAGCGCTCGTAAACGAGGCACCCGCAACCAATGCCATCAAACGCGGTGCAACGAGCCAACCACCACACACAACTGGAATCGCGTATAACATAAACGCATCAAACGTTTTTTGCAGCGCCCGCCCTGCACGCGTCGCGTCCCCCGCGCTCCACGCGCCCGTTGCAATCGGCAAAATCACACCCATCAGCATTACTGGCACCATCATCAAAATATCAATCACCCGATATGCCGCGCCATATAAACCAACTTCAAAATCTGGTCGTACAAATGACAAGATCAGCATGTCAGCTTTCAAATAAATCAAATTAAAAATAATCGAAACTGCAATCGGCAACGAGCGATGCCACATTTCTCGAATAATTGCACGATCCCAATCAAACGAAAATAATCCAAAATCAATAAATCGTCGCGCGAAAATTACGACAAGTAAAAAATTCGCCAAATTCCCCGCAACAACTGCGCCCAAAAACCACAGCAGCCCGCCGCCCGACCATACCGCGTATGACGTCACGCCAAACAAAATGATGCGCCCACCAATTTCCGCGATCATCGGATATTGCATGACCAAATGTTTTTGAAAAACTCCGATCAATGTTTGATAGAGACTGACAAAGAAAAAAGAAAATGCCGTTAATGCAATTCCAAATTTAACAAGTGGCGCGTATGGTGTAAAAATCGCTGCGATCGGCGCGAGTGCAAAAAAAACAAATGACGAAATAATTCGAAACGAAAAAATGCTGCGCACAATTTTTGATTCATCCGCGCCATGCTCAGAAATCATCTGCGCGGTGATGAGCGTCAAACCCAAGTCCGCAACAATTCCAAAAAACGACAAAAATGTAATCACTTTTGTATATTGACCAAAGCCACTCGGCAGCAGCGCGCGCGTTACCAACGCAACAACCGCAACGCCGAGTGCGGTTGAAATTGCTTTGCCAACCAGCTGAATCATTGAATTTTTCGCGACCAAACGTGTAGAAGACATGGTCTCGAGTATAAAGTAAAAAAAAGCACCCGTCGAGCACCCAATTCTGTGCGCAGTTTTGCGCGTTGAAAATGGATGCCCGACGGGCTGTCGCTCAGAAAGCTTACGCGGTCGCCGTCACCATGGTGCTGGTGGAGGTGCGGACGCGAAGCTGGTCGTTCGCCTGAACGGGCTTCGGCAACTCGATGGGGCGATTGGTGTAGTGCTGGTGATCCAAGCTGAAGCCGATACTACGCGCCGCGACGAACACCGCCTCGTCCAACGACCACGCCTTCATGGTGTCGTGAACGCGGCAAATGAGCCCTGCTTTGGTTGCCTCGTCGATCTTGGACATCGACGCTTCATCCAGCGAACGCGTCTGGTTGTTGTACTTCACGCCGATGATGTGCGTCTGCACATCCGGCTGGTGCAAGATCAACATGCCCTGACGCGTCGGCAGCTCGTACAGCGACATCGCCACGATGAACCCCGAAAGCACGGCGCGGTGCTCTTCCGGCAGCCGCATGTGCTTCAAAATTTTCGTCGCGATCGCGTCGACCTGTGCCCGTGTCGACGTGTGTGGATTTATGGTTTGTGCCATTCCTATCCTCTCTTCTCAAAAAAAACGCTTGTGCGTTGTTGCCCTAACCTGCCGAGAAATACGTGCCCACGTAGTCACGACAGAGTTAAATTCTCGCACAATCGCGACTTTTTGTCAATACAAACTTCAAATCGTCACTGATTTTCCCGCTGCCCAGAGCGCGTTATACATCGCGAGCATCAAATCATGATGTTCTTGCGACTTCACCACCAACACAAACCCGGCCGCGACACTCGAAATGTACATGACCTCTTTATCGTAAATAAAAACCGTTGTTTTAAAATTTCCCAACATTTCTTTCGGCATAATCCGCACTTCCGACAGCCCCTTGTACGACTGCAACAAAATCCGCGGTTCAAGCGGTTCTTCCCACAAATTTCGCGTCGTAATATGCCGCGCGACACGTTCCTTAATATATTGCGCTGAAAATTCCTGCCCGATCTGCCAAAAAAAATTATCCGCCGGCGCAATCGAATCAATGTGTTCTTTGCGACAATAGAGCGTGTCCATAATCGCGCGCTTCATCGCTTCCTTACCCTCATAATATTGAACGCCCGGCGCGCCTTCGTGTGCAATTTTATTTTTCTTAAGCGCTGGAATAATCTCATTCACCTGTTCCGCAAGGGTAACTAATTCCTGCTGGCGCAACGTCACCATGGTTATTAGTGCTTCCGGTGGCTCAGCTTGAAATCGTTCGCTCGATTGCGCGCCACGTTTCGTCACCAATCCCCGATCCATCAACTGTCGCAACGCGTAATAAACCGTCGGTCGTTTTGCTTTTGTAATGGTCGTTAACTCGCGCGGAGTTAACGCGCCACGTTCGACCAACGTTAAATATAATTCAACTTCAGAGTCTGATAATCCGAGTTGGACTAAAATGGCGCGTGGATTTTTGCTAGTTTCTAACATATTTTTAAAATGTTGGGGTGAGTTGTCTAACGCTTATTAAAACAAGTTGTCCACAGTCTGTCAAATCGGTATGATTCACTCGTGATTGATAGCCGCGCAATCCCGCGCAACACCTACAATCACCGGAGGGTATCATGAGCGGTCTCAACTCAACTTCGCCAGCGGTCCTTGAAAACTTGAACGACGAAGACGGCCTAATCAAGATTGATTTCTGGGGCGTGCGCGGTTCGCGCACGGTCACGGAGCCGGAAATCATCACCGGCGTCGGCGGCTACACGAGCTGTGTGCAAGTGACGATCGGCGACAAGATCTTCGTGGTCGACGGCGGCTCAGGCGCGACAAACTTCGGCAACTGGCTGTTCGGCGAGTTGGCGAAGCGCGAAGAGCTCACGCTCCACATGCTGTTCACGCACAAGCACATCGACCACTGGTGCGGTCTCCAGTTCTTCGGCCCGTTGTTCGCGAGCAAGAAGCTCACGTTCGAAATCACGGGTTCTGAAGAAAACGTCGAGAAGTTCCACAAGAACGTGTTCGACGGCGACACGTTCCCAGTCGATGTCTCAATGCTCGCGGCGCGCGTTCATTATACGCCGATCGAAAGTGGCGCAGTGATCGTGGTGCCGTCGACGTATCGCGGCCAACCGGAAAACATCGTGATTGAAGCGCTCAGCGTCAACCACCCCGGCGGTTGCCTCGGTTATCGGTTCACGTTCCGCGGAAAATCGCTCGCTGTGATCTTTGACCATGAGGAAGTTGGCCCGGACGCGCCGGAAGAACTGCAACAACTTGAGCGCAATCTCGTTGAGTTGCTGCGCGGTGTCGATCTCGGCGTCATCGAGTGCCAGTACCACGAGTTCGAAGACGAGCCCAAGGCTCGGTACATGAAGGGTTGGGGCCATGAGCGCGTCAGTCACTTGATTGAAGTGCTCAAGAGCGCCCAGGTAAAAGAAGCGATCCTGACCCACCACGACCCGGCTGCGAACCCCGCGCTCGTTGCTCGAATCGCGAACGCGGTCCACGAAGGCTCTGGAATCCCGACAACGTTTGCCTGCGAACGCATGAGCGTTGTCCTGTGAGTTTGATAGAAAAATCTGTTCCGCCCGCCACATAACCGTAAAACAAACGATGTTGTGTGGTCAGGGCGGGTTTTTTTATGTAAATTTCGCGCGGCAAAATTTTCCGCAAAACAAAAACACACCCGAAGGTGAGCTTTTGAGCTTTGACGCTAATAAATTAGCGATCATCGCGGCGACCACCGCCACCAAAGCTGCGTCCACCAGTACCTTCTGGCTTAGGGCGAGCTTCTGTAACAGTAAGTGCGCGGCCATCCATATCGCGACCATTGAACATTGAAATAGCTTTTTCAGCTTCGTCCAATGAGCTCATCTCAACAAAACCGAAGCCTTTTGATCGGCCTGAGAATTTGTCCATGATGATGGTAGCAGATACGACTGAACCAGCACCACTGAACATATCGTTAAGATCTGCGTCAGTTGTGCGGTATGGCAAGTTGCCTACGTATAATTTCTTTGATTCCATATTTGTCTCGTGCGATGGGGTCTTTATCAGATCCTTCTGCACAATGTGTTGTTATGAACACAGTGTTTCGACCTCATCGCACGATGCTATTTTAAAAAAATAGTAGTTTGCGATAAAAACGACTGCGTGGATTACACGACTATATACAATGTATATTCGTCGCATCCGAATAGTACTATAGCAGATTATCGGTTTTTTGTCAACTGCTTAGAACCACATTTACACAGGTCATACACAGCTGAAAGTGTGAATATAATCTGCAAAACAATGAAAATCGAGTCGTGCAGATGTAAACTGTACAATTCAAGGAAAATTCCGCCCAAAATATACAGAACGTCCTGTTTTTTGCGGTTCTTAAGCAGGAGTGCGATCGAAATCAAAATGAGGCCTAAAGCGCCGATCATTTTAAACATGAAAAATCTCATATAATATGGGTGGCTAAAGTATAGCATACAAGCGTTTTTTTGATTAAACTGCCTAAAGCGAGTATGGTTATACCATGCATTTCGAGAAAAAGTATTTCCAAGAACATGGCGCACAGCTTCGCTATTTTCAGGCTGGCGCGGGACGGCCCATCCTTTTTTTGCATGGCGGCGGCGCAAAAGCAATGTCCTACAAGAAAATTTTAAAGTTGCTCGCAAAAAACTACCAGGTTATTGCACCAGATTTACCCTGTTTTGGAAAATCAAGTTGTCCAGACAGTTTTTCAACGTATTCTGATATTTTAGTGAGTTTTGTCGCATCGTTACCATTTGAAAAAATCGCGGTTGTCGGGCATTCAATGGGTGGTGCGGTCGGGCTACAACTCGCGGCATCGAGCAAAAAAATCTCGCATTTAGTCATTGTTGATTCCGCCGGAGTTGCGCTCAAAATTTCTCGTGGTGAATTTTTATACAACTTTTTCATCAAAAAAACATTTCGAGATTTGTGGGATTATAAGAATCCGCGACTTTTTTTCCGTGGCGTGAGAACTTTTTTTGAAAATGTTTTCAGTCGCTTACCCGAATTTGAAACTGCGGCAAGTATCGTTGAAAAGTTTTTGACTAGCAATTTCCAGCATTTCGACAAGATCTCAGCAGAAACACTGATTATCTGGGGCGAACAGGACGAAATATTTCCTGTCGAATTTGCGCGCACCATGCAAAGAAACATAGAGAGGTCGGAACTACAGTTAGTAGACGGAAATCACGACTGGTGCGCATTTCGAGTTAAGAGGTTTGTAAGGATTGTTGAGGGATGGATAAAAATGCATGACGTAAACTTAAATAATCTATGAATACCTACAACTGGTACGCAGAACTTATAAAACCGAGATGGGCGCCGCCCAGTTGGCTTTTTGGACCTGTATGGACCGTTTTGTACGCGATCATTGCAGTCTCTTTTGGTGCGGTATTTTATAATGCGTATAAAGGCAAACTTTCTTGGGTGGTAACGCTCCCATTTGTGCTGAACCTTATTTTTAATTTTGCTTTTACTCCAATTGAGTTTGGGTTGAAAAATAATCTGTTAGCGTCCGTTGATGTTCTACTTGTTGTGGGTACACTTATGTGGGCGCTCGCGGGACTCTGGCAAGCTGCGCCTCAATTGCGCTGGGTTGTGTATGCCAATATTCCATATCTGTTGTGGGGAACATTCGCTACATGTCTGCAACTTACAGTTACATACCTCAATTACAAATAATCCGCTGAGGGATGGCTAAAAGAGCATAAATACTAGGATTTGAACCCAAACAATGCGTTCGTGCGTATTACTTATATATGCCAAAGTCTGCACTTTTTTTTGCGCTCTTTCTTGCGTTCTTAGCGCCTATTCCGACGTTCGCGATCACCACGTCAAAAGCGGAAGGAGTCGATCGCACGGTTGCAGCCAAGGCTGAGAGCTGGTCGGGCCTTATAATTGGAATTAACGAGGGAGAAAAAAGTTTAGTAATTACCGAGGCGCCGAAGCTCGATCATATTAGCGCATATGCACAGCGAAGTATTTTAGTGAATTCTAGTACAACTTTGGTTAAAAATAATGCGCGAGTTTCGTTTGATGCATTTGATATTGGCGAAAAAGTTGTGGTGACCGGAATATACAATGCGGGAAAACGAATTATTACGGCACGAAGTGTGACAACGGGGAAAAATATTGCATCGGTTGCTACAAAAATTTCAAATTCAAGTGTTACGAATGCAAATGACGGCCTCACACAAAATTTACATGTAGGAAGTCGCGGTGCTGATGTCGTTCGATTACAAAATTACTTAGTTAGTAAAGGATTTTTAAAAATTCCCGCAGGAACTGCATACGGATTATACGGCGCAGCAACAAAAAAGGCTGTGCAGACGTACCAAAAGTCAGTTGGATTGCCGATTACAGGAGGCGTCGGACCGATGACACGGGCGAAAATAAATGGGTAGCAGATGAATTCATCAAAAAACAAATTTAACTG